>JAPKYX010000105.1 GCA_026394075.1 Acidobacteriota bacterium
GTGGTGACCAAGATGTTTCGCAACTCCCGCCAGACGCTCTCGCTTACGCACGCCTTTACCCGGAGATGACCAAGGCCATTCCTCGTGATGCACACCCCGATCTCGAAAAATGGGTACGATTCAGGAAACGCCGTTGAACCCGACGGAACTACAGGCCTGGCTGGCCCGGTGGGCACCGGAAGGCCTGTCGGTGGTGGTAATGGACCCCTTCCGGGAACAGGCGAGCTTGGGGCCTATGGACCACGTCCAGGTCTTGGAAGAGCGGGACGGCCGGGCCTGGCTGTACTGGCGCACGCTCGGGTGGATCGGAAACGGCCAAAGTGTCCATGTCAGCGAGATGGCCCCGCCGGCCATACTGACCCAGGAGACGATGGAAATCTTGCTGGTAGACGGCCACCGGCTTTCCTTCACCTACCTGACGGAACAACAACAGGCCGCCTACGACCAGCGGGAGATCGATGAGGCCGCCAGCGCCATGAGCCTGGAGGCGGCGCGGGGTCTGCTGCCATGAAGTGCCCTTTCCCGCAAGCCATGCGCGAATCGTGTCGGGCCGCTTCATTGCACCACCCATACCGGCCACTGCGCCATGCTAATGGCGGCTAGTGCGCTCCGTACCTCGGGCCCGTCTGATGCCCGAGGAATCGCCACAATGTAGCCGCCCGCCGGAGTTCGCAGGATGCGGATGCCCGCCCGGTTGCAGAGTTCCGAAGGGTTAGCCGGGGCCGAAAATATAGGAGAAGTGCCACTCCCGACACTGACAAAACTGACAGAAGTCGATTGTGGGGAGTTTTGTCGGTTTTGTCGGTTCGCCTCCGGCCCCGTTCCCAATATTTCGGCTTGCTCCGGCGTCCAATTCAGCCAGCGGCTAGCGCCCACGTTGCGCCTTCGGGTTGATCTCAAACTCTTCTGACGGACGCCCGATTGCGGCGCTGTCAAGCAAAGGGAGCACCGGCCGCACGTAGTGGTGATCGCTGAGGACTTCGAGGGCCGCGATCGCAGCACGGCGATTGGCCAGGCCGGACCAGCCCCGGCGGTAGATATCCCGCACCCGGAGCACACCATCCGCACCAATCTCGCCGCCCGCGATCCGTTCCGCCAAAGTACGTGCCGCCCGAAGTTCGGGTGAGATCACCGACGAATAGACGCGCCGTGCATGGCTCTCCAAGTACTCACACCACGTCGCCGCCTGCCGAGCATGTGCCAGCCCGATCAAACCATCGCCGCCGGTGGGATCGTCGGCCAGGTAAAACAACATCGCCAGCTTGGGCATCAGGCCGCGATACTTGGCCAGATGCGATTCAACGATCGGGTTTTGGGTGCCAGCCCGTAGCCGATGCTCCAGTTCGGCATGCCAGGTGTTGAACAGTTTCTGCCCGTCCTGGGAGAACTTAAACCGCAACGGGTGATCGGGATCAATCGCGGTGATGGTTTCGAATATGGCGGTTATTCGCTCGATGGCGGAATGGTTCGGCAAACGGTCCACGTTGCGCCACCGAGCCGGTGGGTCCGGCCAGACGAACACCTGAAAGCGTTGCATCAGGCCGTCATTCTTCGGGCCACCTTCCATGGATTCGGCCAAATAGCCGCGCAAGCGGTCCGGCTGAATGCCGCCGAACACCGACACACAAAGCGCCTTGGCATGCAACGAGCCGCGGCCGATCCGTTCCATGGTGAAAGCACCATGCCCGCTCCAGGCTTCCAGGAAGAACCCACGTTCATCCGCCCGGCCTTCCTGCTCCATCGCTGACAACCAGCCGGAAAGCTCATCGCGGAATATCAAGACACCCGCCGGATTTGCGATCAGCACTTGATGAATGGCCGGTGCTGTCGCGTCATTCACGATGAGTCGCCGCGCTGGTGGTGGCACTGGCCCACTGTCAGGCCTTGCCGGTGCTGGCGTACCCCGCTTGCCGGCCTGCGTGGCCTGTTGCCTCCAACCGTTCACCCGGAGCTCAAAGGCTTCCTCGTCGCGTCGATAGTTGGCCATCGCCTCCAGATCTTCATCGATCCACCGTGCTTGGACTCCCTTCAACGCAGCTAGTGCCGCTTGGATGGTGGGCGTCTTCATCGCACCGGGTGTCCCGACGATTCCGCCCCAAACATTGCCGTATTCAGTCCAACTGGTGTCGAGCACCTTCGGCTGGATCAGCGCCCGCCGTCCGGTGGCGCCAGCCAGCCCACAAAGTAGCGGCGCCGCCACGAAATCAGGGCAGACTTGCATGCGCTCCGCGACATCCGCCACAAGGGGCCGGAACGCTTCAGGCAGCATCTCCAGTTGCAGCTGTTCAACCGCAGGCAGTTCATCGCCCAGCGGTAGTCGTTTGGGCCAACCAGTCGCCGTTGGTAGGTGCAGCGCCGCCCGGACCACCTCCGCCGGGGGCCCGTCATAACCACGCGCCGTCAGCTTTGCGAGAGTGCTCATGCTGCCACCCCCACCAGTCCGCCGGTCCGCCGGATGCCTTCCAGCACCAGCCGGTCCAGCTGGTCCCACCGCCGTTCATCACCGATGGCCTCACCGATGAGCGTCGCGACGCCCGCCCGATCAGCCGCCCGCGCCGCTTGATAGGCCGCCACCAGCGCGCCGGGTTCGATCGATTCATGGGCGACCAGCGCCCGCGCATAGGCCGCCAGCGCGCCGTAATCTTCCAGCGCGTCCGCCGCCGCCTTCCATGCCTCAAGCTGCCAGCGCCGCGCCTGCCACCAGCGCCAGCCGTCGCGAGCGTGATCCTCCGCCACGGCCCGCCGTTGCGCGAACTGCCGCCGGTCAACGACCGAGAGCCGCCGGGGTTCGATGAAGCTGTTTTGCTCAAGCCATCGAAGCGCTTCGGCCCGCGAGCAGGAGAGCACCGTTTCCACCAGGGCGAGACACCCGCCGCCGGTGCCGCTTACGTGGTCACGCCAGCGCCCCCGCTCCAGGTCGATTGACACCGCCGTGGCGTTGTCACCGTTGCGCCAGAATGCCCGCGCCCGGCCGTGCCGGATAGGTCCGCCACCAAGGCCGGCCCACAGTTGGCCAATGTGGATGGACTCGAAGCCGCCGCCGCGATACGCTGGAAATGTCCGCGCCTCACTCTGAGTTACCGCCCCGGCCGCGCCTGCAAGCGTTGCCGGGGTTCTGTTTGCGGGCACCCTAGGCGGCCTTCTTTCCCGGCAGCGGAGCGCCGCCGAACGTGGGCAAGGATTCCAGGTATGCCGCGAGGTCTGATTCCCGGTAACGGACTTGCCGCCCGACTTTGACAAACGGAATCCCGCGCCCGAAAAGCCGGTCACGGCGAAGCGATGGAAGGGAACGGCCGGTGCGCTCGAAGATTTGCACTTCGGTGAGTAGCCGCTCTTGAATATGTTGCTGCGTCATTTGGTCTCGTTTCTAGCTCTTGTTTGATCAAGAGCGTTACGAGTCCAGTTATGAGGTTTTTGCTCTAGTTAAATCAAGACCCCCCATGAGATAGTTGCCCCGAAGGTGTCCAACTTCCCCGGTTCCGTTCGATGGTTTCTGGCGTTCGGAACGGCGAACACCTCCATCCCTGGAAACCATCTTCTTTGCTTCTGTTTTCAAAGACTTCCAGCCTCCACAACCTTGTGCTAATCGTGGCCGCCCGCCACCAGGAATTTCAGTGGCCAGCGTGTGCCGGAAAGGATGCGGGTGGGTATCCTTTACCTTGGCCAGCCGGAGCCGCCCAGCGGGGTGGTGAGTAGCGCTCAGTTCCGGGGATCAGTCGAAACCGGCGTCCAGAGCATCGACCGCTTCGCCGGCCGTGTCGTAGTGCCGCTTCGTCGGACAGATGAGCCGGGCATGCCGCCGCCGCTCCTTCAGGGACCACCGTTCGCCGTACTGCCGCTCCGTCCGGTAGTAGGTGGCCTTTCCGACTGGCCGCCGCCGCTTGCCGGCCACTCAGTTTGTACCTATTTTGTACCCCGAGCTTTGTTTTGGCGGCTTTTATGGGTTTTTATTGGCCTTTAGAATCAACAAGTCCTTTAGATTCAGGTAGGCCGAAAAGACCAACTCCCTCCCTGGCCACCACTTCTCCCTTCAGGCAGTTTCTTGCCCCTCCGGTCTCACGTGACTGGTTTCGCTGTCTCACTTCAGTTCCAACTGGCGATTTCGTAGTCGGCCACGGCTGTGTGCCACCATCGGCCAAAGCAAACAAGAAAAGGGCCGGGTGCACCCGAAGGCGTACCCGGCCCGATTCACACTCGTCGCTGCGTCGAGGTTAGAAGACGAACTTTCCACCCAACTGAATCACCCGAGTGGTGATGCCGCGGATGCCGCCGCCCACCATGCCGAACGTCTGGGAACGGATGTTCAGGTCCACCGTGGCCGGGTCGGGGTTGTAGTGGTTGAACAGATTGAAGACCTCCGTGCGGAACTCAAACGCCCGCTGTTCGCCCACCCGGACCCGCTTGTGGAAGCTGAAGTCCGAATTGATGTTGCCCGGCAGACGAATGGCACCCGTGCGAGGTGCGGTACCGAAGCGGCCGAACGGAGTTTGCGCGAAGGCACCGGTGTTGAACCAGCGGGTCCAGGAGCGCTCGGAAGCCTCCAGGTTGCCGCGCTGACCCGCCACCAGATCCGGCCGCGAGGTGACGCCCGTGGCGGTGGTATCGACACCGAAGGTCACCGGAGCCGGGAAGCCGCTCTGGATGGTGGAGATGGTGGAAACCTGCCATCCGCCCAGCAGTGCGCCTTTGACGCCGCGGGCGTTCTTGTAGAACGGCAGGTCGTAGAGCACGGTCATCACGAAGCGCTGCGTCTGGTCGAACCCGGAGACAGCCCGTTCGCCGCGCAGGTTGTAGATGTCCTGCACGCTGCCGATGAAGGAGCCGCCGCCCACCTGGCCGCCGATGTCGGTCGGTCCAGAGATGGACTTGGCCCAGGTGTAGGCCGACAGGAAGGTCAAGCCTTGGGAGAAGCGGCGTTCCACTTTCACCTGAAGGGAGTGATAGATGGAGTTGCCGATCGACTTATCACCCGTTACCGCGCGCTGGAACAACCGGTCCGGGCGGCGGGAGATGAGCGAAGGCAA
>JAPKYX010000256.1 GCA_026394075.1 Acidobacteriota bacterium
ACGACACGATGTACCTCAACATCCCGCTCAACATCGGTAGTTCGTTCCCGTTTGTCTTCGCCTACGACATTCCAGTGGACCCATCGCTGCCGGGCTCCGTCCGCCCGAATGCATTTACCGCAATCAACAACATTCGTAACGGGCAAGTTCCGCCGCTGTCGAACCCGAACCTGCTGATCCGCACCATCACCTCGGCTGACTTCCGCGCGCCACTGTCCGAGCAGGTTTCGCTGCAGTTCCAGCGCGAACTCGGCGGCGGCTATGCGGCCAGCATGGGCTATGTCGGCACCAAAGGCACCGGCCTGTTCCAATCGATCGACGGCAATGCGCCGGTGCTGGAACAGAACGGCCGTCGCGTGGACCCCAGCCGCGGCGTCATTCGCGAACGCTGCAACTGCACATCGTCCACCTATCACTCTCTGCAAACCAGCCTGGAAAAGCGTCTCTCGCGCAACTTCTCCTTTGCCACGCACTACACCTGGAGCAGCTTCATCGATGGTGCGAGCGAGGTCTTCAACCCGTCGGCGCGCGGTGAGATCGCCTTCCCGCAGGACCCCACCAATCGCAATCTCGACCGGGGCCGCTCCACCTATGACCGGCCGCACCGCTTCACCACCAACGGCGTCTTTGAGCTACCATTCCGCCGCGGCCAGTCCGGTTTGCTGGGCCGCTTGACCGGCGGCTGGCAGGTCAGCGGCTTCCTCACCTTCCAGGCCGGGGCGCCGTTCACGGCTCTGAATGGGACGGACCCGCGCGGCCGCACGGCGGGCAATGTGGTGGGCACTCCCACGCGGCCCGACCTGAACACCGGCTTGAACTTGAGCTCCATGACCGTGCGCGAAGTGCAGGCGGCGGGCGGGCGAGCACTGTTTACCGGCCTCACCGCCGCCCATCCCACCGGCGTTGGCAACGCCGGCCGCAACATCCTGCGCGCTGACGGCATCAATCGCGTCGATCTCGGCATCATCAAGAACATGCGCGTCCGTGAGGGCCGCACCCTGCAGTTCCACGCCAACTTCTTCAACCTGACCAATACGCGCGATTGGGGCATTCCCGACGCGGTCTTCTCCTCGCCCAGCTTCCTGCTGGAAGGCCCCACCGATGGCGGCAACCGGCGCGTGATGCTGGGTCTGCGCTTTGTCTTCTAGCGGTTTGAAGTCTGCGCCACGCCAGGAATTCCGGTGGCCATGGCATTCTAACCGATAGGATCATCATGGCCACCGAACATTCCGTCTCCGCCCATCTCCGGCTCGACACGCAGGAGTATGACCGGATCATCCGCACCTACATCCCCTACTACGACGAAAGCCGGGGCGTGCAACTCGATCTGCTGGCGGCTGCTCTGACGGCGGAACGTCCCGTGGTGGTGGACCTGGGCGGCGGCACCGGATCACTGGCCGAGGCGGTGCTGGAACGGTTCCCCCAGGTGACGGTGATCGTCCGCGACATCGACCCGGAGATGCTGAACATCGCCATGGGCCGCCTGGAACGCTTCCGGGATCGCGTCGAGTTAAGCCTCGGCTCCTTTGCGGATGAGCTCCCTACTGTGGACGCCGTGCTTTCCGCCTTCGCTCTCCATCACATTCCTCAGCTAGATGAGAAGACGCGCGTCTGTTCCCGGATCCGCCAAGCGATCCGTCCCGGCGGCGTCTTCTTGAATAACGACGCTACTGCCGGGCCGTTCTGGCTGGAGATCCGCCAGCAATGGGCGGCCTTCATGGCCAGCAAAGGTTTCACTCTGGAACAGGGCTTTCAGAACCTGGACGACTGGGCCGCGGAGGACACCTACTTCTCCGTCCGCGAAGAGTTGCTGGCCATGCTCGAAGCGGGCTTCCCGGAGCCCGAGTGCTTCTGGCGCCGCGGGCCCACCACCATCCTGGGTGCCAAGCTGTAGCGGACCGCCATCGGACATACACTGGGCATGGAGGCATCATGTCCGATCACCCTCGCCGCTTGCGCCCCACCACCGAAGTCCTGACCCGTGGCTTCGACCCCACACTCTCGGTAGGCTCCGCCCGCCCGGCCGTCTTCCGTAGTTCCACCTACGTGTTCGAAAGCCCGGAGGCCGCTGAGCACGCGTTCAACCTGATGGCCGGCCGCACCGCCTTCAACCCGGGTGAACAAGTCGATCTGGTCTATTCGCGCTTCAACACCCCCAACGCACAGATCACCGAAGATCACCTGGTGCCGCTAGAAGAAGGTGCCAATGCCGCGCTGGTCTTCAACTCCGGCATGGCCGCGATCATGACCGCGCTGATGGCCCACCTGAAGCCCGGCGATGCTCTGGTCTACACCGTGCCCATCTACGGCGGCACCCAGCACTTGATTGAAGACGTGCTGGAGCCGTGGGGCATCATCGGCGTCCCGGTGGTGGCGGGCGAGACCGCGCTGATCGCGCAGACCATCGCGACGACGCCCAAGCTAAAAGTAGTCCTGCTCGAAAGCCCGGCCAACCCGACCTTGAAGATGACCGACTTGGCCAGCGCCGCCAATGCCGCCAAGCAGCGTGGAGCCCTGGTGATGGTGGACAACACTTTCTTGGGCCCCGCCTTCCAGCACCCGTTGCTGCTGGGCGCGGACGTGGTGCTCTATTCCGCCACCAAGTACCTGGGCGGCTTCAGCGATCTGCTGGCCGGTGTCGCCATCTCGAAGGACCCGGCCATCCTGGCCCCGATCCGCAGCAAGCGCAGCCTGTTCGGCAACATTCTTGCGCCCGATGAATGCTGGATTCTCGACAGCCGCCTGCCCACTGTGCACCTGCGGATGAACAAGCAATCCAAGAACGCCCAGCGCATCGCCGAACAGTTGGTGGAGCATCCACAAGTGGCCAAGCTCTACTACCCCACGCTATTCACTGACCCGGAACAGCTCCGCATCTTCCGCTCCCAATGCGACTTCCCCGGTGCCATGTTCGCCATTGAACTAAAGGGCGGCAAGCCCGCCGCCTTCCAATTCCTCCGAGCCGTCAAACTCGCCCGCAACGCGGTCTCATTGGGTGGTGTGGAGACGCTGGCCTGTCACCCCAAATCAACCACCCACTCCGGCTTCAGCGAAGAGGCCTGCGCGCTGGCCGGGGTCACCGATGGGCTGGTGCGAGTCTCAATTGGCATCGAAGATTGGCGCGACTTGCTCGATGACTTTACGCAGGCGCTGGGGACGATCGCGCCGTAGGAGCAGCAGAATGCCGATGCCCAGCACGAAGAAGCCTCTGCCTAAATTCAGCTCTGAAGAGGATGAGCGTGAGTTTTGGGCGGTCACTGACTCGACCGAGTTCATTGACTGGTCCAAAGCCGAGCGGTGGAAGCTTCCCACCCTGAAGCCGACGCTTTAAACCAATCTCCCTGCGGTTGCCGGTCTCGATGATTGAAGACCTGAAGGTGTTGGCCAATCAGCGCGATGTGCCTTACCAGCCTTTGCTGGAAGTCTTCCTCGCGAAGCGGCTACAAAAGGAATGATTGCGGGCTTAGGCCGCACTGATATCGCTAACGACCTCTGCCGAGTAGCGATAAGAGATAATCCTGGGCCAGATCTTGGTCGCTGACCGCGCGCCAACTAGTGAAAGCTGCTTCGGCGCTCGCAACTTGGTCGAGCGTGTCACTTCTTGTCCACACGACGGCATTGTTATAGTCCGCCACGTGACGTTTCTCCTGAAGGTCCACGAATGTTTCAGCGACAAGCAGAAGATGGTCCACCAACGGGGAGCGAGGCCTAACCTTCTTCAACTCGGCGACTTTACTCTCAGAAGCACTTCGCATTTTTCCATGGTCAAAATACCGGGCTAGGGCCGGCCGTTGTTCTGGGCGCTTCCAATTCTTCGTTGCTTCGGAGATCAGAAGGTGAAACAGCGCATAGTAGGCAGTCGACACTGAGCGGCGCAGACTTGCCTGTCGGGGGCGTCGTCGCTCCCGGTTTGCCAGATGCCGTGCCTGTTCCAGCAGATCGTCGGCGAGCATCTCACGCCCAGGCTGGGTCCTTAACCTCAAGGTGCTCCGAAAGCGTGCGGAAGTTGTAGTAGGCCCGATAGCCGAACTGTTCTGGGTCGACCTCCTGGTCTACCACTGCGCGCGCGCGCAATGTTGCTTCTCGCCGCCCTCGACGGCTAGCTTCATCGGTTAGCACGACTTTGAAGAACAGCGCCGGATCGCCTGACCAGTCTTCGCTCACTTGGTAGCGAATCTGCACAACGTCGGGCGCTAGAGCCAGCACCGCACGCTCCACGGCTTCATCAACGCGACTTCGGTCAACTGCCGGATAAACAGGCATCGCTACTTACCTCAACCAATAGAATAACGCTTCCGCCGATTCCTACAGCCGCGCGCTCAGCCCGTCGAGCAGGGCATTCCGGTAAGCCTTCACCGCCGGGACAAAGCCGATCAGGATGCCGGAGACCACCACGGCGGCCAGATAAATATAGCCCGTTGACGTGGGCGGCTGCACCGGGAGGTAGAGCCCGAACTGTTGCTCGACGATGGGTTGGGCGACGAAGCTGAGGCCGTAGATGAGGGCCACCCCCAACACGCTGCCCGCGATGGCCAGCAGGCCGGATTCCAGCACCAGCAGCGAGATGATCTTCATCGGACCCGCGCCAATGGCGCGCAGAATCGCCATTTCGCGGCGCCGCTCATTGAGCGAAGTGTAGAGCGAGACCAGCATCCCCAGCATGCCCACAATCAGCACAAACAGCGTCACCACTTGCAGCGCATCTTCCGCAAAGCCAATCGTGCGCCACAGTTCGGCCAGCGCCACGCCCGGGATGATCGCCTGCAGCGGCTCATCTTCAAAGGTCGAGACCTCGCGCTGCAACCGCAGCGTGTCGATGCGGGACTTGGTGCGCAGCAGGAAGGCCGTGATCTGCTTGATCTTCAGCTCGTCCTTCTTGATCTTGTCGGCGGAGACTTCTTCGCCGATCATGGGCGGGCCGCCGTCGGACCAATCAATGTGGACCGCTTCAATGCCGTAGAGCGAGATGTAGACGCTGCGGTCCACCGGCGTCGCCGTGCGCTTCAAAATGCCGACCACGGTGAACGGTTTGTCCGCGTGGTCCTGAATCGTCTTGGTTGAAATGCCGTGCGCGATGACGATCTTGTCGCCCACCTTGTACTTCAACGTGTCCACCACGTCGGACCCCAGTACGACGTCAAAAACGCCGTCGGGCATCTTGCCCGCTGCGAACTCAATCTTGCGGTCCCGCCGGAACTTGTAGTGCTCGTAGAAGTCGTTGGTGGTGCCCACGACGCGGAAGCCGCGGTGGCTATCGCCCAACGAATAGGGAATGGTCCAGGCCACCGCCGGATGCTGTGCGAAGTGCTGGTAGCTCGTGTAGGTGATGTTGTTGGTGGCCGAGCCCATCCGGAACACGGCATAGAGCAGCAACTGCAACGACCCGCCACGCGCGCCGACAATCAGGTCGGTGCCGGAAATGGTGTTTGAAAAACTTTCGCGCGCCCCCGTGCGCACATTCTCGACGCCCAGCAGCAGCGCCACCGAAAGCGCAATCGAGATCACCGTCAGCCACGTAGTCAGCTTGCGGTTCTTGAGCGAATGCCAAGCCAGTGATAGGACCACCATATTAGGCCGCCGCCTCCAGTTTCGATGCGCGATTGATCTCCGGCAGCGCAATGGCCCGGTCAAACAGAGGCTGCAGCGTCCGGTCGTGGCTGACAAAGATCAGCGTGGACCCGGCCGCTTTGGTCGCCTCAAACAGCAGTTCGATGAACCGTTCGCGATGGTCGTGGTCAAGCGATGAGGTGGGTTCATCAGCCACCACCAACTCCGGCGTGCCGATCAGCGCCCGCGCGGCGGCAACTCGTTGCTGTTGGCCGACACTCAACTCCGTGACGCTCTCTTTGAGAAGGCCGTCGATCCCCAACCGGGCTGCGACGTCGCGCGCCGCCGCCTCCAGAGACTGGCCTGCCAATCGCTTGCGCCGCTCGGGCGACAGGCGGCAGGAGAGCGTAATGTTCTCCTCCACCGTCAAATAGGGGATCAGATTGAACAGCTGGAAAATGTAGCCTACGTGGCTACCCCTAAAGGCGTCCCGTTGGGAGGGCGACATTTTCACCAGGTCCTGGCCCAGGATCTGAACCTGGCCCACCGTGGTGCGGAGCACGCCAGACATCAGGCCCAGCAGTGTGGTCTTGCCACTGCCTGAGGGGCCGAACAAGAACACCCGTTCTCCCGCAGCCACCCGCATGGAGGGAATATCCAGCACCGGACGCCCTTTCCGGTACTCAAACTTCAGATCAACCAGCGACACCGCGTCAGCCATGATCACTATTGTGCTTGATTCGTGCCTTCACCAACCGGTCAGCGCGATTTTTCGCGAAACGGCGATTCTAGCGGGGCAGCGTGACGGAGCCCTTGTCGCCCACAATCTCCGCGCCCGTTGACCCGGAGCTGCCCACCGCCTGCACCTTCACCTTGGCCACTGCCTTGTAGGCTTTCGAGAAACCAAATGTCGCCTTGGTGCCCGCCCAAGGCTTCGCGCAGGCCACGGTGAATTTGCCGTGCACTTCCGCGTGGTCCTCTTCTTCCTGGTCCACGTGGACATTGCCCTTGGGGGTCAGCTTGCAGCCGACCGTTGCATCCAACACGATCAGGCTGCCGATGTTGGTTTCCACTGCCTTCAGTGCGTCAGCCTGCTTCTTCTTGTCGGCGGCCGTCTTGGGCACATACTCAAAGCCCACCACACCCATGGCGGGCACGCGGATCTCGATTTCGCCGCCCTTGCCCTCCACCGCGATGTCTACTTCCGCCGTGTCGTGCACGTGGGCACCGTGGCCGGCCTTCTTGTGGTCGTGCTTGTGCTTTTCGTCAGCGCCCAGCAGCAGGGCTACGGGCAGAATCAGCAAAGAAGCGGACAATCGAATCGTGCGCATGGTGAGAATAGATTATCGAATCTGGACGCCCAGGTAAATACCCATCACGTCGATACGGCCCCGGTCCAGCCCCATGCGTCAGCTTCGGGATACTGGCGAGAATGCGAAAAAGCCCCAAGC
>JAPKYX010000184.1:0-3388 GCA_026394075.1 Acidobacteriota bacterium
ACGATAGCGAACTGTTCCGCTATGCCGAACAGGACGAGGATTCAGCCATCGAAGTAGATTCCGGCGCGGCCGGGTTCTTCGATGAATCCGTCGTCCGTTTGCTCGTTGGTGAAGATGAGCCGACTGAGCTCCAGACCCGGCTGCTGGAAGCGACCGACTCCGACAGTGACGCCACCTGGTTCGTCGCGGACCTTCCGGCAGACAGCCACGCCAACCTGATCGCTTTCAGCGCGGGCTTTGCTGACGGCGACTATCCCGTTTCCGTCGTCCCGGACGAACTGGGCGAGACGGCCAAAACCATCCTGCTCGATTTCCTCACCGAATAGCCGAATCTGCGAGACACGGCGCCATGAGCGGGACGATATACTCAACCGCACCATGACCTCACGGCGGCAGTTGATCCAAAGCGCCATCAGTGCGGCTTTTCTCACTCGCGCGGCATCCGGCACGGCCTCACAGCCCGCCACCAAGCCCAGCTTTGCAGTGCCCGCCCAGGCCTGCGATTGCCACACCCACATCTATGGCGATCCGGCGCAGTTTCCCCTCTCGCCGGGCCGTTCCTATACGCCGGAGATCGCCACCCCTAAAGAGATGTCCGCCCTGCACCGTGCGTTGGCAATTGAACGCGTGGTGATTGTCACACCCAGCGTCTATGGCACCGACAACTCCGCCACGCTAGCCGGACTCAAGACTCGCGGCGGCACGGCGCGCGGCATCGCCGTGATCGATGACAAGACCACCGAAGATGAGCTGAACCGCCTGCACCGCGCGGGCTTCCGTGGCATCCGCCTCAACTTAAGTAACGCTGGGCAGAACGATCCTGCTCAGGGCCGGGCGCGTCTAGAAGCCGCGATCGCTCGCGTGGCCCACCGCGGCTGGCACATCCAGATGTTCACCAATCTGGCCGTCATCGCGGGAATCGCCGAGCTGGTTCAGCGGTCGAAGGTGCCCATTGTGTTCGACCACTTCGGCGGCGCGCAACTGCCGCAGGGCACCGGCCAGCCGGGCTTCGACGTGCTGCTCTCACTCGTGCGCGGCGGCCAGGCGTATGTGAAGATCTCACTCGCCGGCGCGAACACGACGCTCACCCGTGAAGCCAAGCCTTTGGCCGAAGCCTTGATTGCGGCCAACCCGGAGCGCATCCTCTGGGGTACCGACTGGCCTCACCCGGATTCCGCCCCTCGCCCGGGGCGACGGCCCACGGATGTGGTGCCCTTTAACGCCGTCGATGATGGCGCGATCCTGAATCAGCTGCCACTATGGACGCCGGATCCCCGCGTGCGGCGGCAGATCCTGGCGGACAATCCCGCGCGCCTCTACGCATTCTAGGCGGCACGCGAATATACTGGCCTTTGCCGATGTCCGCCTTTATCAAGCCACTCACCGTCCTCCTGATCACGGCCGCACTGCAGGCCCAAACCGATTGGCCGATGTTCGGCCACGACCCCGGCGCCCGGCGCTTTTCGCCGCTCAAGCAGATCAACACCACCAACGTCGATCGCCTCCAGCGCGCCTGGACCTTCCACACCGGACAGCCGGGCTCGGAAGGCATTCCGGTAGTCGTCGGCGGCGTGATGTACGTCACCGCGGCCAACGGCATCTTCGCCGTGCGACCCGAGACGGGCGAGAAGCTGTGGCACTTTCCAGCCACCGGCGTGGCACTGCGCGGGCTCGCGTTCTGGCCGGGCGATGCTCAAACGCACGGGCGTGTCTACGCGGGCGTCAAGGGTGGCGTGGTCGCGCTGGATGTGACCACCGGCAAGCCCGCGCCCAGCTTCGGCAACGAAGGCCTGCTCGATTTTCGCGAAGGGGTAATGGGCGACCTGACCGAGGCGCGCCTCTCGCTCCAGTCACCGCCCACCGTCTACAAAGACCTGCTGATCACCGGCAGCGCCAATGGCGAAGGCCAGCCCACCAAAGGCGCCTATGGCGACATCCGCGCCTGGGATGCCAAGACCGGCAAGCTCCGCTGGACCTTCCACACCGTCCCGCGCCCGGGCGAACCCGGCCATGAAACCTGGCCCAAAGACGCCTGGAAGAATCGCGCGGGCACCAACGCCTGGGGCTTCCTTTCGCTCGATCAGGAACGCGGCCTGCTGTACGTGCCGCTGGGCTCTCCAACCAGCGATTTCTATGGCGCGGACCGCCACGGTGACGGGCTGTACGGCAACTGCCTGGTCGCACTCGATGTGGCCACCGGAAAGCTGAAGTGGTATCAGCAAATGGTCCACCATGACCTGTGGGATTTCGACCCCGCCGCCGCTCCCGTGCTGTTCGAAGCGGCGCGCAATGGCCAATCCGTACCCGCCGTTGCCCAGATCACCAAGATGGGCATTCTGTTCGCCTTTAACCGCGTCACCGGGGAGCCGCTCTACGGCATGGAAGAACGCCCCGTGCCCCAAAGCATCGTGCCCGGTGAAAAGACCGCCGCCACACAGCCCTTCCCGCTGAAGCCCCCGCCGCTGTCTCGCGTCACGTTCTCGAAGGAAGAGATGTACAACCTGACGCCCGAACACGCGGCCTTCTGCAAGGACCTGTTTGAGCGCAATAAGATGACCATCGGCCCGCTCTATGCTCCGATGCCGCTTGAAGGCAACGTGCTCATGTTCCCCAGCACGCTGGGCGGGGGCGGCTGGGGCGGGGTATCGGTGGATCCGGAACTGGGCTACTTGTTCACCAACGTGAATAACCTGGGCCAGTGGGGCCACATGGAAAAGAAGACCGACCCCAAGACCGGCGAGACCACCTACATCCGAACCTCAGAATACGGCCCCTACGCCCGGTTCTGGAATCGTGAAACGCGCATCCCCTGCACCAATCCACCGTTTGGCGAACTGGTAGCGGTTGACACTCGAACCGGCGACATCGCCTGGCGCACACCGCTGGGCACTATTCCGGCGCTGGAAGAGAAAGGGATCAAGAACACCGGTGCGCCCAGCCTGGGCGGCAGCATCGCCACCGCCGGTGGCTTGGTCTTCATCGCCGCCACCAACGACAGCCGCTTCCGCGCCTTTGAATCCAAGACCGGCCGCCTCGTCTGGGAGCAGCCCATCGACGCCAATGGCCACACCATCCCCATCACCTATCAAGGCAAGGACGGCAAGCAATACGTCGCCATCATGGCCGGCGGCGGTGGTGGCTACTTTGGCGGCACACCCTCCGATGCCGTGGTCGCTTTCGCTCTGGGCGAAGGCAAAGCTCCGGCGCTACCCACCATCTCCAAAGGCAAGATCCCCGAGCCGCTCCCCCACGCCGCCGCTACAGTCGCCGCATTGCCGGACGGCGCTCCCAAGATCACGCTCCGCCGAGCCTGCGGGTCCACCTGCCATGCGCTGGAAGTGGTGGTGGGCACGCGGCGGGACCGCGCCTCGTGGGCGGCGATGATCGA
>JAPKYX010000184.1:3416-18892 GCA_026394075.1 Acidobacteriota bacterium
CTCGCGCGGAGCCGCTGTGAAGGCCGATGAGCGGCAGGTGATCTTGGACTACCTGCTGAAGCACTTGGGGCAGTAAGTCTAGCCCCTCGCTTGCTGAATGCGCTTCAGCAGCTCAGCCGCTCCGATGCGATTCCAGGTCTCATTCACCTGTACCGTAAACTGCCCATTCCGGGGCGAACTGAACTCGACGCCCGCTTGATTCGCCCGCTGACGGAACGCAGCCGCCTCCGCGTCCGGTAGCCGCAGGAAGAAGATGTTGGTGCCGTTGGGCACTCGCCGGATCTCGAAGCGCTTGTCGGCTTGCAGGCCGGCGATCACTTGCTCGGAGGCGGCCACGGCTTTCGCGCAGCGGGCGGGGAAGCCGTCGAAGTGATGTAGCGCGATGGCGGCGAAGGGCCACGCCTGGTGCTGGCCGCCGCCGAACATGCGGCGCGTGTGGAACAGATTGTCGAGCAGCGCCTTCGGCCCCGCCAGCACCGCACCACTGGCCGCGTTGAAGTACTTGTACATCGACACATAGACGGTGTCGAACAGCGCGGCATACTCCTTGACAGCGATACCGCTGTAGCCCGCCGCCAGATACAGCCGAGCGCCATCCAGATGCCGCCCGATCCTCTCGGAGGCGGCCCACTGGCTGATCTTGCGCATCTCGCCCAGGTCAAACGCCTCGCCCGTCTTGCGCCGCACCGGCGTTTCGATTTGCAGCGCGCCGATGGGCACCGCGACACGGCCTGAGGCACCACGCTCCGCCATCCGCTGCGCTTCTTCCAGCGTGAAGGTGGCGCTACCGGGGGCAAGGCCGATCATATGCAGACCGCTCAGCGTCTCACAGCAATCGCCACAATCGTTGTGCAGATGGCATTCCTGCTGGACCAGCACTCGCCTCCGGTCACCGGCCAGTAGGCGCATGGCGAGGTGATTGGCCAGTGTACCGGTGGGTAGCCAGACTGCCCGCTCCTTGCCCAGGTCAGCGGCCACCTTGGTTTCCAGCTGGGCGATCACGCCGCCGTTAGAATAATCATCGGCCGCCAGCGTTCCAGAAAGGCGTTCCAGCAACTGGGCGTAAGCCGAGGGCGAGAGTGGAACTCCATCGCCCGAAGCCACTACGCGCTGATCCTCGGGCATGGTGGTGGCCGCAGCGGCCAGTCCGGCCAGGGCGGGTGTCGTCAAAAAGCTGCGGCGCTGCATCCTAGCGATGATCCTACCAGCTTGCGGCAGCCTCAACGCTTTAGAACACCAGCTTCAGCCCGAACTGCACCAGGCGCTGATCAAGCGCGCCATTCCAGGCCAAACTGGGCGGCGTCGTGATATTGCCCACCGTGTCCACCGTGGCTGTACTGTTCAGGTTGGTGACATTGGTGTGGTTGAAGATGTTGGTGGTTTCGGCAAAGAACTCCGGCTTCCAACGCTCCCCGATCGGGAAGATCCGGCCGTAGCGCATATCCAACTGGAACGTCGAAGGCGCATTGACGGTGTTGCGTCCAATGTAGAGCGGCCGTTGATAGGCCGCACCCGTGGAAGCATCACCGTTCAGGATGCGGTTGCTGCCGATGTTGAAGACCTCGCCGCTTTGCGCCGTCCCGCTTAGCGCCAACCGGTTGTTGTTGGCGAGATACCGCAGCGCGCGGCTGTTGCTGGCCAGCGTCGGACTCCAGACGGCGTTGGCGTTGAAGGCATGTCGCCGGTCCGTGAGCGAATTGCCACGGTCACGGCGGCGGTTGGTGGGGTCAGACAGCAGAAAAGCGCCCGAGTCGATATTGTTCTGCTCCGGGGCATCATCGATCGCGTGGGACCAGGTGTAGCTGCCGAACACCTCAAAGCCCGCCGAATAGCGCTTGGTCAGCGTGATGTTTAAGCCGTTATAGCTGGACTGGCCCACTGATTCAGCCGTCAGAATGTTGGTGAAAGCCGGATTCACCCGCGCTCCGGCGAAGATCGGCCGGCCATCGGCCAGCCGGTTGGGGCCCGGCACGATGTTGATGTTGCGCCAGATCGGCAAGCGGTTGCCGCGCGTGAACAGATAGGTGGCGGAGATGCCCAGGTTGCGCGCCAGTTCGCGGCTAATCGACACATTGGCGTTGGCCGAATAAAGCGACGCAAAGTCCGGAGACACCGTGGTGATGTCCTGCGGCGGCAAGGCGAATCCGGTCGGGATGCCGCTGAAGACGCCGGGGAAGCTAGGAGCGAACGCGGAAGTGGGCGGCACGCTGATGTTGAAGAAGATGGGCGTGCCGTTGTTCAAGATGCTCTTGCGGTAAGTGTCGGTCTGGAAGGGATCGTAGAAGATGCCACCGCTGGCCCGCACCACCCACTTGCCCAAACCAACGGCAGCACCCAGGCGCGGCGCGAAATTGTTCTTGTCGGTCCGGAAGCGCTTCGAGTATTCAAACGGCGAACTGGCATTCGCGGTGGGCGGACGGTAGATGTCGTAGCGCAAGCCGTAGGTGATGGTGACGTTGGCGCACGGCTTCCAGGTGTCCTGTCCGTAGAGGCTGGTGAACAACGAATTGTAGTTGATCGACGGCTCACCCACCGTCTGCACAAAGGTGTTGTAGCCCTTGGGTGCGGTGCCGTTCTTGGCCGCCAGATAGGCGGCCACATTGGGGAACGTGTAGATCGCTGCCGTGGCCTGCGTCTGGACGTCGCGGATGCCGCGGATGGCAAATCCGGCCTTGAGCGCATGGCTGGACAGGTTGTAGCTGAAGTTGTCCGTCACCTCCGGCGTGCGTTCTTCATACACGAAGCCCACGTTGGGAGAATTGCCGAAACTTGCCACTCCGGTCACGGTGATCGCGGGTCCGGTGCCGGTGGCCTCAAAACGGTTCTGGGCCTGGCTGCGATAAGGAATCTGGAAGCGCAGCTCATTCACCGAACGCGACGACAGCACGGTCACCAACTGCACCGCGCCCGCATGGGAGCGATCCACGAAGTTGTAAGTCTGTGACACCAGCACCAAACCGCCACCCGCGTTGTAGGGCGAGTTGTTGCGGTGCCCGTTATAGCGCACCGAGAGACGATTAGCTTGGTTCAACTGCCAGTCCATCTTGGCCATGAAGAAAGTCACTTCCTGGCGGAACGGTATCGCATTGGCGAATTCGGCCGGTAGACCCAGAGCCGCCACGTTGGCCGACGATACCGAGACCGTAGCGGGCAGATCGCGCTTCACGCGCTCATAGGCGCCGTAGTAGAACAGCTTGTCTTTCACAATGCGGCCACCGGCGCCCACGTTGAATGCGTTGACGTTCACTTCCGGCGTCGGGCGATCAGCCGCCAGCAGCGCCGGGCGGGCGCTGTAGGGCGTGCGGCGGAAAATGTAACCGCCTTCGCCATGCAGCTCATTGGCACCGGACTTGGTGATGGTGTTGAACACCGTACCCACCGTATTGCCGAACTCCGGCGCAAAGCCGTTGCTCACCTGCTGCACTTCCTGAACCCAGGTATTCGACACCGGCATCAGCCGGATGCCCGCCCGATCGCTCTGTACGTTGTTGCTGCCATCCAGCTGATAGTTGATGCGGCCATTAAAGCCGTTGGCGTTCAGCTTGCGCGGCACGCCGAACTCCGTATTGCCGCGCCCACTGACGTTGGGCTGCTGGAGGATGAAGTTAAAGGGGTTGCGCGAAAGCAACGGCAGGTTGCTGATGGCGTTATAGCTGAGCGTGCTACCCGTGTCGGTCCGGCTGGGGTCCACGGCGGGGGCGGCGGCACTCACCAGAATCTCGGTCGAGACATTCTGCACCGAAAGCGTGACATCCACCGTCACCGTGCTGCCGGCATTCAACGTGATGCCCGTGCGCTTGACGCCGCCAAAGCCAGCGGCAGTCGTGGTCACTTCATAGTTGCCGAGCGGAAGGATGTTGAAGCGGTACAGTCCGTTGGCGGTCGTTTCAGCGGTTTGCGTAAAGCCGGTCTGAAGGTTAGCGACCTTCACCGAAGCCCCGGCCACCGCTGCCCCGGTCGGGTCCGTCACGGTGCCGGTGATCTGACCATTGATGGCGGAGGCTTGTCCCCAGGCGACGGAGGATGTCAGAAGAAGCGCCAGGAGTGAGGTAAACGAAACGCGTAATGATGTCATAAATCCCTATATCATTATGGATGATGTAGGGATTAAAAAGTTGCGACGGAAACCAGACCGCGCCGCGGACTTGGGCGGGAATTTGGGGCGCAGACCAAACTCCGCGCCCCAACGGCCAGCTGAACCACTGTATCAGGTAGTGTGAGGCCGCAGGCTAGTCGCTGTTGAGCAGGTACTGCCAGCCTTCAGCCTGCTTCTGCACCAACTCCGCCACACCCGACGGAACCACGGTGACAAACGGCAGCAGGGCGCTCTTGTCGATCTTGCGATTGATGAGTGAATTGTTGCAGGCGGCCCACACCACGCCGGCCTTGCTGAGACGCTCGTAGTCCGCCGCCATCTCGCCGGACTTCTCCTTGGTCAACGACAGGATCGCGCCACCGTGCACCACCACTTCGACGGAGACCGCATCCGGACCCAGTGCGCGGCGAAGATTGTCCACATTCCGGATCACGCCCTGCAACCGGGCGATGTCACCGTTTGAAACCTCGAAAACGGCGTGATACTGCTTGCCATCCTTGGGCTTGTCATCAGCCGCCACGGCGGGCAGGGAAGCCATCAGGCCCAGGGCCAGAAAGCCGGTCATCAGGCGCGAGGTGAATCGTGTGTTCATAGCGTTAATCCTATTGTGAACCTTCCTCGACCGCTATTGGGAGCCTACCGGCCGCGGGAACGGCCCGTACTTGTGGCGCAGCGGGTCTTCACTGTCGGCCCAAGGTCCATACGGACTATCAAACGGTTTCAGCTTGCGGTCCGGATAGTCGCGTTCGACACCAGCCCGCTGCGGGCGCGCCTGGGAATTGATGAACGCCGCGACGTCGTAGGACTCCTCGACATTCAGCAGCGGGTCGCCTAAGGGCATGTTGCGGTAGATGAAACCGGCGGCGGTCCGTACGCGGTGCATCCCCGCGCCATTGTTGAAGCTGTCCGGTCCCCACAGCGGCGGATAGAGATACGTGCCGTCCGCATTGCGCGATCCCTGGCCCTGCGGGCCGTGGCAGCTAACGCACTTGCGCTGGAACACGTCGGCTCCCAGATCGGGATTGGCCGCACGCGGCGGATCGGGCAGCTTCATGACACCCTGACCCGGCATCTTCTTCATGTCCGCCGGAACCTCCTCGCTCAGCCAGCCCATATAGGCCACCATCGCCCGCATCTCGCGGCTATCGTTCGGCAAGCTGCGTCCGTTCAGGCTGCGCTCAAAGCAGCCATTGATGCGGTCTTCCAGGAGAATCTTCTTGCCCGCCCGCGCATTGAACTGCGGGAAACGGCGGGTGATGCCCACCAAGCCGATGGCGTTGCGGACCGTGCCTCCGCTCAAGTGACAATTGCGGCACGCCATGCCGTTGCCGGAGATCGCCTTGGGCGTTGTGGGCCCCAGGTGCAGCGCCGTTTCATTAAACAGCCGCTCGCCTTCGCGCACCAGCGCCGCGCGCTCCGGCGGAACCGCGCCGGGCCAATGCCAGGGGTCATGCGGGTGGAGCCACGGCGGCACCACGACGTAGGCTCCGGCCGTCACAAGGGCCAGCGCGGCGATCACCACCAAAGCGGATGCCCCGCGTGACCGGCGTTTTGCCATCGGGCTAATCATGGGCAAGTGGTCCATCGATTTCCTCATTCTAGGGGATAGCCGGAACCTAGTAGGGATGGTAGTTCACAATTCTTAACCGCACCCCACCGGGTGCGGTGATAATCAATCAATTATGCTTTCTCGACGCTCGCTGCTTCACACCCTCCCGGCTGGAATCTTCATGGCCTCCCGCCCCCTATGGGCTGGTGACTTCTGGATCGACAAGAAGCCCGGTGACTGGGGCGATCGGGAACTGGACAGGATGCTCTCCGATTCGCCTTGGGCCAAGGCCGCCCCGTCCTCCTTCAACATGGACAACATGAGCGGTGGCCGAGGCCGCGGCGGTCGAGGTGGACGCGGCGGCGGTGGTGGCGGTATGGATGCCAGCGGCGGTGCCATGGGCGGTGGTGGCATGGGTGGTGGCATGGGTGGTGGAATGGGCGGTGGCGGGATGGGTGGCCCCGGCGGCGGGGGCATGGGTGGTGGAGCAATGGGAAGCGGTGGCCCCATGGCCGGTCCCGCCGGTGGTGGCGGCGCTGGCGTGCCTTCCTTGACAGCCCAGATCCGTTGGATGAGCGCCAAGCCGGTCCGCATCGCCATCCTGAAGAAGCGCTTTGGTGCCGAATGGGAGACCGCGGAACAGGCCAAGAAGATTCTCGCCGAGAACAGCGAGTTCTACACCGTGGCCGTCCTGGGCTTGCCGGGGGCACGTCCTCCCCGTCCGGCCGGCGAGAGCGCACCCGAAGGCTCGCGTGGACCCGGTGGCCGAGGTGGAGATCCTCAGCAGTTTGCCGAACGCTTGCGGGATGGCACATCCATTCAGCGCAAAGGCAAAAATCCCATGATGCCCGCCGAAGTCCAGTTGACCAACGGCGCGGCCGTCTTCCAGTTCTCACGCGAAGTGCCCATCACGCTCGACGATAAAGAGATCGAATTCGTCACCAAGCTCGGTCCGCTGGAGTTCAGGCGCAAGTTCCGGCTGAAGGACATGCTCTACGAAGGCGAGTTGTCGCTCTAGTTAGGGTGCGTTGAAGGCAGCTAGGCCTTCGGGAGCGGCTGGTTGGCCTTGATATTTTGGGCGGCCAGCCGGACCGTCTCCGCAATTCGCTTAGCCCGGGTTTCGGGACGCTTGGCGCTGGAGATCCACTGCAGAATGCCGCGTATCGACGAACCATTGAACTGGTTGAAATAGCCCTGCGCCGCCGAGTTGGCGGCTAACGCCTCCACTACATCGGGCGGGATCACCATCTGCTCCACTTCGTCCAGTGCGGTCCAGGACCCATCAGCCTGCGCGCCTTCAATCTTGGCCAGCCCCGGCGGCATCATCAAACCGTTCTCGATCAGCCGCGCAACGCGTTCCTTGTTCACCCGAGACCAGCCGCTTCCCCGCCGCCGCGGCGAGATCAGCAGCATCGATCGGTGCTCATCCAGCTTGGCTGGCCGACTATCCACCCAACCGAAACAGAGAGCCTCTTCCACGATCTCTGCATAAGGCAGAGTTGGCTGTCCGCTGCCCTTCTTGAACGTCACCAGCCAGATGCTGGTGGTCCGCGGATGGTTCTGCGCCAGCCACTGCCGCCATTCGGCCCGCGTGCGGACGGTCACCTGTTCGTAACTTTGACGAATGCCTTTAATGGGTTCCGCAAGCACCATTTATCCAGAATAGGCGAAGAAACTTTAATGACGTGCTCCCTCAAGCCCTGCCGCCATTGGGCCGATAAACCTTGCAGATGGGGTTGCGCATCTGGTGCCCCAGACTACTCTCAAGGAGACATTCAAACATGAAAGCTTTCTGGACCGCCATTGTTGCCACCACGCTGCTGGTTGGCTCTGCCACGGTGACCCTCGCCGACGACCACAAGAAGGACAAGAAGGAAGACCACAAGGACAAGAAGGGCGAGCACAAGGAAAAGAAGGGCCACTAAGCCTTTCCGCTCGACTGAAGTTGTTTTGAAGACGCGGCCGCTCCGGCAAGTCCGGACGCGGCCGGTCTGCGTTTGTGGCCCTCTGGCGTGATCCTCCGCATACAATAGCGATAGAGGGCCAGAAACGCTTGCAACGACGCACCTTCGTCAATCTATCCGCCGCCGCGGCCACCGCGGCAGTCACCGGACCCTTGGAGGGCCAAACGACCAATCCACTGCTGGCAAAATGGACGACACCTTTTGAGCTGCCGCCGTTTGACCTGATCAAGCCTGAGCATTTCCTGCCCGCCTATCAGGCGGCCATCCGGGAAGAGTTGGCCGAGGTGGACTCGATTGTGGCCAATGCGGCCGCCCCCACTTTCGACAACACCATCGCCGCGCTGGAGAGATCCGGGGCCACCATGCAACGCGTCGGGGCCGTGTTTTCGAACCTCAATCAGTCCAACACCAACAAGGAATTGCAGGCCGTGGCGCGCCAAACGGCACCCCTGCTGGCCAAGCATCGCAGCGCCATCTACCTCAACGCGGGCCTGTTCAAACGGGTCGAAGCCATCAACGCCAAACGCACCGAATCCGGCCTGAACCCGGAGCAACTCCGTCTCGTGGAGCGCTACTACAAGCAGTTCGTCCGCGCCGGCGCGCAGCTGGACGCAGCAAAGAAGTCGCGCTTGGCCGAGATCGACCAGACGATGGCGTCGCGCACCACGCAATTCGCCCAGAACCTGTTGGCCGATACGGCGGCCTACGAACTGGTGCTCGACAAAGAGGAGGACCTCGCCGGTCTGCCCGACTCCGTCCGCTTGAGCGCCGCGGAAACCGGCAAGCAGCGCGGCAAAGCGGGCAAGTGGGTCTTCACCCTGCAACGCAGCAGCATCGAGCCGTTCCTGCAATTGAGCACCCGGCGCGACCTGCGGGAGAAGGCCTTCAAAGCCTGGGCCGCCCGTGGCGACAACGAGAATCAGTACGACAACAAGGCCCTGATCCGCGAGATTGTCCTGCTCCGGATGGAGAAGGCACAGTTGCTGGGGCATCAGACGTTTGCGCAGTACTCACTAGACGACACGATGGCCAAGACTCCGGCGGCGGCCAAAGGCTTGATGGAGCAGCTCTGGAAGCCGGCCATCAGCACCGCCCAGCGCGAAACCGCGGAACTGCAAGCGGCCATGACCGCCGACAAGCAGCCCGGCAAGTTGGAAGCCTGGGACTGGCGGTTCTACTCCGAGAAGGTCCGGCTGGCGAAATACAACTTGGACGAAGAGCAGCTGAAGCCCTACTTCCCGCTGGACCGCATGATTGAGGCGTCTTTCTGGGTGGCGGGGAAACTGTTCGGGCTCAACTTCACTGAGCGCACGGACCTGCCCAAGTATCACCCCGACGTTCGCACCTGGGAAGTGAAGCGCGCCGATGGCAGTCTGGTCGGCATCTTCTACGGCGACTACTACGCCCGGCCGACAAAGGCCAGCGGTGCCTGGGCCAGCGCCTTCCGCCGCCAGCAGCGCCTGATCGGGAACATCACCCCGGTGGGCGTGAATAACCTCAACTTCAACAAGCCGCCCGCCGGGCAACCGGCCTTGCTCTCCTACGATGACGCCACCACGCTGTTCCACGAGTTCGGCCATGGCTTGCATGGGCTGCTGTCAAACGCCACCTATCCGTCGCTGGCGGGTACCGCCGTGCCGCGCGATTTCGTCGAGATGCCGTCGCAGCTTTATGAGCATTGGATGGCCGAAAATCAGGTGCTGGAGAAGTTTGCCCGCCATTACAAGACCGGCGAAGTGATTCCAAAGCAGATGCTGGCGAAGTTAAAGGAAGCGCGTAACTTCAACCAGGGCTTCTCCATGGTGGAGTATCTCGCCTCCGCGCTGGTTGACCTGGAATGGCACCAGATCGACAAGGCCCAGACGATCGACGTGCGCGAGATGGAGGCGGCGTGGTTGAAGAAGTACGGCATGCCCCGCGAGATCATCATGCGCCACCGCTCGCCGCACTTCTCGCATATCTTTGGCAGCCCGACTGGCTATGCCGCCGGTTACTATAGCTATCGCTGGTCGGCGGTGCTGGATAACGATGGCTTTGAGGCGTTCACGGAAAAGGGTGACCCGTTTGACCCCGAGACGGCCAAGCGACTCTACACCTACATCTACTCCGCTGGCGGCACCGAAGACCCGATGGAGCTCTACAAGAAGTTCCGTGGCCGCACGCCAACCACGGATGCGCTGATGCGCTCGCTGGGCTTTAACTAGAACCGGCGGGCGCGGAATCTGGGGGCGGGGAAGTTGCTTCCTTCGCCCGCCCGGAATCCCGCAAGGCCCGCCGCAGCAGAAACTCAATCTGACTGTTCAAGGACCGCAAGTCATCATCGGCCCAACGTTTCATTTGGTCCAGCAGTTGCTCATCCACGCGGAGCAGAAATGACTTGCGTTCCGCCATATAGGTTTACTGATAGATGGTGCCTGTGTTGATCACGGGTTGCGTGGCCCGCTCGCCACACAGCACCACCAGCAGATTCGACACCATCGCGGCTTTGCGCTCTTCGTCCAGTTCCACCAGCTTCTTGCGAGACAGCATTTCCAGCGCCATTTCCACCATGCCCACGGCACCTTCGACAATCTTCTGCCGCGCGGCGATGATTGCCGAGGCTTGCTGGCGTTGCAGCATCGCCTGGGCGATTTCGGGCGAATAGGCCAGGTGCGAGATACGAGCCTCCAACACCTCGACCCCGGCCTTCTTCAGCCGGTCATCAATCTCGGTTTTCAACTGGCTGGCGACCAGCTCAGTGTTGCCCCGCAACGATAACTTGTCTTCTTCATGGGCGTCGTAGGCGTAGGCCGTAGCCAGATTGCGGAGTGCGGCTTCACTCTGTACGTGGACGTAGTTTTCGTAGTTGTCCACTTCAAAGCAGGCTTCCGCCGAATCGTACACTTTCCAGACCACCACGGCCGCGATCTCGATCGGGTTGCCCTCGTGGTCGTTCACCTTCAGGTGTTGCGTTTCGAAGTTGCGGACGCGCATGGAGATCTTGCGTTTGCTAAGGAATGGGTTGGCCCAATGCAGTCCCGGAGTGCGAACCGTACCGGTGTACTGGCCGAACAATTGGAGCACCATCGCTTCGTTCGGCCCTACCGAGAAGTTTCCCGCCAGAGCGATCATTGCTGCGAAGAAGCCAGCGATCGCAATGGCTACGCCTATCCCTCGCTCCGGTTGGTCGAGTTCGCGAATGGAGAAAACGAGCAGTGCCACAGTTGCGCCAGCAGCCAACAACAGCACCAGCAGCGCCAGCAAGCCCGATTGGGTTGATTGGGTTTGTTCTTTAATCATGAGAAGAGTTGTCCTCTATCACGATGATATCATCTTGCCATCACCCGTCAACCCCGATTCGTGTGCAGATGTCTAACTGATTGACCGATATGGAAATTGAGGTTGCGTGAGCGCTTGATGACAAGGAGAGTACTGGAGCGTCTGAATCTGGAGGGAGCACTTCTGGCCGGGACCGACTATGCCGAGGCGATTCTCGAACGGATCGTCTTCGACAGTGCCGAGCTCGCCGGCGCGGTCTTCAGCGATTCATCGTTGACCGATACCTCTCTGCGAGCGATCCAGGCACCAGGAGTTCGCTTCCAAGGTGCCACGTTGGCCCGGACTACCTTCGCGGGTGCCCGACTCGCCGACGCCGCCTTCCACCAGTGCCGGATCACCGAATGCCATTTCACTGACACCGACCTGACCGGGGCCAGCTTCCATGGAGCCCACATCCAGTTCTCCCGCTTCGACCGTTCGGAACTGATGCGGGCGCGCTTCAGTGGCAGCCGGTTGCAGAACTGCGACTTCGGGCGGGCGAATCTAGAAGAGGCGCGCCTGGGCCAGATGAAACTCCGGTACGCGCACTTCACCAACGCCAACCTGATCAATGCCGACTTCCGCGGCTCCACGATCCATCTTTGCGACTTCTACGGCGCGGTTCTGCGCGGTGCCCAGTTCCTCGGAGCGGATCTCACCAGTGTTGATTTCCGCAAGGCAGACCTGGAAGGGGCGCGCGATCTCACCCAAACGCAGCTGGGGCGCGCACTGACGGATGAAACCACGGTTCTGCCCAACGGCACCCGCGGGCCCTACATGAGGAGAAGTGGGGCGGAGCGGCCCATCTATCACTGGCTGTCCACGGAGGAAGACGCGGAAGGCGTCAGCAGCTAAACCTAGTCGCCTTCTGTTGGCGTGGGCGCGAAGTCGATTCCACGCTGGGCCACCCAACCGCGAATGGCGGCCCAATTGGTGACCAGTACGGAAAGCCCCAACATCGCCAGGATCACCGTCAACGCCAGCATCGCGGTCTGCGCCATGTTCAGATGGCCCCGAAGTTCATACAGCCAGCGGCCGTATACCAGCTCCGTGTGCACCCAATAGATCAACAGGGAGGTGGTGCCCAACTGCCGCACCCAACTCCAGCCCACCGACACGTGAGTGTTCCACAGGTAAGCGATCGACAGCAGCAGCAACGCCAGCCCCAACTTGATCAACACCAGCCAAGGACTATCAACCCAGAACTCCGACTTCGCGTAGAGCGAATAGGGAAGTCCCGACAAATACTGGCTGCCGAACACCAACACGATCCCAACCAGCGCCCACCATTGAGCCAACCGCCCCATGTCGCGCGTGGAAACGATCCGGATCATCGTTCCGATACCGGTTCCGAAGGCGAGAAATGCGGCCCACGGAAACAGCGGGAAAGCGGTTGTGGTGGGCACCAGGTGGCTTTTCACCAACTCCGGTACACCTATCCAATCGGCATTCGCCACCAGTGGCGAGGCCACCGAAATCGCCACCCCGGCCAACAGCGACCACTTCATGCGATCCGTGCGGCCAATCCAGCCCAGCGGTGCCAGCAACAGCACGGACAGGCCCATGCAGTTGAGAATGTCCACTTTCAGCAGGTCGGTCCAGGGGGCGTTCGGAAAAGCGAACAGCCACAGTTGGAAGCGGAACAGGACGGCCAAAAGCAGCAGGTAGCGGGAGCGAAACGCGATGCCTTTCAGTTTCTCCCAGGCACCTAACTCCCGGCGCTCCTGCGAATCCATCAGAAAGCTCAGCGTGACACCCGTCAGGAACAGGAAAATCGCGGGCGGCATGCCCCCAATGAACTGCGACAGCACAAACATCGACTGCTGGCGCTGGTCACCCAGGGTAAAGGAGTCGAACACATGTCCCTGCAGCATGATCACCGCCGCGATTCCCCGAGCCCAGTCTAGAAAACCCAGGCGAGGAGCCGAATGAGGCAGACGTGGGGCGGGGCTGGACATTACTTCTTTTGCGGGAACTCTCGTTTCACGTTTGGCGGCAACTTCAGGCCGATCTGCTGCTCGGACAGCGCGGCTTGCAGTTCCATATCGGAATAGATGATTTGGGTATAGTCCCCGGATGCCTGAATTAAGCGCTGCTGGACCGGTAATCCATCAGAAATGGCGATCCAAAGGTCAATTTTTGTAAAGTGCTGCCGGATCGACTCAACCGTGGGCACCAATTCCAGCTTGAAGGTCTTCCGGCCCGCCACCGTTTCCTCGCCCACCAGCAGGACGCTGTAGTTCTTCCGGATCTCCTTCGACGGCGTCGCAAAGCCGATCAACAGCCCCTGCGTCAGCAGCGAATCGAACTTACCCAACTCCCATTCCTGCACGGTGTTCAGCTTGGGCATGTAGATCTGAACTTTCTTATCCCGGAAGAGGAATGACTTCAAATCCGGCTTGTCGAAGTCGATCAAAGCCTGCACCTGGCGCGGCTTGGGACAGCGCAGGGTGATCTTGCCGCTTTCCTCCAACGTCTCCTTGATGATGGCCGTGTAGGACAGCTTCCGCATCTTGGCCGTCATGCCGCGGAAAGCCATACCGGCATCATCCATGCGCGCGAGCACGGAATCGATCGTCGCCGCGGGCAGTGCGGCGGCGGAGACCAAGAGGAAAAGGAAGGGCCGTCTCAAGGCTTCGTGTACGCCATGAAGCCTTTGATTTCCTGCTCGGTATCGAAGATCGGTTCCAGGCGGTAAACAGGCTTGTTCTTCAACAACTCAGACGCTTTGGAAAGGCGCGCGGCTTCTGGCAGCGAGCTCAGCAGATCAGCCTCCATCCAAAACACCTGCGAGCCGTGCTCCGCTGGCATCCGGACGATGCTCATCGCCCGCGGTTGATCGCGGAACAATTCCCGTGGCGTCAAAAAGATAAAGGCGAGAATCAACGCCACCATCAGGTCGTACTGCCAAACGGCGCGAGGATAGTCCCAAAGCAGGAAACGCTTCATGAAACATCCTTAGTGTACCATTCCGCACTGGGTTCGCCATGGGGCGAGCTGGCTAGAAGAACAGCGGCTTGCCGGCCAGCGCCTGGAGTGTCGTCAGCACAAAAGCAGCAGCCATCGCCGCCGCCAGGATCAGCACCGTCACCGGCGCCGCCACCACGCCAGCCCGATCCAGCAGCCACCCGGCAATGGGCAACGCCTGTAACGCATGCAGCGCGATGAAATGCCCAATCCGCAGATCGCCCGCTCGGGTGGACCAGTTCAACAGCGGCAGCCCCGGCCCGCCATCCCGCATCCCCACCGTGTGCGCCATGATCCGCAACATCAACCCGGCCTGCAAACTTCCGGCAAAAAACAGCAGCAGCCCCCACCGGATTCCCGCCAGATAACCCGGGCTCAAGCCCGCTTGGGGCATCCACGACAGGACGAGCAGCCAGGCCATCAGTACAGTGTTGAGGGCAATGAAGACGCCCATGATGCCGAAGATAGCGCCATCAATCGCGTTTGAGGTGTTGAAGTGCGAGGTGACGCCGCGATACGCCTGTAGCACGATCAAGCCATTCTCCACCACCATCGCCGCCGCAATGCCCCAACCGATCACCGCCCCTGGCCAGCCCAGTTTCAGATCCTTCAGCAGCCACGCCACGGTCACCAGGTAGATCAAGACGGACACGCAGAACTTCAGTGGCTTGATCCACGCATTAACGCCCATTACCTGGCGGCTGTCCAGCATCAAGCCCATCAACGACACCACCAGCAGCGTCACCTGAAACCACGCTGTCCAATCGAGTGGCGCACTCGCCGCGCGAAGTCCGCCCAGTGTCATTCCGCCCAGTGTCATTCCGCCTCCCAGACATCACCTGTCCGGGCCCACCGGATCCCGCGGTACACCAGCAGGCCGAATGGCCCTAAGAGCAACGTCAGCAGCAGGCAGGGAATCATCACCAGCCGCGGGATGTTGCGCTGCATGCCATCGCGCGCCATCCAACTGCCCACCAACAAGTCAAACGCCAGGTAGTGGATCCAACCGGCCAGCATCACGGTAGGCACCGCAAACAACTGCCCCACGCGCGCCAGCGTCGTGAACGATCCGCCCAACACGCGAAACTGCATGACGAACAGATACAAATACAGCAGCGAGAGAAGCGTGGGTGTCACCACAGTGGCCAAACGGCGCGTCCAACGCCAACCCGGGGCCACCACCAGCAGCACCCAAGCCGGAATCACCAAAGCGCTGGCACCCGAGAACAGCGCTTCCAGATTCATTAGACGGCGCCCTCTGAAGCCTCATACACCAGGCGCCCCGCCACCCAGGTTCGCAGCACGCGGATCGTCTGCCGCTTGGCATCGAAACTGAACTCCACCAGATCCGCCTTCTCGCCCGGCGCGATGCCCCGCAGTCTTCCCGCAATGCGACCCGCCCGCGCGGCGTTGGACGTGGCCAGGGTCACGGCCTGCGCCAGTGTCAGATGGGCCAACTGCATCAACTTCTCGATGCCCCGGTCCATGCGCAAGGCAGAACCCGCCAGCCGTGTGCCGCCCCGCAGCGTCACGCGGTCCACATCTCCGTCCGGCGACGTGTGCAACGTAACGTCTACCTCACCCAACCGGTAATCGCCCGCCG
>JAPKYX010000174.1 GCA_026394075.1 Acidobacteriota bacterium
ACTGAACGTCAGACTGAGAAGCAATAAAGCGAAACGCATGGAGTGATTGATATCACTGATGCGCGGGTACCTGCAAGTCCGCCCGGATCAAGCAGCCCCCGCATCGATCCGTCCTGGCCCTGGCCCCCCAGATCAGCGGGTGTAGAATACAAAAACCATACACGGTCGAAACTTGGTCGAACTAATTTTGCCGCCTGCGCGGCCACTCGCCGATAACGTATTTGAGTAATTATGCTTGGCCTGCGCTATCTCCGCCATGGAAGTCTGTTACTGACCCTGGCGTGTGCCCATGCGCAGCCCGTCCCCTTGCGAATCGCTTCTAACCACAGTGTCCCGCTCAACTATTGGGATGAGCAGGGCCGCCCAGCCGGGTTTGCCGTAGAGGTGATAGACGCCGCCGCCCGCCGTTTGAAGCTGCCCCTGCAGTGGGTGAAGGTGGAGGGACTACCCGAAGACGCCTTCTCCCAGAAGCAGGCCGATCTCTGGCCTCTGGCCGCCATCCTGGAAACCCGCCGCGCGAACATGCACTTCACGCAGCCCTGGTGGCGATCAGAAAGAGCCTTGCTGGCGCGCAAGGGTGCCGGGATTACAACAGCGGAGGATCTGCGCGGCCGCCGCCTGATGCTGAGCGGGGTCATCCGGCTGGATCTCAATGGCCGCTTGTATAAGCTCGCCAGCTCGGTCGAAGCTCGCCGCGATGCCCCCGACGCGGTGGCGGCACTTTGCCGGGACTACGCCGATGTGGTGGCCGTTGACTATCGCCTGTTGCAGCAGGTGCTACTCGAACGGCCAAAGGTCTGCGATGGCGCCGCTTTGGAGTATACCGTTGACCCAACTCTGGGCCAACCGTTCGGCATCGCTTCCACGTTCCCGGCGGCCGATACCGCGGACCGGCTCTACGAAGAGATAGAGCGGATGATCGAAGACGGCGACTTTCAGATCATCGCCCGCCGATGGAGTATGGGCAACGCCATCGATCCACCGCTGCTGGCCAAAATCCATACCACGCGCCAGAGCAACTCGTGGCTCACCTGGGCGCTTTCGGCGGCCCTGGCCACCAGCGTGATCTTTGCCGCACTGATGTTGGTCCTGTGGCGCGCCCGCCGGTCCACGGAAAATGCGTTTGCCGCGCGCAGCCGCTTCCTCGCCAACATGAGCCACGAACTGCGGACCCCACTGGGCGGAATTTTGGGCATGTCGGAACTGGCCCTGGAAACAGCCCTCAGTTCGCAACAGCGGGAATACATCGGCCTCGCAAAGTCCTCCGCGGAACACCTGCTCGTCCTGCTGAACGATATTCTGGACTTCAGCAAGATCGAAGCAGGCAAGATGGCCCTGGAGCAAATTCCTTTTGGCCTCGAACAGGCCGTCGCGGCAGTGGCACGGGCTTCGGCCGTTGAGGCGTACCGCAAAGGAATCCGCTTTCGCGCCTGGGTGGACCCGCAACTGCCGCCGATCATCCTGGGAGACCCGGTCCGTTTCCGCCAGATCCTGAACAACCTCACCAGCAACGCCGTCAAGTTCACCAGCCAAGGTGAAGTGCGCATCGATGTCTCGCAAGTGGAACGTACGGCCACCTCCGGCACCCTCCGTCTGGCCGTCAGCGATACCGGCATCGGCGTCCCGGTCGAAAAGCAGCAGCATATCTTCAACGCGTTCGCTCAGGCTGACGGGCTGGTCGCACGCCAGTTTGGCGGCACCGGGTTGGGCCTGGCGATCACCCGGGAACTGGTGCGGCTGATGGGCGGCACGGTCCAGGTGCAGAGCAAGCCGCAGGAAGGCTCGAAGTTCACGGTGGAGTTCCCGTTCGCTCTGTCACCCGGCCCAGCGCCAGAGCCGGGACAGCCCGCGGCGGGGCTGAAGTTTGAGCTGGCCATCGAAAGTCCGGAAGAGCGGGCGCGCATGCTGGAACTGGTGGAAGTCAACGGCGGCACATGCGTCTCTGGCACCGCTGATATTGTCATTTATCCGGCCGACGACCCCGCCCCCACAAGCCGGCCGTCGCTGGGCAGCATCGCCATTACCGATCCGGGCGTTTCGGCACTGGAACAGGCAGGGCAAGCCGTCATCAGCCGCCCCGTCTTCCGGCACACCCTCGCGGGAGCGATTGAACGGTTGAAAGTCGTGTCCACCGCGCTGGCGCCCGAGGCTCAGCCCGTGGTCCGCTCCTTACGTTTACTGGCGGCGGAGGACGATCCCGTCAACCAGATGCTGATCCAACGGCTGCTGGAATCAGCCGGCCATTCCGCCACGGTTGTCAGCAACGGATTGCAAGCCCTGGAAGCACTGGCCCGCAACAGTTACGACGTCGTGCTGATGGATGTCCAGATGCCGGAGATGGACGGGCTGGAGGCCGTGGCCCGGCTGCGCCAGCGCGAACATGACCAGCATGTTCCCCGCCTGCCGGTGGTCGGCCTGACCGCGATGGCCATGAAGGGCGACCGGGATCTGTGCATCAATGCCGGCATGGACGAATGCCTCACCAAACCGATCCACAAGAGGCATCTGCTGGAAGTGCTGGCCCGCGTCACGGCACCCGAAAGCCACTAACCGCGCAACCGCCGCTACCGTGCCGGTAGCTTCACGGCCGCCCCGGTCTTCACGCTCTTCTTGGCCGCCTCAATAATCTCCACCACCTGGACATTGATGTCCAGCGCCACCAGACCCTCCAGCGGCTGCCCGGACTTGATGCGGCTGACCATGTAGGCCACCGGCTCGGCCCGATCCGCGGGCAGCGGTTCCACTTCCGCCGCGGTCTCGGGCGTGCGCCCCTTGCGCAGCTTTACGCCTTCGCGCGTCATGTAGGCGCTGCCGTTCAGGCCAAACACTTCCAGATCCTGGAAGCTGCGCGGCAAATCCCAGCTGCCTTCAAATAGGCCCACGCCGTTCTTGTACTTCAGGATCATGGTGGAGTTGTCCTCCACCTTGGGGAACGTTTCCGGGCGCAACTGGTTGGTCTGCGCATAGACGCTCTCCGGCCGGCCCAGGTACCACAAGCTCCACAGAGCGTTGTAGCAGCCGAAGTCCATCAGGGACCCGGCACCGTTCTGCTCCGGGTCCGTCAGCCAGTTGAAGAACCACTTATTCAGCCCGGTGGGCTGCCCCGGCCCGCCATGGCCGACGACGCCGCGCAAACGCCACACGCGGCCCAACTCACCGGCATCGGCCAGCTTCTTCGCCGTGTAGTTGGGAGACCACCAGGCCATCTGGTAGTTGGTCATCACCTGGATGCCGTGCTGTTTGGCCAGCGCTTGAATCTTCACCGCGTCGGCATAGGTAGAGGCCAGCGGCTTTTCAAACATGACGTGGATCTTGCGGGGCGCACAGAATTCCACGATCTCGAGGTGACGGTTGTTCTCGACAAACGCCCACACCACTTGCGGCTTGGTGGCCTCCAGCATCTTGCGCCAATCGGCGTGGAACACACCTTCCGGGGCGCCGCGCCGCTTGGCCTCGGCAATCAGTTCCGGCACGGTTTCCGCGATGCCGGTGAGCTGCACCTTGTCGCCCTTCAGAATGGTCCCCAGGTGTCCCCAGACATGGGAATGCACCAACCCGACCACTCCCATCTTGATTTCCTGAGCGCTCACCGTCAGGCCGAGCATCAATGCCAATGCGGCAATCCGTTTCATCACCACGCTATTGTAGCGAGCCACCCGCTGGTGACGGGTCCAGCCCGGCGCGACCCTGGTGCCTGTTTGAACGAGCATCGGCGGCCATGCCGAAAGTACGCCAGCGTAGGGGTTGTTTTCCGGGCCTCAGCGCCGTTGTATAGTTAGAAGCCAAAGTGCAAGGGGAGGAGCCGAGCTTATGAAGCCGAGGTTTCTGCTGGTTTGTTTTGCGTGTCTGCCGGCGCTGGCCGCAGTCGATCTGCGCCAGGTGCAGGCGCTCGAATCAAGGGGCGCAATCGCTGAAGCGCGCGCCTTGTTGCGGAGCGGTGTCTCCAGTGGCTCGCCCGATGATCTCGCAGCCTACGCCGAGTTCCTGGACCGGCGGCGCGACCCCGGGGCCAAGGCGGCCTACGAAGCACTGTTGAAGGCGTTGCCCGCATCCTCACCCCGGCGTTCCGTGGTGGAGCGGCGCGTCAAGATGATCGAGCTGGTGGGTATCACCTCCGCCGCCAACGCCAAGACGTCCGAATGGCCCACGGTGAACATCCCCGGGCCGCTGCGCAGCTTCAACCGCATGGCGGCCCTGTCGCCGGATCTACCTGCTGAAGATCTGCTCGGAGCGCTGGCCCGCAACGTCGTCACCAACGGCTATCAGGCCGCCTCATCGAACGAAGCGCTGGAGCAGACCGAGTACTTGAAGCTGGTGGTCCGCTATCTTTCGCAAGCGCGGGAGCTTGAAAAGCTGGCCGGCCCCACCGGCATGATCCGCATCGAACAGTGCGAATCCACCCAGACGGCCGACCTGCTGAAGGTGCTCGGCTACCGCATGCGCGGCGGCTGCGGCGCGGAAGTCGTACTGGAAACCGTGAACGCCACGCGCGCCTTCCTGACGGTGGATTCCGGCTTCCCGTTGTCGCCGCTGGAGCAAGCGCTCCGCACCAACCGCCCGTTTGAGTTGAACTACGCACCCACCAAGGTGCCGGTGCTCTATGGCCCGGAATACTGGCAGTCGGCCCGCGACAAGGGCGCTCCGGAGACGGGGTTTGTTGATTTCTTCCTGTCTGATCCCGCGCTCTGCCGCCTCTATTTGGGCCTCTCGAAGCTGGACCCGGAAACGGCGGAAGAGATGAAGAAGGGCATCCCGGTGGCCCGCCTGAAGGCGTTCTCGCACATCCTCGACTTCTTTGGCGGCATGTTCCAGATCCGCGGCGGCAAGGCGATCGTGCCGGGAGCACCCAAGTCGATTCCCGGCTGGACCGATCTGGCCGGTGCCAGCCCGGACCAAGGCGTGCAGTTCCTCGAAAAGCTGATCAATCGCGATGATGGCTGGCTGGCCAGCTATTTCGATTCCGCCGCCCGCATCCGGGGCCCGGAACAGGCGTTCCTGACTGACTCAGCGCGCATGAAGCGCTATTACACGGCCATTCGCGGCCGCATCACCTCACCCGGCCCCGCCCGGCCAGTCTTCCGGGCGAACACCGACATGCTGTTGCTGGCGACGCGGCTGCGCCTGGAACCCAGCGGCGCGCCGCATATCCCCGGCTCCATCGAGGTCTGGAAGAACCTGTTCGTCAATCACCCGCACGGCAAGTACGACGGCAAGCTGACCAAATCAGCGGTGAACTGGAAGGAATCCGACGATGTGCTGGAGGCGCTGTTTGCGCTGTCCCGCAAGGCGGTGGAGAACGAGCCGTTGAAGATCTTCATGGCGCTCAGCGATCTGAACCGCCGCCGCACCAAGCCGCTGGAAGCCGCCACGGTGGACCGGTTGGCCCGCGACTATCGCAACCTGGGGGCGCAGTATTCGATCTTCTCTGAGTCACCTGACCTGCAGGACAAGACGATTCTGGCTTTTCTCGACAGCGCCAACGCCATCACCAAGATCGGGGATCAAGGCATCCGTGCCGACCATGCCGGCATGATGCAGGCGGCCGTGGGGCTGTGGCAGATCTTCTGCCGCCAGGGGTTGATCAGCGCCGCCGACGCCGATCCGACGCTCGCGCAGATCGTGCAGGGCTTTGCAAAGCCGCACAACAGCCGCGAACTGTTCGACGCCGGCCGGGCGAGCGTGCAGGCCTTGCTGAAGGCCACCAAAACGGCCGACAACGCCGACCCGCAGGACCGGATGCTGGACCTGCTGGCCGGTGAACTCCAAGTCACCGATCAGGACGCCCACACCCAAATGACGCAGGACATGATCCGCATCTTTGAGGCGCAGCACCTGATCTCGCTCAAGACGCTATGGGACTTGGCCGACAACCTGGAGAGCGCGGCCAAGGGTGGCAAGATCAACATCCCGCTGGTGACCAAGCTGTCCACCCGCATCCAGGAGATCCAGCCCGCCCGCGTGGCCCTCTCCGGCGCGGAAAAGAACGCCATGGCGTTTGGCTACTGGACCGAAAAGCACATCGACAACCAGCGCAAGGTAAACTTCCGCGCCATCTTCGAGAAGCTGGGCAACGACCCCGAAAAGTTGCGCGACGCCCGCGGCCTGCTGGCCCAGTTTCTCCGCGACACACTGGTGGGCTACAACTACATCCACTACGCGCCGCCGGGTGCGCAGATTCTGATCACCAATCCTCTGTTCGTCCGCAGCCATGACTTTATCGGCGCGCAGGGCAGCGTGCAGACCTGGAAGACCACCGAAGTGTTCGGCACCGGCTGGCCGTCCAGCGCCGGCGGCCGCCTGGTGGGTTCGCTGGCCAATGTCCCTTATGCGCTGGCTGAAGCCGAGCAGAACTTCCTGATCCCGACGCGGGAGCAGGCGCTGATCTGGGGCGATCTGGTGCCGCAAATGATCGTCAGCGCCAAGGTGCCGCGCTTCTGGCAGGTGACCCCGTCGCAACTGCACTACGCCGCGCTGTTGCAGCGCTTGGGTGAATCGGCGGTGGCCCTGGCCGGTGTGGATGCCCAGGCCCGGCCGGTGGTGGTGGAGCTGATTTCGCGCCAAGCCCCGCCCGCCCGGTCCCGCCGCATTGAGAAGCTGCTGGAGGCAAGTGATGTCCGGGGTGCCCTGGACCTCTTGCTGCCCTCGGAAGCGTATCTGCTGGGTGGCCGCGTGCTGGCCAGCGATCTGGCGGTACCGGGTCCGGAAACCGCGGAGATCAAGCGCTTGGCCGCCGCCGATCCGGCCCGGCACAACGATGTGGCCATCTCGCGCGCCTTTGGGACGCCCAAGCCGACGCTGGCCAATTCCTACCGCCCGGCGCTGATGGACCTGCGCACGTTCCCGACGCTGATGGGCTATTCCAGCCGCATTCTGGCGGAAAGCTGGGAATCGTCGACGCTCTATTACGCCGCCCTGGCCGACGAACTGGATGTTCCCCCGGCGCAACTCAACGTCAACGTCCCGCTGTGGACCCAGAAAACGGTGGAGGCGATTTTCGCCACCCACCTGGAAGATTGGCCGGCTCTGTTGCGCTCTCTGCGCGTCGTGGGCGACAATCTGCGCACCGCCAACCGCAAGTCAGCCAGCCAGCGGGCGACTTTGCAATAGATTGTTTTGAGGAGAACTTGCCTTGAAGATCACTCGCCGTTCCGCCGTTTCGCTCTCCGTGCCCGCGCTGGGGGGCGGCGTCACGCTGCTTGCTGGAGGTCCCGCCTTGCTGGCCCAGGATCGCCCCACCTTCCGCGTCAAGGTGGACATGGTGGTGCACAGCTTCACCGTCACTGATGCCAAGGGCCGCTATGTCAACGGGCTGAAGCACACCGATATCCGCATCTTGGAAGATGGCATCCAACAGAAAATTGCCACCTTTGCCGAAGGCAACAAACCGCCACTGCAGATTCTCGACGACGGCACCACCCGGCCGATTCTGACCACCGAATCGCAAAACCCAGCGGGTGACCAGCGGGCCACCGACGCCTTTGTCGGCACCAACGTGTTTGTCTTGTTCGACACTTCGAACTACATGTACCGCGGCTTCGTCTACGCCTCGGACGCGATCGCCGATTTCGTCCGTGGTCTCGACCGCGCGGATTCAGTGGCGGTCTACACCTTCAGCCGCAACCTGACGCGCGCGGCCGACCTGAGCAAGGACCGCGGCGACGCCATCGCTGGCCTCCGCAAAGCCGTCGCCGGTGACGACTCCGCGCTCTACAACGCTTTATTGCTGACGCTCCGTGACGCCGCCAAGGTGCCGGGCCGCAAGGTGATCATCGTCTTCTCGAATGGCCCTGACAATGGCTCTATGGTGGCGCCGGACGACGTGCGCGCCGTGGCTGAAGACGAAGGCATCCCCATCTACGTCATCTCCACCAGCGAAGTCAGCAAGGACGCCATCTCCTCGGGCGTCTTTCGCCGCATCTCCGGCCGCACCGGTGGCAAGGCCTACTTCGCCAAGACCTGGCAGAAACAGGTGGAGGCGTTCGAATCGATCCGCGAGGATCTGGGCAACTCCTACACAGTGACGTACTATCCGGCCAGCAATCCCAACGAAGGCTTCCGCAAGATCGCCGTCGAGATCGCGACAGACCCGGGCAAGAAGTTCCGCGTCCGCTCCCGCCCCGGCTACCGGCCCAGCCGGAGCTTCTAGGCCCTACCAGGTACCAACCATCGTCCGGGCTCCGGGTGGGCCCGGATGTTCTACCTCTACCCCCAGTCGCCCCCGCGAGTGGGGGTTTTCCATTTAAGTCCCGTAACTTCTTAGCGATACGCGGAGCACTTGCTGACTGATCGGGGATCGGCCATGCAGCGGGCAGGAGTACTTTCTGTCCAAACCTCCGCCCAGTACTGGGACGTACCTTCAGCGGATAGGGTACGCCGCAGTCCGCCGGGCACACTTGGGTCATGAAGAACTTAACGACGATGATTTTGACAGCCGCAGCCCTGATGACGCCCGCCTCCGCTGGCATTCTGTTCACCTATGAAGCGGCCGGTGTGCAGTTCACTACGGTGGCCGGCGCCACCACGGAGACCTTTGATTCCAAGTCCCTTGGCGCTTTCTCCGGCGCCTCCGCCATCGGCACCTACTCGTCGGGCGGCGTCATCAACTCCGGCAACGCCTGGGGCGGCTCCAACCAGACCAACCACATCGACGTCGGCGCCCAGAGCGGCACTACCGACTACTCCATCGACTTCGGCAAGAACATCTACTACTTCGGCTTCTACTGGGGTGCGGGTGACGCCCAGAACGAGGTCCAGTTCTACCAGGGCCTGACCAAGCTCGCCACATTCAAAGTGGGCGACATCGCCGCCGGCCTCTCCTCGGCCTACTGGGGCAACCCCAACAACGGCCAGAACAAGGGCGAACCCTACGTCTACCTGAATTTCACCGCTGACGCCGGCACCCCGTTCAACAAGGTGGTGTTCCACAACAACGGCACCGGCACCGGTTTCGAAACCGACAGCCACTCCATCTACGACCAGCCCATCAACCCGCCCGGTGTGCCGGAACCCTCCACCTGGGCCATGATGGCCGGTGCCGCCGCCGCTCTGGTGGCCCTGAAGCGCCGCAGCTAACAGCCGCTTCCCAAAATACGCAAACGCTGCCCCTGCGGGCTGAGCTAGGATGGCGGGATGCTGATTCCCGCGCTTAGCTCAGCCCGCATTTATGATTTGGAGCAGCCGCGTTTCCCCGCGATGCCCTTGCATGAATCCCACCGCCGCCCGGGTTACTTCTACGCGCTCCACCGCCGCCACCGCGACACCTATAACCCAGAGGTGAACGGCCCCCGCTCCGGCTCCTCCGGCATCGTCACCATGACGGACCACACCGGCACGCACATCGACGCCCTCTGCCACCAGGCCTGCGAGCTGGAACTGTTCGGCGGCATCAAGACCGACGCCGCCGAAACTCCAGCCGGCTTCAAGGAGCATGGGGTCGAAACCGTGCCGCCCATCGTGGCCCGCGGCGTGATGCTCGACATCGCCCGCTTCCTCCATGTAGATCGCCTGCCCGACCATCACGCCATCACCGCCGACGAAATGATCAACTGCGCCGCGGCTCAGAACGTGCTGGTGAACCCCGGCGATGTCCTGCTGGTCCGCACCGGGTCCGGTGCGATCTGGAATGACGAAGAGACCTACCTGCGCGCGGCCGGAGTGGCCAAGTCCGGCACGCTCTGGGCGGCGGAACAGGGCGTGATGGCCGTCGGTGCCGACAACATGGCCTGGGACACCTTGAACGGCGAACGTGACCCCGAAACCGGCGCCACCATGTTCGCCCACGTCTACCTGCTGCCCAAGATGGGCATCTACATCATCGAGAACCTGCTGCTGGAACAGCTCTCCCACGACCGCATCTACGAATTCGGCTTCATCGCCGCCCCGCTGAAGATGACCGGCGCCACCGGGTCGCCCATCCGCCCGCTAGCGCTGGTGTAGGGCAAATCGGCTACCGCGGGAATTTGGCCCACATCTCTTTACGGAGATCCGAAATCTCCTCTTCCGAGATGTCGATACCTCGGCCCGCCCAAAGACCTTCAAGACTGCGCATCGGTGGCTTTGGCTTAGCCTTTAAGAACTCGGCGAAGTTCAGCACTTCCTGTTGCTGGTTGGGTGGGAGCTCTCGCAGCGCGGCAATGACGGACTCTTCAATGACGCTCATACATCCTCAGTATGCCTCAGCCAGATGGTTGATCGGACCCTGAGATCTCGCGCGGGCGCAGCTGCGCTCGAATTGCGCGGTCTCCGCGCTCAGCCAGCCTGTTCAGGGCGAACGATGGGACTTCTTGGTGTCGTCCCGATGGGGCCGTCCCAGCCGCCGCATCCCGCCATTGGCCTGAAAACACTGCCACGTGCTACGCTGGCCTGAGTTAGTCTCTTTCGGTTTCCATGGCGCTCCAAATCTTTTTCCAGGTGCAACTCCTGGGCACGGATGAGTTTCTGGTAGCCAGCTCCACGCTGGCGGTCGGGGCGGCGGAACTGCGCGCGGCCTCGGAAGAGCTACCGTTACGCTTTCTGTCGGAGAACGGCCTGTCGCCCATGCTGCTGGGCACGGCGACGCTGGGCCAGTTTATGTTGGTGCTGCCGGAGGAATCGAAGGATGCGGCCATCACCTTCTTCACCGCCGCAGCGGTCGACCTGGCGCCCAAGGGGCTGCGGTTGATCTGGGCCGCCACTGAGAATTTAGGCACCTGGAAGCTGATCCGCACGCGGCTGGATGCTGAACTGAAGCAGCGCACCGGAGCCCCCGGCGCGCCCTCGTTCGAACCTGCCGCCAACGCGCTGGAATCCCCCGCCGAGCCTGCACCCATGGCCCCGGGCCAAGCGGTGCTGCGTGGCGACGTCGACAACTTCAGCCGCTTCCTTTCTGGTGCCGACTCCATCGAAGCCCACGTGGAACGCTCCCTGATGTTCAAGAGCTTCTTTGAAGGCGAACTGGCGCGGCTGCCCGCGGAACGGGCAAGCGTCATCTACTCTTCGGGCTCCGGCTTTGCGCTCTCCGGCAACTTTGCCGATCTCATCGAGATTGCCGTCGAGACGCGCCGCATCTTTGAGTTGTTTGTCACGGAGAACCTGAAGGAGTCTCCCGGTCCGGAAGGCAAGACGCTATCGATGGCGTTGGCGCTGCCGGAAACAGGTGACGGCGAGGCCCAGGTCTACACCCGCGCCGGAGTTCTGTTAAGCGAAGCCAAGACGCTGATGCGCGACGGGTTCCACCTGCTGGGCCGCACCATCGAATGGAAGCAGGTCCCGGAAGCGGCCGCGATTAAAGACTTAGCCGTGCGCCTGGTCAAGGAGTTCAAGTGCTCCACCCAGTTCATCGGCGAACTGTTGTCGTTTTACCCGGAAGTGCAGACCGGACGCCGGGGCGTCGCCAAGCACGACAAGCCGTGGCGCTTCCACCGCCGCCTGGCCGTCACGCTGGACCCCAGCGAGCGCCGCGCCCGCTCCAAGGATTTTGTGAAGACCCGCACCGATCTGGCGGGCGAGATCATCGGCAAAAATGTCGGCCAAGCCCGGCTGCGGCCCACCGGAAGAGTGGCGCTGGAATGGGCCGCCCGGCTGGCTTCCCCAGCGGGTTGAGCCACCGGCCGCCCAGCCATCAGCGAGAGAAAGGTTTAGTTCATGTCGGACGAGAAACAGGAATCTCCCACCCCCGAAACGGCACCCGAGGCCCCGCCGGAGCCGCGCGCCCAGGCTCTCCCCGAAGCGGCCGCGGCTCCGGAAGGCCAGCCGAAGCTCGAAGGTCAAGCACGCCCCGAAGGTCAGCCGCGGCCCGAGGGTCAAGCACGCCCCGAAGGTCAAGCACGTCAGGGCCGGCCCGCTGGTGACCGTCCTCCGCGAGCTGAGCGCCCCGCCGGTGATCGCCCACAGGGTGATCGTCCCCAGGGCGACCGTCCTCCCCGAGCAGCTGGTGATCGTGGCGGCAACCGCCCCGGTGGTGATCGGCCAGCTGGTGGCGGCGGTGACCGTCCGGCCGGTGGTGGCGACCGTGGCGGGGACCGCCGTGGTGGCGACCGTCCCGGTGGTGATCGTGGCGGAGACCGTGGTGGTGACCGTGGCCGGGGCGGCGACCGTCCTTTCCGTGGCCCCGACGCATTCCTGGATATCGAACTTGAGAAGTTGATCTCCGATTCGCTCTATCTCGATAACCAGGCCCACGCGCTGGTCAGCCGGCTGCGTGACATGGATTCGGGCATCAAGAGCCAGCTGCGCCGCTTGTACAATTCGGTCCGCCGGGCATGCCGGGCGCCCGAGAATGAGCGGCAGCACGAGTTTGTGATGTTGCGCGCGCGCTTGGCCTACACCGTGGCCCGCCATTCGCTGCGCTCGCTCGACCCGCTGGAGAAGCTGCTTCTCCAAGTCACCCGCAAAAACGATCTCCGGGGCTATGAACGCTTCCGCGATCTGTTTGAAGCCATCGTCGCCTACAACGAATAGCGAGTAATTTTCATGAGCTCCCATACCGCCGAAACTCAACTGTCTTTCCTCGGCAAGCTGATTTTAGAAGCTGACCTGACTTGCGAAACTGGCCTGCACATTGGCGCCGGTAAAGGTACGCTCGAAATTGGTGGCGCCGACAACCCGGTGATCAAGGATTCCTTCGGCCGCCCCTACCTGCCCGGCAGCTCCCTGCGTGGCGCGATGCGGCACGCCCTGGAACGCGCGCTGGACCTGGTGAAGAACGACGAGATCGTCTACCTGTCGCGCCGCCGCGGCCAGGAAGTACGCATCCACCAGAGCAACCGGCCCAACGATGAGGTCTGCCTGCTGTTCGGACGCAGCTCGGAAGCCGGCACCACCGCCATCGCACGCCTCGCGGTGTCTGATTCCAAGCTCGACGGCGACTCCATCACGCCCGCCATGCGCGAGTATCTCGACGACGAAATGACGGAAGTGAAGAGCGAAACGGCCATTGACCGCCTCACCGCTCAGTCCTCCTCCCGCACGCTGGAACGCGTCCCCGCCGGGGCCCGCTTCCGCGTCCGCCTTGTACTGGACATTCTCTGCCCGGAAGATCGCGAACTGCTGGCACCCGTCGTCCAGGCCCTGCGCCTGATCGAAGATTCCGGCTTAGGTGGCGGCCGCTCCCGTGGTTCGGGCGTCGTGCGCTTCTCCAAGCTCTCCGGACAGTGGCGCTCCAAGGGCTACTATGCTTCCGGCGATGCCGCCGCCGAAGTGTTGACCGCAGCTGATCTAAGCGCCGTCGACGCCGCTCAGGTCGCCGAAAAGCTCGTCTAGAAACTCATGAGCTCTGCCTTCATCGTGCGCTTCCGGCCCTCCGGACCCTGGCGGTTCGGGAATGCGGCCGGCGCGCGCGACAAAACGGATTCCATCGGCCATAGCGACACCGTCTATGCGGCACTTCACTGGGCCATGAAGCGGCTAGGCCGAGGTGACGACTTCGTTGCGGCACAGGCGGCCGAAGCCGGACCCGCCGTGCGCGTGTCGTCACTGTTCCCGTTTGGCGGACGCACGCTCTACATCGCACCGCCCAAATCCCACTGGCCGCCAGCGGCCTCCACTCGCGTGCGCTGGAAGGCCGCTGGTCTGGTGCCGCTCTCGGTGGTTGAAGATCTGCTCGCCGGCAAACCTCTGGCGGAAGACCGTTGGGAAGTGGAGCCCCGTTCCGGTTGCCTGGTCTCCTCCGGCGCTTCCGCTCCGTTCCGCATCGCCCTGCGCCGCGCCGCCGGTGTGGATCGCGCAATCCCCGGCCGCATCGAACCACACCGCACCGCGTGTCTTGAATTTGGACCCAACGCCGGCCTCTGGTGTGCCGTCGTGCTCGAATCACCCGAGTGGGAAGCTTCCGTCAAATCCGCGTTCCGCCTGCTGGCCGATGCCGGCCTGGGCGGCGAACGCTCCATTGGTTGGGGCCAGGCCGATGCGGTTGAGTTCGGGCCCTTCCCCGGCAACTTGACCCCCACCGCAGCCGTGGCGACCAGCGACAGCGCGCGCCACTGGCTCTGGTCGCTCTACAATCCCGCCGCCACCGATCAAGTGGATTGGGCGCAAGGCCACTATGCCGCGCTCACGCGGGGCAGCCATGGGTCGAAGGCCGTGCAGATGTTGGAAGAAGGTTCCGTGCTCAGCGCCGTCGGCGCGCCCCAGGGCCGTCTGGTTGATCTAGGCGACCCGCAAGCCCCCGCATTCCGGAGTGGCTTCGCCGTCTCCGTCACGCTGCCCGCGGAGGTCACCGCATGAGATACCGCATCACGGTTCTGACCCCCACCCTGGTCGGCGACGGCCAGCGCCTTTCTCCCATCGACTACATGGTCTGGAAGGACCAAGTCAACGTGCTCGACCAGCGCCGCATCTTCAAGATGCTGGCCAAGGGCCCGCGCTTGGAGCCGTACTTGGAGCAGATCCGCCGCGCGACCAAGCTCGATTTCGCCTCCTGGGGCGGCTACGCGCAGAACTACGCCGTCCGCCGCATCCCCTTTGAGCATCCCCTGCTCACCAAAGCTTTTGAGGCCGCGCGGCCCGACAGCCTGCACATCCCGCTGTTCGCCAATACGCCCACCGGCCCCGTGCTACCCGGCTCCGCCGTTCGTGGTGCCATCCGCACCGCGTTGACCTTCCTGCGCTGGCGCGATCGCGGTGTCGAGAAGGTCCTGGAACAGGCCGCCGAGCGCGTCTCCGGCGACCGTATCCCCCGCTACCTCTCGCAGCCCTTCGATAACTCCGACCCCAAAGCCAAACCCGGCGACGCCCGCTTGGTCTCCGGCGGCTTCAAGATCTACCAGGTCCGCACCTCGCGCCTCCAGCAAGGCGTCTTGAGCTGGAAAGACACGACGCCCGCGTTCGCCGAAATGGCGACGCCCGGCACCACGTTTGAAGGTGCCTGGACTGGTGGCCGCGCCGCCGCGCCCGCGCCCTGGGCGGAATCGCTGCTCGAAGGTCAGATCCTCTACGCGACGCAAGCCAAGCTGCCGGTCCTAGCCGCCAAGCTGGAAGAACTCCGCGGCAAACCCGGCCTGCTCTCCATCGGCTGGGGCGGCGGCTTCCTGGGCAAAACGGCCGCGCACGACACCACCCAAGCCGCCTACCGGACCGTCCTTCGCGCCATGCCCTTCTACAGCCGCGCCATCCAAACCGGACTCCCCTTCCCCAAAACCCGCCGCATCCTAAGCGAAGGCCCCACCCCCGCCTTCTTCCCCGGCTGGGTCAGCCTGGAAGTTCTAGACAAGTAAGGGTCGCGCCCACTCAGCCGCACCTCACTCTGAGCCGCGACCAGGAGGAACGGGCTGCCCTCCAACCGCACTAGCGACCCTGTAACACGCGCACTCCCCCAACCCCCTCTGCCGCCTCACGCTGAGCCGCGACAGCATGGAGCGGAGTGCCCTCAAAACGCACCAGTGCCCCTCAGAATCCGCTGCGTCAAATCCATCCACCCTGCCCAGTCGCGCCGCCTCAGTACCCGGAACACATCTCGGGTCACTCAAAACCTTGGCTCGTTTGCGTGGGGCGGTGGGCGGCGGGGGAGTGCGGGTGTTAGGGGGGCGCGGTGCGCTTGATGGGCAGCCCGCTCCTGCTGGTCGCGGCTCAGGGTGGGCGCTTGTGCTGCGCGGGCCGCTCTCGTCACACCCCGACCGCGCCCGCATCTCCCCCGCCGTCAACCACTTAAGCCCGCTCACCCACAAGCCGCCGCCCACGCTCCTGCTACCTAACCACTGGAGGCTCCCATGTGTCATTCCATCCCCCATACCGCCACCCAGCCCCCGACCGGCGAGCAGCGCCGCGCACCCCAGAAAACGTAGTACTTTACTGAACATCTTCCAACGCCCGCCACGCCCGGATCTCGCCTTCGCCCTCCGCCACAAAGAATTGATCAGCAAGCACTTAACCCCACTCCGCCGGGCCCCATCAGCGGTCTGCATGAGAGCGATTTCGTTTTTGCGAGGGCTACACCCCAATGCGGGTATCGGAATGAAGTAGTACTATCCCGGCGGCGTCTAATTTCCCGCCGCGCTGAGGCGGCCGGAGCTTGATTCGGCAATGCGCAGTTGGGTGGGTAGCTGAATGTGCACACGCGGCGCACCTTCCGCGGGGTTCTTGATGCGCTCGATCAGCAAACGGGTGCCTTGGGCGCCGATCTCATAGCTGGGCTGCTCCACGGAGGTCATGTGGGGCCGGAATACGTCGGTTAGCTTGAGGCGGTCAAACGTGGCCAAGGTGATATCACGCGGAGATTCAAGACCCAGCTCCTCCACGGCCTGCACCACGCCTAAATTCATGATGTGGTTGCAGGAAAAGATGGCCGTCGGCGGATTCGGGCTGGTCAGCAATTCCTTGGCAATCGCGAAGCCGGACTCGCGCCGGAAATTGCCGTCGCGGATCAGGTTGGGGTCCAGCGGAATGCCCGCCGCGGCCATCGCCTCCAGGTAGCCATCCAAGCGGACCTGGGTAATGTACTTACCCTGGCCGCCGGTGATCACGGCAATGCGCCGGTGTCCGCGCTCAATCAGGTGCTCGATGCACTGCCGGACGCCTCCGGCGTTGTCCACCGTCACGGAATCAAGGTCCAGCCCTTCCGGCCGGCGGTCCAGACACACGATGGGCAAGCCTTCTTCCACCGCTTGGCGCACGTGGCTCAAATCGCCCCGGACTAGGGCCACGACGAGTAGCAACCCATCGACGCGGCGGCTGCGCAACAGCTCAAAGACTTGGCGCTCGCGCTCCACGCGGTCGTCGGTGTTGAAGGTGGTCAGGATGTACCCGGCCGCGGCTGCCGCATCCTCGGCACCGCGAACCATCTCCGGGAAGAAGGGGTTGACGATATCGGAGATGATCATCCCCAGCGTGTTGGTCTGGCGCTTCTTCAGGCTGCGGGCGATGAGGTTGGGGCGGTAGTCCAGTTCGGCAATCGCCTCTTCCACGCGGGTCCGCAGATCATCGGTAACGGTGACTGATCCGGAGAGAACGTTCGACACCGTACCCACGGAAACGCCCGCCCGGCTCGCGACATCCTTGATGGTTGGCATCTGCTGATCGTCAGTATCCCACGTACATCCGTTGCCGGTATTTCGATACGCTATTAGCTTCATGAGCGAACACATTGAGAACCCGATTGACCTGCGCGGCCGCACCGCCGTTGTCGTGGGAGGCACCTCCGGCCTGGGCAAGACCATCGCCCTCGGCATGGCCGCCGCCGGCGCCAACGTGGTGGTGACGGGACGCCGCGCCAACCTGATTGACGAAGTGGCCACCCAGATCGAGGCCAAGGGCCGCAAGACCATTCGCATGGCCTCCGACGCCGGCAGTCGCGAATCGCTGGATGCTTTGCGGGACGAAGTCATCCGGCAGCTGGGGGGCGTGGACATTCTCTTGAACGCCGCTGGGCAGACCTTCCGCAAGCCCACTGTGGATGTGGCGGAAGCGGACTGGGACCGGATCATGAACATCAACTTGACCGGCACCCTGCGCGCCTGCCAGAGCTTTCATGCTCCGCTGAAGGCCAGTGGCCGCGGCCGCGTGATCAACATCGCCAGCTTGAGTTCGTTTGTCAGCTTGAACGAAGTGGCCGCCTACGCTGCCTCCAAGGCCGCCGTGCTCTCGCTCACCAAGAGCCTGGCCATCGAATGGGCCAAGGACGATATCTGCGTCAACGCCATCGCCCCCGGCGTCTTCCCCACGGAACTCAACGCCAGCCTGCTGAACGGCACCGAACGTGGCCGCGAGTTCCTGCTGCGCACCCCGATGAAGCGCTTCGGCCGACCGGAAGAACTGGTGGGCGCAGCCCTGCTGCTGGCCTCCGACGCCGCCAGCTTCATCACCGGCCAATCGATCGCCGTCGACGGCGGCTTCCTCTGCTCCGGCGTGAACAGCTAGCTAGCTTTTCATCATCTCTTCCCAGGTCACCTCGGCCCGGCGGTCCATCGCCATGCGGCCGAGGATGGCCGTGAGGGTGCTTTCGGCACCACGGACGGCGGTGTTTTCGGGCTTGCCGTCGGCGATGCGCTTGACGAACTCTGACACCGAATCGATGGTGATATTCCGCGGGGACTTTTCCATCGTCTCGTTGCCGCGGCCCTTCCAGTGACGCCAGTGATTTTCTGACGTCTCAATCATCCCGGTTTCGCCAAAGAACTGCTCGGTGACATCGCGGTAGCCGTTGGGGGCGATGGTCATGCCGGTCAGCTGGCCTTGGATGCCTTTGTCGTACTCGAAGGCCACAAAGTTGTGGTCGCGCATGTCGCCCTTGCCGCCCGTGCGGGTGCGGCCACCGGAGCCGATGGCGGACTGGGGATGGCCGCCCAAAAACCAGTTCAGCACGTCAATCGAGTGGACGTTGTTTTCGACAATCAGGTCGCCCGAAAGGTCCTTCCAGGCGCCCCACTGGACGATCTTGTCGGTCTCGGTAGTGGGATGCGGCACGGGCGCTTCCTGCTTGGCGGGGCCATCGCTTTTGATGAAGCTGGCACGGCCCATGCGGATGTTGCCGATGGCACCGGAATCCGCCATCGCCTTGGCCTTGCGGTAGACCTCGGCGTAGCGGCGTTGGAAGCCGAAGGTGATGTTCAGCTTGCGGCTGGCCGAATCCGCCGTACGCATGATCCGCTTGCAGCCTGCGACATCGACGGATGCGGGTTTTTCGAGATAGATGTGCTTGCCGGACTTCACTGCCGCTTCGAAATGGTCGGCATGCAGGAAGACCGGCGTGGCGATGATGATGGCGTCGATGTCGCTTTCGAGCATCTTCCGGAAATCCTTGTACAAGCGCGGATTCTCGGCACCGATCATCGTCTTGGCCTTCTCCATCTTGTCTTCGTAGAGGTCACAGATGGCGACAATGCGGCCCGGCGTGTTCTTGGCCATCATGCTGGCGACGAAGGGTCCGCGATTGCCAGCGCCCAACAGGCCGACGTTGACGGCTCCATTCGCGGCGGTGCCGCGAACGGCCGCGAAGGGGAGGATGCTGGCGGCGTGCAGGGCGCGGCGGCGGGTGATCTTGAGTTCGCTCATATCGGGTCTCCTTTGAGGGGTTGGCTTAGCTGATTTCGCCCGAGGCGCGCAGCAACGTTTCGTGCAGCAGCAGTTCGTGCTGGTAGGAATGCTTCAGGGGCTGGCCGGCTTTCAGCGCGCGCGCCAGTTCGGCAAAGTCGCCGATGAAGCGCGGTTGCGGCGGCAGGTTGATGTCCTGCCAGCCGGCCTTGTAGGGGCCTTGCGCCTTCTTCATGAAGACCTTCATGCGCGGCGGATTGGCTTCCGGATTGACCAGAATGGTGCCGTCGGTGCCGATGATCTCAAAGGACCGGTGGTCGCCTGAGCCGCCCATCTTGGCCGATTGCGTGATCACCGCCAGGGCCTTGGGGTATTCAAAGACGGCCAGGTTGTTGTCGGCCAGTTTGTCGCCGACTGACGTGTCATGCCGCAGCCAGCTCTTCACGTTAGTGGGCCGTCCGAGCAGCTCCACCACGCGGTCGATGACGTGGCCGCTTAGCTCGAACAGGCCGCCGCCGGGATAGCGGGCTTCCTTCAAGCGCTCGTCCGGGCCACGGTCGGAGTTCATCGTCCCGCGCACCATGAAGACTTCGCCCAGCCAGCCTTTCTGAGCCGCTTCAATGGCCGCCATCACGCCCGCATGCCAGCGCCATAGGTAGCCGGTTTGCAGCAGCAGGTTCTTCTTCTGGGCGTCGGCCAGCAGTTGCTTGAACGGCGGCAGCTTATCGCCGCAGGGCTTTTCGAGATGCAAGTGCTTGCCGGCATCGATCACCTTGCGGCCCCACGGAATGGCTTCCCAGACGTTGCATTCGACAACGATGAGATTAATGGACGGGTCCTTCAGCATCGCGGCTTCGTCCATCCAGCGGACTGGCGCATAGCGCGGGTCGGCTTTGGCGGTAGCCAGCGCGGCAGAGTCGCTTTCGGCAATGCCCACCACTTCGTAATCCGGTGAATCGGCCATCGCCTTCCACTTGCCATAAAAGTGGCTGTGCTTGGTGCCCAGCATGCCCACGCGGATCTTGCTGAGCCCCGCCGTCAGGGCGGTTCCCGAAGTGACGGCAGCGGCGGTCCCGGCGATGAATGTTCGACGTTCCATTTCGCCGCCCACAATACTACAAATCGATGGTGCAGCTGCAGAGACTTTGATCGACCAAGGTTTCGGCAGCCACAAGGGCATCAGCCGGAAAGAGGAGACGGCGTCGGGTTGGAGGGCGCTCCGCTCCATTCTGTCGCGGCTCAGAGTGCGGCGGCGGCTTGAACTGAGGGCAGTCCCCGCCTGCTGCGGGCGGTTAGGAAGGCCGCTACGCGGCGGCGGGTAGTTCGATTTCGATCATCAGGCCGGGTTGAGCATTTTCGGCCCGCACGGTGCCGTGGTGGAGGTTGATGGCGCGCGACACAATGGCTAGGCCCAAGCCCACGCCACCGGTGCTTCCCGTGCGCGAGATGTCTTCGCGGAAGAACGGTTTGAAGATCTCCGTCAGATGCTGCTCGGCCACGCCAGGCCCCTGGTCGCGCACGCGGATGACGGCGCGGCCTTGATCCCGGGCCAGCGTCAACTCGACGGTTGAGTTGTCGGGAGCGTAGCGGATGGCGTTGCGGACGACGTTCTCAACAGCCCGGCGGAGCAGTTCGGTATCGCCCAGCACGTGAACCGCCTCGGCCACGCGGCAGGTGATCCGCACGTGCCGGATCTCGGCTTCCCAGGCGGCGTCTTCCGCCACTTCCGCCAGCAGTGCGTCGAGTGAGATTTCTTCCAGTTCGCGGCTGCCAGGGTCCCCTTCCGCGCGGGTGACCTGGAGCAGTTGCCCCACCAGAGCGGACAGCCGGTCCACTTCCTTGCGGATGCGCGCCAGTGACGCTTCACGGTCGGTCGAGGTGCGGGCCAGCTCAATGGCGAAGCCCAGCCGCGACAAGGGCGTGCGCAGTTCGTGCGAGACATCCTGCAGCA
>JAPKYX010000244.1 GCA_026394075.1 Acidobacteriota bacterium
AATCGCTGGCGCGATTCCCACATTCCCACCGCCTCGACGCTGGGTGTACCTTAAGAAAACAAGAAGGCCGCTCCACCCCAAAGTGTCACCCATGTCGCCGGGCCAAAGTGTTACCTATGTCGCCGAACGGACATCAGGGTGCGCGAATAAGCCCCAAGCTGACGCATGGGGCTAATCACGGCGGCGATCCCCCGAGGATTGGAAAACCCGCTACCCGATCAGTTCACGCAGCCGGCGGCCGATGGCGGCGGGGTCTTCCGGGCGGAGTGAGGCGGGGCTGAAGCCGATGATGCCGCTGGCGGCTTGTGACGGATCGGCGTGGATGGACGGGGTGCCGTTTTGCAGGGCAATGCAAACTTCCATGCCCGTCATCTTGAAGCCGCGCTCCAGTGTCAGGACGAAGCTGGGTGAGCCGCCGCCGGTGCGCACTTCTGTGCGGGCGTTGCGGAGGGAGCCGGTGGCGGAATCAAGGCGCTTCACCTGAGCCAGCATGCGGTCATGGCGGGACTGGTCGTCTTCGGCCAGGAATCGGCGGAGGGCCACCAGCAGTCCTACGATGGTTTCCTTGCCCACCTTGCATTGCCGGCCGATGCCGTGCGGGGGCAGGCCGGGCAACCGGCTTTTGTCGATCAGGCTGGGCGGCGGCGACCACTGTTCCCAGTCGATGTCCATGTCGAGCTGTTGCAGGACGGCGGACATGATGAGGTCGCGCCCGCCGCACAGGATGCCGGAGCCTTGCGGGCCACCGATCGCCTTGCCGCCGGAGAAAGCCACCAGGTCGGCCCCGGCGGAGATGAAGCGGCGGAGGTTCGCCGCGGGCGGCAGTTGCGCCGCGGCATCCACCAGCAGCGGGACGTGTTTGGCGTTGGCTACGCGGGCGACTTCCTCAATGGTGGGACGGGACCGGGAGTGGGCCACGTAGACGATGGCGGCCGTGCGTTCGGTGATGGCGGCGGCTATCTCCCAGGGTTCGGCATCGCGTACGCCCGCACCCGCCACGCGGTCGGGCAATCCAACTTCGACAATGTGGACCCCGGCGGCGCGGATGGCGTGGTCATATTGATTGCGCTGGCTGCGCACCATGATGACTTCGTTCTTCATGCCGGTGGTGTCGGGCAGGCGCGCCATCTTGACGGGGTCGAGACCGGCCACGCAAGCAGCGGTGCCCAGCAGGAGCCCGGCCGCCGCGCCGGAAGTGACGATACCCGCTTCGGCCCCGGTGACCTCGGCAATGATCTTGCTGGCCGCCGCCTGGATCTCGGCCATGTCCACGCAGTATTGCCCCGCCTCCTGCATGGCCGCCGTCACTTCCGGCGCCAGCAACGCTCCGGAGACGCGGGTGGAGGTGCCTTTGGCGTTGATGATGGTGCGCGCGCCGATTGCGTCGTAGATGCTCATCGTCTAATGGTGCATCATCTCACGGGAAGATTGAACCCCGCCCCAAGGAGGCCTTGACCACCCATCTTGGAGCGAAGCGCAGCCTAGTCGGGTAACGGAGTTACGTCGCGACGGTGACCTGACCCGGAAGAATCTCGGTCAGGGCCACCAAAACGGAGCCCACCAGCGGCACAAGGTCTTCCATCTGGTTCGTTCGCGAGCGGATCATCAGGATTGAGATCTTTCGCTGGGCGAGGTTCTGTTGGTAGCGGAGGCCCTGGTCAACTGTGATGAGGACTTCATACCCCGCACTTTCGGCCTGCTGGAGAAGAAGTCTATTCTTCAGTCCCTTCATCCCTGCCCACTCCGAGGTGTGAACTTCATGACCGGGTAAGTGGTGCCGAAAGTCAATCGGCAAGCACTCGTCGAGAAGGATCTTCACGCAATCTCGGCGAGCAGTGATTCCTTCGCTTCCTCAAGGGCCCGGATCGCTTGGTCATGTGACACCGTCGGAAACTGGCGTAAAAATTCAGCCAGCGAATGACCGCCTTCCAGGTAGTCGATCAAATTCTTGAAGGGCACGCGCGTGCCTTGAAAGCATGGTGTGCCGTTCAAAATGTCCGGGTCGGAGACGACAACTCGCTCGCGCATAATTCCCTAATTGTACCTGGACCATTCGCTTGTCAGCACCGTGGCAATGGTCGAAAAGCGCAGCTACTCCCCCGCCAGAGCCGCCACAATATCATTCACCACCAACTCCGCCGTCACGTCCGCCAGCAGGATGCCGTTGCGGAAGTGGCCGTAGGCGCACCAGATGGGGCTTCCGGGCATTTGGTGGACTTCCGGCACGCCCGACGGCGTCGCGGGGCGGAAGCCGCACCAGGCGTCGGCGGGCGCGCGTCCGGACAATTCTGGCCACAGTTCGCCTGTTCTGACGGCGAGATCGGCCAGAGCTTCGGGGTCCAGTGAGCGGTCAAACCCGACATGCTGCTCAGTGGAACCAGCCAGCGTCAGGCCGGAGGCTCGCTGGAGCAGATACGTGTGGCCGCGGCGCAGGATCTGGGGCAACGAACCCGGCGGCATCTCAAAGGCCAGCATATGGCCGCGCACGGGGATGGCCGCCGGAAAGCCGGGCAGCAGGCTACTCCAGGCACCGCCCGCCACCACGGCGGTGCGAGCCTGGATGCCGTTGATCGACACTCCGTTGGGGACGGTCTCGATACTCTCGACGCGGGTGTTCTCCGCGACACCCAAGCCGGGACGCAGGGCGGCGACCAGGTCGCGCGGGTTTACTTGCGCCTCATCGGGAAACTCCAGGCGCTCGCCGTCGCGATATTCAATGGCCCCGGAGATGCGAAAGTCGATGGGGGCCTTGAGGCTGGCCACGAAGCCGGGATATTCGGCCAGGGCGTGGTGCGCCAGACCCGTCCAGTAGGCATCGGGGAATGATTCGCCGTGAGGGGCCAACATTCCCGCCCCGGCCCAGCTGGCTTCCCCGCCCGCGCGGCCTTGGTCGAACAACATCACGCTGTGCCCGGCCTTTTGCAGCCGTCGCGCAATCGCGAGGCCGATCAGGCCCGCACCCACCACCACTGTGTCAAATAGCACGCTTGTCGAATACCAAATTCCATCCTAACCTCGTCTACCCTGAAAGAGTGCACCGGTTCCTGCTACACAACGACAACGTCCGCGACACAACCGAACATCTACTGACTCCGGGCCAGGTGGGCCTGCTGAATGGCTGGGGCGTGTTCTCTACGCTGCGGGTGTTTGAGGGGTCCTTGTATGCCTACCCGCGCCACTGGGCGCGCATGAAGCGCGACGCGGAGCTGCTGCATGTCCCGTTCCCGGAGTCGCCGGACTGGCTGAAGGAGAGGCTGCTGCGCCTAGTGGCGGCCAACAGCGCCCAGGACTCGACGCTGCGCGTGGCGGTGGTGCGTAACAAGGGCGGCATGTTTGAAAGCCCGGGTCTAGCAACTGAGTTCGACCTGATTGCCTTCACTAAGGATCTGAAAGATTGGGGCACCTCGGCCCGTCTGGCACTGGCCCCGAAGACCCGCCATGCCGACCACGTTTTTGCCGGGACGAAGATGCTCTCCTGGTCGTTCAACCTGGTACTGCTGGAAGAGGCGACGCTGCTGCCGGCCGATCTGGAGAAGGCGGATGAGGTCTTCATGACCTCCTCCACGCGTGATCTGCTGCCCGTGGCAGAGATTGAGGCGCTTTCGCTGCGCCCGGCAGGCGCAAGCCAAGGTGTGCAGGCACGGCTGCTGAACGCGTTTCGTGCGACGTTCGGAAAACTCTAAACTTTTCGAGTGGCTCGCCGATACTGGATTGACAGTAGAAGGTCTCATTCGTCATGCACCTGGAATGTCCCCACTGCGGAGGCCACGAGCCGCGCCTGCCTTCATCTCGAAGCGCATGGGAGCGGCTGGCCGGGCTGTTTGGGATTGAGCATGTGCAGTGCCGCAACT
>JAPKYX010000023.1 GCA_026394075.1 Acidobacteriota bacterium
GAGATGGTGATGCCGGGCGACAACGTGCAGATGGAAATCGAGCTGATTACGCCGGTGGCCATGGACAAGGGTCTGCGCTTCGCGATCCGCGAAGGCGGCCGCACGGTGGGCGCGGGTACGGTGTCGGAGATTGTGAGCTAGTCTTTCCGCCCTTGTGCGGTGAGCTAGTACTAAAGTTCAGTAGCAGGCCGCCCTCGGGCGGCCTTGCTTTACGTGAAAGTCCGTCGCAAAAGAGTTACACTGTAGGAGCGTACGAAGAAGTAGGGGCATAGGCTAACGGTAAACCTGCGGTCTCCAAAACCGCCTTTGGGGGTTCGAATCCCTCTGCCCCTGCCATCCCGCCGCTCGTCAAAACGAATCATGCAAAACGAAAATCAATCAGCCAAAGGTGCGGACGTCGCCCCGGCCGGTCCGGCAACGGGCGTGCTGGCGTGGCCGCAGCAGATCAAGGATTACTCCGGCGAACTTCAAATGGAGATGCGCCGGGTGACTTGGCCCAGCTGGAACCAGGTGCGTGCCACCACGACCGTGGTGATTGTGTCAGTATTTGCCTTTTCGGCCTACTTCCGGGTGGTCGATTTTCTGGTAGAGCGGGGCGTGGCCCGCATTTTCTCGACGTTTACGCGCTAGAGGTAGTCCGTGCCCGAATTTGAAGACATCCCGCAGGAAGACGCCGCTATCGCCATTGCCGACGCCGAAGTGCCGTCGGAGTTGGACGGCGAGGCTGGCGATGCCGCAGCGCTGGCGCCGGTTGCGGCCGGTCCCGAGCAGCACTGGTTCATCATCCACACGTATTCGGGCTTTGAGAATAAGGTTGCCGAATCTCTGAAGACCCGTTCGCAGGCTTTCGGCTTTGCCGACCGTCTGGGACAAGTGCTGATCCCCACCGAAGAAGTGGTGGAGCTGAAGAACGGCAAGAAGACCGTTTCCAAGCGGATGCTCTATCCCGGTTACGTCATGGTGCAGATGACCATGGACGAGGACATGTGGCACCACGTGAAGGAAACGCCGCGGGTGACCGGCTTTGTGGGCGGCGGGTTGAAGCCCGTGCCGCTAACGGCCGATGAAGTGAATTCGATTCTGTACCGTCAGGCGACTTCCGCTGAGCGTCCGCGCCCGAAGGTCAGCTTCGAGAAGAACGAGAATGTCCGCATCATCGATGGGCCGTTCAACAACTTCTCGGGCAAGGTGGACGAAGTCAATCCGGAGCGCAATACGTTGCGCGTGATGGTGACGATTTTTGGCCGGTCGACGCCGGTGGAACTCGACTTCTTGCAGGTCGAAAAGATTCAATAGCAGAAGATTTTTTAGAGCAGGTAGCAAATGGCAAAGAAAGTAACTGGGCAGGTAAAGCTGCAAATTCCCGCTGGCAAAGCAACGCCGGCTCCTCCCGTCGGTACGGCGCTGGGCCCGCAGGGCGTCAACATCATGGAGTTCTGCAAGGCCTTCAATGCGAAGACCTCGGCTAAGGATCAGGAAGGTCTCATCATCCCCGTGGTGATCACCATCTACTCCGACCGCAGCTTCACCTTCATCACCAAGACCCCGCCCGTGGCCATTCTCGTCAAGCGCGCGCTCAATCTGGCGAAGGGTTCGGCTGAGCCGAACAAGAACAAGGTGGGCAAGATCACCTACAAGCAGATGGAAGAGATCGCCAAGATCAAGATGCCCGACCTGAACTGCTTCACCGTGGAAGCGGCCGTTGAGCAGGTGCGTGGCGCCTGTGTCTCGATGGGTGTCGACGTCGTCAACTAGGCTCGCCCGGCGCTTGGACGCTGTGGTGTGATTTGAAAAGCCCCGTGCCAGCAATGGCTCGGGGCTTTTCTGCTTTGCTAATCGTAGAACCATTCGGTATGGATGGTATTATGGCGTTATGGCAGTCAGGAAGATGACTTTCAGTGTCCCGGAGTTGTTGGCTGCCCAATTCTTGAGTCGCGTGCCATCTCGGGAGCGGTCTCGATTTGTGACCGAAGCGTTGGTCGCGCGGTTGAGAGAGCGTGAACAGGATCTAATCCGCGCCTGCGATCTGGCGAATCAAGATCAGGATGCCGCCGAGATCGAGCGGGAGTTTGAAGAAATGCGCGACGAGATCGGCGAGCCGTGGAGGTAACGCCTGATCGCGGTGAAATCTGGTGGGTGGCGTTGGACCCTACGCTTGGGTCAGAGATACGGAAGACCCGGCCGTGCCTCGTCGTTTCCGTCAAGATACTGAATGAGCGGCGGCGGACCATTGTAGTGATCCCACTTTCGAGCTCACCCAAGGCCAGTCCGCCTATTCTCATTCCGATCACCTGTGAAGGCCGCCCGGCCGTCGCCGTGACGGATCAGATTCGCGCGGTATCGAAGGAGCGGTTTCGCGAGCGCGTGGGCGTCGCGGCGGCGGTCGAGATGGCGGCGATCGAGGAAGGTTTGCGGACGATTCTGCAACTGGGGTAGGCCGTTCCAACGCGAGGCCCGAATCGGTTACGGTGCCGGCACTGTTCAGTGAGGCTTCGGCCGCTGGTGCCCAGTGGGAAGAGCAGTTAGAATAAAAGTCTCCCCCGAGGCGTAGCCTGCTATGTCCAATACGCCCTTCGTTCACCTCCATTGCCACACCGACTATTCGCTGCTTGACGGCGCGTGCGAGATTTCTCAGTTGATGAAAGTGGCCGAGCAGCAGAAGATGCCGGCCATCGCCATGACCGACCACGGCAACCTGTTCGGCGGCGTCGAGTTCTACAACAAGGCGCACGAAAAGGGCATCCACCCGGTGATCGGTTGCGAAATGTACGTCACGCAGAAGGGCGTGGCGGACCGGTCCGAATCGAACCGCTACAACCACCTGGTGCTGCTGTGCGAGAACCAGGAAGGCTATCGCAACCTGATCCAGTTGGTGTCGAGCGGCTATCTGGACGGCTTCTACTACAAGCCACGGATCGACAAGGATCTGCTGGCGAAGCACTCCAAGGGACTGATCTGCCTGTCGGCCTGCCTGCGCGGCGACGTCAACGAAGCGCTGATGGACAACAAGTACGACGAGGCGCGGCGCTTGGCGTACGAGTACCAGGACATGTTCGGGAAGAACAACTTCTTCCTCGAAATTCAGGATCACGGCCTGGATAAGGACCGGATCCTGATCCCGGAGCTGAAGCGTCTCGCGCTCGATAGCGGCATCCCGCTGGTGGCCACCAATGACGCGCACTACCTGACGCATGGCCACGCCCGGTCGCACGAGATCATGCTGTGCATCCAGACCGGCAAGACGATCTCGGACGTCAACCGGATGCGCTTTGACACCGAAGCGTTCCATATCCGCAGCAAGGCCGAGATGGAGGCGCTGTTCGGGGATACGCCCCAGGCGCTGGACATCACCTGGGAGATCGCGCAACGCTGCCAGCTGAAGCTGGAAAAAGTGAAGGAGCCGTTCCCCCGGTTCCCGATCCCGCCGGAACACTCGATCGACAGCTACTTTGAGTGGGTGGCGCGGCAGGGCTTTGAGATGCGCCTGCATCGCCTGCAACTGGATGCTGATCGCGGGATGCTGAAGCACCCGATTGAGGCCTACCGGGAGCGTCTGGATCTGGAAATCAAGCTGATCCAGCAGATGAAGTTCTCCGGCTACTTCCTCATCGTCTGGGACTTCATCCGCTACGCCAAGGACCGCAAGATTCCCGTGGGTCCGGGGCGCGGCTCGGCGGCCGGGTCGCTGGTGGGCTATTCGATGGCGATCACCGACGTCGATCCGCTGCAATATGGCCTGCTGTTTGAGCGCTTCCTCAACCCGGAACGCATTTCGATGCCTGATATCGACATCGATTTCTGTACCCGCGGCCGCGGTGAGGTGATCAAGTACGTCACCGAAAAGTATGGCCGCGAACAGGTGGCGCAGATCATCACCTTCGGCACCATGGCGGCCAAGGCAGCCATCAAGGACGTGGCGCGGGCGTTGGAGCTGACGTTTGCTGAATCGGACAAGCTGACCAAGCTGGTGCCGGGCGTGCTGAACATCAAGCTGGAAGACGCGATGAAGCAGGAGCCGGGCTTTGAGGAAGCTGCCAAGAAGGACCCGCGCGTTCGAGAAGTGCTGGACGTCGCGCTGCGCCTGGAAGGCATGTCGCGCAACGCCAGCGTCCATGCGGCGGGCGTCGTCATCTCGCCGGTCCCGCTGAAGACCATCGTCCCGCTGTACAAGACGAACAAAGACGAAATTGTTACCCAGTACGACATGAGCGGGCTTGAGAAGCTCGGCCTGCTCAAGATGGACTTTCTGGGTCTGACGACGCTGACCATCATTGACGATGCGCAGAAGCTGATCCTGAAGTACCGCGGTGTCGACATCGTGCTGGACCAGTTGCCGCTGGATGACGAGAAGACCTACCAGCTGTTCACCGATGCCTTTACGGCCGGCGTGTTCCAGTTTGAATCGCCCGGCATGCGCGACGTGCTGCGGCGGTACCGCCCATCGCGCCTGGAAGATTTGTGCGCGCTGAACGCGCTCTACCGGCCGGGTCCGCTAAAAGGCGGTGTGGTCGACGACTTCATCAACCGCAAGCACGGGCTTTCGGAAGTGATCTACGATCCGCCGATCCTGAAGCAGATTTTGGAAGAAACCTACGGCGTCATGCTCTACCAGGAGCAGGTGATGCAGGTGGCCAACCTGATGGCCGGCTATTCGCTCGGCGAAGCCGACATGCTGCGCCGCGCCATGGGTAAGAAAAAGGCCGAAGAGATGGCCGCCCAGCGGGATCGCTTCATGTCGGGCGCCAAGGAAAAGGGCTTTGCGCCGAAGAAGGCCGAGAAGATCTTTGACCTGATGGCGCAGTTCGCCGAGTATGGCTTCAATAAGTCGCACTCGGCTGCTTACGGTTACCTGGCCTATCTCACCGGTTACTTGAAGGCTAACTTCCCGGTGGAGTTTATGAGCGCCCTGCTCACCTCGGAAACCGGCAACACCGCCAAGGTGGTGAAGTACATCGCCGAATGCCGGGGCATGGGGATTGAGGTGCTGCCGCCGGACGTCAACCACTCCGACAACGACTTTACGCCTGACGGTGACGCCATCCGCTTCGGCATGGGCGCGGTGAAGAATGTTGGCGGCGGTGCGGTGGAGGCGATCGTCAAGGCGCGCGCCGAACACGGCGTCTTCAAGAGCATCTTCAAGTTCTGCGAGCAGGTAGACATGTCGCAGGTGAACCGCCGCGTGATGGAATCACTGGTCAAGGCGGGAGCGATGGACAGCTTGGGCGGCACGCGCTCCCAACTAATGGCCGTGCTTGATTCCGCCATCGAAACCGGCGTCCGTGCCCAGCGCGATAGCGCCAGTGGACAATCCGGCCTGTTCGGCGGGCTGCTGGCCGAAGTGGAACACCCCGAGCCGCCGCTACCCAAGGTGCCGGACTGGCTGCCCAATGAGAAGCTGCTGGGCGAAAAGGAAGTGCTGGGCTACTACATTACCGGCCATCCGCTGGATCAGTTCAAGGACCGGATCTACGACCTCCGCACCCACACCACCAGCACGCTGGAAGGGCTGGCGCGCGGCGTGGAAGTGAAGCTGTGCGCCATCGTCACCGGCATCCAGCGCAAGCGCAAACAGGACGGCACGCCGTGGGCGGCGTTGCGGATTGAGGATCACGAAGGCTCGCTGGAAGGCGTCACCTTCAGCAGTATCTACCCTCAGGTGCAGCAGTTCTTGATCGAAGACAAGGCGGTGCTGATCCGGGGCCTGGTGCTGCCGGAAGAAAGCGGTCCGCCAAAGGTTTCGATCCAAGACATTGTGCCGCTCGAAAACGCTCGCGTGAATCTGGCCAGCCTGATTGCGGTGAAGGTCCGCATGGGCAAGAACGGCAACGATAAGGCCGCGGAGTTGCAGAGCCTGTTCGCTCGCAAACCCGGTGACGCGCAAGTTCGACTGAAGCTGGAAAAGCCGCGGGACTTCACCGTCACCATGGACATCGCCGCCCGCATCCGGCCGGACCGCGAGTTCCGGCAGGAGATTGAGCGGATCTGTGGGCCGGAATCGTTTGAAGTGATGTAAGCGGCGGTGGCGTTACCGCAGCACGCCCATGCGGTCCAGCGGCCAGTAGGCGAACACTGCTTTGCCGTAGATGTAATCGCGCGGCACGGTGCCCCAACTGCGGCTGTCGTTGGAGGAGCTGCGGTGGTCGCCCAGGACGTAGTAGTTCTCCGGCGCCACGGTGGTTTCCGGGCGTGAGATATCGTCGCGGAACTCGTCCGGCACGTAGGCTTCATCCAGCGGTTTCCGGTTGACGAACACGCGGCCCTGGGACACCTTCACCGTGTCTCCCGGCAGGCCGATCACGCGCTTGATGTAGCTTTTGGTGGGATCATGCGGAAACCAAAAGACGATCATGTCGCCCCGCTCAATCTCATTGCGGCCCAAGCGGTAGATAAACTTGTTGATGAAGATGCGTTGCTGGTCTTCGAGCGTCGGCATCATGCTGGTGCCTTCCACCTTGACGGGCTGATAGACAAACAGGATGACCACCACCGCGATCACCACCGAAAGCAGCAGATCGCGCAACCAAAGCAGCGTTGATTTGATTCCGGTTTCGTTCATGGTTCTCTAGCTGACAAGTTGCCCGATGCCGGACCAATCGAAAACTAGCACGGACGAATCCTTAGACGCAAACGGCGCGCCCACGTTACGCCTGGCACTGGTGATTCCCGCCTACAACGAAGAGGCAGTGATCGAATCAACCGTGCGCGGATTGCCAGCGGGAATCTTTAGTGAAGTGATCGTGGCCGTGAATGGTGCCACGGATCGGACCGCCGAGCTGGCCCGCTCCGCCGGAGCGCGAGTGGTCATCAGCCGCGAGAAGGGCTACGGCGCGGCGTGCCTGGCCGCTCTCGATGTGGCGCAAAGCCCGGTGATGGTGTTTCTGCAGGCCGACGGTAGCGAAGATGCAGCGGAGGCGGTGCGGTTGACGGCCCCCATCCAGGCCGGAACGGCGGACCTGGTGATCGGCGCGCGCACCTCCGGCCTGCGGCCGCATCAGCACTGGGGCAATCAGTTGGCAGTCACCCTGGTGCGGTGGTTCTATGGCGTGCGGTATACGGATTTGGGGCCTTTCCGCGCCATCCGTACGGCGTCTCTGCGGCAGCTGAATCTCCAGGAGCGGGCCTGGGGCTGGACGGTGGAGATGCAGGTGCGGGCGATTGAAGAAGGTCTGCGGGTGGTGGAACTGCCGGTGGCCTGTGGGGTCCGTCAAGCCGGCGAAGAAAAGGTCTCCGGCAACTGGCGATCCAGCTTGCGGGCCGGTTGGCGGATTATTGCGACTGTGGCGGGGCTGGCAATGACACGGCGGCGTCGAACGCGGGCAGGGTAGCGTTGCCGGTCAGCAGGCGGCACATCGTCTCGGCTGGCAAGGGTCCGGCCGCCAGCAGCCGCCCATGAAACTCAGAGAGCAGAAAGCCGCGCCCGCGCGAGGCGCGGTAGGCCTCCCGGAGCCGCAAGTAGTCCCGCCATCCGGCAAAGGCGTGCGGCCGTTGCTGGCAGGTCTGGGCTAGGTTCCGCAGTTGGGCCTGCTCAAACGCCGGGTCGGCACGGCGGAAGCCTTCTTCCACCATCAAATGCAGCGCATACTCGCCCCAGCCTTCCCGGGCCGCGACCGGCGAATAGAGCGTCCGCAGCAGCTGCCGCCCACCGGGCTGCAATTGACCGGCGTAGTGCGCTTGCAGGCCCTCACCCGGCAGCACGGTGGTGATCGCTGTCAGCACGTCCGCGGGCGTCTCCCAGGCCGGCAGCGGCTGCGGGAGAGGCACGACCGCGCGGGCGCGGAGAAACTGTTCCAGCTCCGCCCGCGATGTGGGGCCCGCGGGCTTGGCGCGGTCATCCAAGCGCGGCTCGATCACCGCCAGTACCGCAGCGGCTTCCGGGGCCATGGGCGTGCTCGGCGGGGCGCTGGCGGGCAGCGTTGCCGCGAACTCGGCGAAGCTCCGGAGTGAAGCCGTTGCGGCCACCCCCGCGACGTCTCCCTTGGGCCGGAGCGCTGCTGGAAGCTTGGCGCGGGCTTGCTCAACGCCTTGCAGGGCGCTGGTGATGTCGACGGGTGCCCAGGCGTCCACCAGGTTCTTCCGGGCATGCTCAAACAGCTTCGGGTAGAGCTCCAGGCGGCGGATGGTGTGGAAGGCTCGCAGCTCCTCCGGGGCATCCGCCCAGGTCTGTGCGGTGACCAGCGCCCGCTCGGCTAAGGCGACATACATTTGCGGGGAATGCTTGTAGGTCTTGACGCCGTCCAGCTCATCCAGCGCGCGCGTGATCTGAGCCGCGATCAGGTCGAAATCGGCCCGGTCTTCCGGCGTCAGCCGTTCCGTCTTGGTGCCGGCGATTCCGTCCTGGAACTCGCGATACCACTTGCGGCGACGGGCCAGCGCGGCCTCGCTCCAGTCATCGATCTGCTCATCCAGCGACGTGCCGGCATGGCGGTGATAGCCGTGGGCGGTGGCGGTGACGGGGGAGAAGGCGAGCGTGGTGTAAACGAACTCGTTGGTGACCAGCTCAAACTTGGGTGGTCCGAACTTGCAACCGGTGAGGGCACCAGCGGCGAACAGGAACTCGCGTCGGCGCATGCTTCTATTTTAGACGGTCACCGGCGGCTTTTAGACGGTCGCCGGCGGTGTGAGGCGGGAAAAGTGCCCGCCGCCGGGGCCGGTGTGATGGGCGGACCAACAACCGGACCCCGGCGGCAAACTGGATAGTGTGCTCCAACGCTATCCAGCTCCTCCGTTACAGTTGTGAACGAGAAGCCGGAAGCGTTTCAGTTTTCAAAAAATATTTGTTGAGACCGGCTACTGCTTGATCAGGGTGCCGTCTTTTTTGCGCACCTCACCCCAGCCGCCGTTCAACCGGCCCCGTTCACCTTGCTCGCCGTAGCCGAACGGGTACTTCTTCGCCGCCGCCTCATTGATCTCGATGCCCCAGCCGGGAGCTTCGTTCGCGTAGGCGTAGCCATCCTTCAGCGTCGGGCATCCGGAGAAGACTTCCTGCACCCGTTCGCTAAAGCCGGACCATTCCTGGACACCGAAGTTGTAGCAAGCCAAGTCCAGCGCCACGTTGGCCGCGTGGCCAATCGGTGAGACGTCGCCCGGTCCATGCCAGGCCGTGCGGACACCATACACTTCGCACACGGCGGCCATCTTGCGGCACGGCGTCAGGCCGCCCATCTGGCTGACGTGAACCCGCATGTAGTCGATCAAC
>JAPKYX010000068.1 GCA_026394075.1 Acidobacteriota bacterium
CGCGTTGGCGCGCCAGTACCGCATCCCGCTCCAGGATCTGCCGCTGCTGTGCCGCGCTCTGCTGGATGGTTGCGAGCCCGGCGGTCCCGTGCAGGCTTTCACTTATTCCGAGGCGCAAATGCGCCTTCATGCGGACCATGCGGCGTCACTGAAAGTGGCCGCCCGCCGGCGCGTGCCGCCCCGTCCCAGCCACAACGCAACCCCTTCCGTGTGGCCACTGCCCGGCACCGCGGAGAACGCCTAGCTCATGGATCATCGCATCGAGGTTGTGGCGGACGTCGACCCCAAGCGTTGGGCCGACTGGTTGGCGAAGGGCAAACAGATTGACCGGCGCGCGGTCCAGCGCACCTTGGGCCTGGCCCTGGCGGTGTTAGTCGCTGCTGCGGGCACGGGAGCTTACATTTTGATGGTCAGGTAACGTACCTGCAAGTGCGGCTTGAGCGGCCGGTTCCCTGGTGGGGCCGGGTGTGCGTCAGGCACGGCTTGAAAACACGACAAAGTTGGTTCCGAAGGAAGTTAGTTTGATGACGAATATTTTTGTTGGTAACTTGAGTTTCCAGACGACGCAGGACGAACTGCAAACGGCTTTTGCCAGTTTCGGTACGGTCGAGCGCGTCAACATCGTAATGGACCGCGACAGCGGTCAACCGCGCGGCTTCGCGTTCGTCGAAATGACGGACCGCTCAGCTGCTGAAGCAGCGATTAATCGCTTGAACGGATCCGACATGAATGGCCGGAGCCTGAACGTGAACGAAGCCCGGCCCAAGACGGCTGGCGGCGGTGGTGGTGGTCGCGGCGGTGGTGGCGGCGGCCGCTGGTAGTCTAACCCGGGCCTTCGGGCCTGGACTTGTGACCTCTACAAAGAAAGCTGGCACCAAGCGGTAACCCGCGGGGCCAGCTTTTTTGCGTTTGGAGACGGTGCCAACTCCACGCCTGTCCCGGTCAGATTCACCCCGCCCCGCCAATTCAGCGAGACTGGTTAGACCAGCATGGATTCCTACCGCCCGCCGCCCGCCGGCTATCTTGAACAGCGCAGCTTGAAGCGGCACGCCCGGATCTTGCATTTGTGGGCCATGGGCGTCGGAGCGGTCATCTCCGGCGACTTCTTCGGCTGGAACTTTGGCCTCCAGTATGGCTTTCCGGCCATGCTGAGCGCGCTGGTGATCGCCACCGTGCTCTACGCCGGGCTCTGCTTCTCGATTGCCGAGATGGCGGCCGCACTTCCACACACCGGCGGCGCTTACTCGTTCGCCCGCACCGCCATGGGCCCCTGGGGTGGCTTCATCACGGGCTTGGCCGAGAACATGGAGTACGTGCTGACACCCGCCGTCATCGTGGTCGGCATCGGCGGCTACCTGGGGGCGATCTTTGGCGCTCCGGCATCGATGGCACCCTTCTGGTGGCTGCTCTGCTACTGCGTGTTTGTCGGCTTGAACTGCTGGGGCGTGGAGCTTTCGTTCCGCTTCTCGGTGGTGGTCACGATCGCCGCTCTAGTGGTGTTGGGCGTCTTTTATGCGCTGGCCTTTACGCGGCTCGATCTGCCCCGTTGGTCCGTCGGCGGCAGCGGCACGCCGCTCGATGCGCTGCCGTTCGCCATCTGGTTCTATCTGGCGATTGAGCAGTTGCCGCTGGCCGCCGAAGAATCGCACGACCCCACCCGGACACTGCCGCGCGGCCTGCTGGCTGGCTTTGCGACGCTGGTGGTGCTGGCCTTCGCCACCCTGTTCGCCAGCGCGGGCGTGGCGCCGGGTGCGGCGGTGATCGCCAAATCAACTGAGCCACTGCTCGATTCCTTCCAGGGCATTTTGGGCCAGGGGTTGAACACCCGCCTGCTCGGCGCGGTAGCTTGCATTGGCCTAGTCTCCAGCTTCCATACGATCATCTTTGCCTATGGGCGGCAGATCTATTCACTGTCGCGGGCCGGTTACCTGCCCACCAGCCTGTCACTCACCCATCCCCGCCGCCGCGCCGCCGCACGCCGATCCGGGCTATGGTGGCTGGGGCGGCGCTGGGCTTTCTGGCGGCACTGGTGGTGCATCTGTCCCCGCAGGATTCTCCCGTGGGCGCGGTGCTGTTGAATATGACGGTGTTCGGCGCGGTGCTGGCCTACGTCTTGCAAATGGGCTCCTATCTGGCCCTGCGCTGGCGCTTTCCCAAACTCCATCGGCCCTACCGCAGCCCGCTGGGCATTGCGGGCGCGGTCGTTTCGATGGCCATCAGTCTGGTGGTGCTGGCGAAGCTGGTGCAAAACGGGGTGCTCGGTCCGATAATCTGGATGGGATTGGGGATCGCCTACTTCGCCTTCTATGCGCGGAAGCGTCTGATTCTGGCTCCCGAGGAAGAGTTTGCCCAGCACGCCAACACTCAAAACACTACTGGCTCACGCTAGCCCCCTGCGTTCGGGCGATGTGCTGGCAGGCGTCGCTGCCGAGACGGAACAGCAGCGCGTTCGGGCGCAGATGGCGCTGGCCGATGTGCCACTGACACGCTTTCTCTCAGAAGCCGTCATCCCCTATGAAGATGATGAAGTCACCCGCCTGATCATTGATTCGCATGACGCCGCGGCCTTTGCGCTCGTGCGTCACCTGACCGTGGGCGGCTTCCGCGATTGGCTGTTGTCGCCGCTGGCCACCCCGGCGACGCTGGCGGCGCTCGCGCCCGGCTTGACCCCTGAAATGGTGGCCGCGGTCTCCAAGCTGATGCGCATACAGGATCTGGTGCTGGTCGCATCCAAGTGCTGCGTGGTGACAAGGTTCCGCAACACGCTCGGCTTGCCCAGCCGCTTTGCCACCCGCATCCAGCCCAACCATCCTACCGACGACCCGAAGGGCATCCTCGCCAGCACCATCGATGGTCTGCTGCTGGGCGCGGGCGATGCCGTCATTGGCGTCAATCCCGTCGCCGAAGATGTCGGCTCCGTCTCCACCATCCTCCACTTGCTGGACCGGTTCCGCCAGCAATACGAGATCCCCACCCAGATCTGCGTGCTGGCCCACGTCACCACGCAGCAACGGGCGATGGACTGCGGTGCGCCAGTGGATCTGTTGTTTCAATCGATCGGTGGGACGGAGGCGCTGAACCGTTCGTTCGGCATTTCGCTCAAGCTCCTGGATGAGGCCTGGCAACAGACGCTCGAACTCAAGCGCGGCACCGTGGGCGACAACGTGACGTACTTTGAGACCGGGCAGGGCAGCGCGCTTTCGGCCAACGCGCATCATGGTGTCGATCAACAAACACTGGAAGCCCGAGCCTACGCCGTCGCCCGCCGCTACCGGCCGCTGCTCGTGAACACCGTGGTCGGCTTTATTGGTCCCGAGTATCTCTACAACGGCAAGCAGATCACCCGCGCCGGGTTGGAAGATCACTTCTGCGGCAAACTGCTGGGGCTGCCGATGGGGTGCGACGTCTGCTTCACCAATCACGCCGAAGCAGACTTTGACGATCTCGACACTCTACTGACGCTGCTGGCGACGGCCGGCTGCAACTTTGTGATGGGCGTACCGGGCGGCGATGACACGATGTTGAGCTATCAGTCTACGTCGTTCCACGACGCGCTCTATGTGCGGCAACTGCTGGGGCTGAAGCCGGCACCTGAGTTTGAAGAGTGGCTGACCAGAGAACCGGAGCGGGAATGGCGAATGATCTCTTAACCCGC
>JAPKYX010000175.1 GCA_026394075.1 Acidobacteriota bacterium
AAAGTTTAGCCCCATGCGTCAGCGTGGGGCTCTTTCCAGTCAACGATATAACGCTTTTGCAAACGACAGAACGTTTGCCGGGTGCAGGAGAAGCCCCAAGCTGACGCATGGGGCTGGAGCGAGCAGCATCCGTGCCGCGGCTAATTCATGACCGGGATCAGCGACGTCGTCATGTCGGCGGCGATGTCGACATCCTTCAGCAGCTTCAGGGTCTTTGAGTCGTACATCTCGATGGTGTTGCCGGCGCCGTAGATGATGATCTGCTTGCCGTCGGTGGTCAACCCTTGGGTGAAGCGCGTGCGGCCCGCAAAGGAGGCGCGGTTGACGATCTTGGGCACCGTCATGTCGATCACCAGGAACTCCGTGAAGCGGTCACCATGTTCGCCGGAGATGGCGACGGTGTAGCCGGTCTTGCGGTCGGGCGACAGGCGCAGGCCGGTCATGCCCTGGACGGCGGGGCCGACGGGCGTAAAGTCGATCTGCTTGGTGGAGAGGTTGATCTTGGCGATGCCCCACATCCGCTTGTGCACCACCGGGTCCGTGCTGTTGAAGATGGCCGTCATCATGCCGGGCGCGTCGTGCGGATCATCGGCGGGCGAAAGGAAGATGGTCTCCATGCCCGGGAAGGTAGGCCGAGCCAGCTGGATGGTGTCCACCAGCTTGAAATCAGTGGTGTCAAAGATGTAGATGTTGTCGCGGAACGCCCACAGGTACTTGCCATCGGGCGACACCTTGAACTGTCCGCGTCCGCCGGCGCTGGCCACTTCCTTGGGCATTTCGGCCGTGCGGGTGATCTTCTTTTCCTGCAGGTCGACGACGGCAAACTGCGCCTTGCCCACTTCGAAGCGGTCGATCTTTTTTTCCGCGATCGTCACCGACAGATACAGGTAACGGTCCGTGGGATCGAGCGCGCTACCGCCGATGCGGACTTTCTTGCTGCCGGTCCCCAGCAGGAAGGAGTCCACTACCTTGCGCGACGCCAAGTCGATGGTCTCAATCCCGGAATCCTTCACCGTGATCGCGATCATTTTCTTCTTGTCGCTGGTCAGCGTCAGGGTGCGCGGCACATCGGTCTGCATCTTGATGTGATCGACCACCTTGACGTTGGCTTCGTCGATCACCAGCAGGTCTTTGGGCCAGCCGCCCACGTACATCAGGGTCGGGTCAGCCGCTAACGATACAGCCAGTGCGAGTATCTGCATTTCGATGGTCCTATCGGGAAGTCATTTCGAACTTTCAGCTTCAGGCGGCGACGCGGCCAGGGCTTGGGGGCAAACCGGAAAATCGCACGGGGCGGACGCCAAATCGCGCTCGCCCCGCGCGGCCAGGCGGTGGTTTAAGGGAACACCAGCTCAATGTTGCGCCAATCCTTGGTGGCGCTGGCACACTTGCTGGTCCAGTCCGGGTAGTTGTTGTAGTGGTCCGGCACCTGGGCGGGCCAAAAGCACGTGACGTAGCAATCGTAGAGATCGCGCTCGGCGGGCTGGCAGAGGCCAGCCGTACCGCCGGCGGAATCCACTTCCCAGCCGGGTGAGAAGACGATCGAACAGCCCACCGGGTAATGCGGACGTGCCGCCGGAGCGCCGCCCGGGCCGCCCTGCTGCATTCCATAGATATCGCCATGCACGGCAGCGGCGTGTTGCTCGATGCGGTGCGCTTTTTTGTTGACAGCTTTCAAATGCTTCATTTCAACCCTCTATTGCAGCGGCTTCCGCTGCTCACTTAACTATTGCAGCGGCTTCCGCTGCTCGAACCGGTCCAGGAACCCAGGATTTTTGACCGCGATCTCGCCATAGATGTTCAGGCAAAGATCCGTCCAGCCGCGAATCCAATCACAGAAGTGCAAATTCGGATGTCCCGTATCACCATATCGGACAAAAGCCTCATGGTGGCATCCCCCTGCGCAGAGAGGCCGCGCAAAACACGTGTGGCAGTCGAACTTGGCCCCAATGTGGCCGCGGTCCAAAAACTCTTTTTGCTTGGCCTTATCCAGGCCCCCATCGAGTACGCTGCCCAGCGCATGCGTGTCGGAATCGACAAACCGGTGGCAGGGCGCAATGTCGCCCGACGGTCCTACGCCCACCAGCCCCAAGCCCGCACCACAAGGGTGTGACTTGTTGATGCCGGCGTGGATCTCGGCCAGCGTGTCGGAAACGTTCGAGAAGCCGTGCATGCGGTTCTCTACCGCCCAATCACGGTACTCCACAGCCAGTTCCTTGAACTGCTCAAACACGCGATCCATGCTGCTGTTGCCGATGGTGTAGAGCCGGTCCGGCGCCGCCGTCACGGGCGCAAAGCCCACTTCGGCAAAGCCCATCTCGTGCTTCAGGTGGTGGAAGATGTCCTTGACGCTGGTCACTTGCTGGGTGAGTGTGACGCGCGCGGCGATGGGCCGCGTCGAATGCTTGGCGATTAACGCCTTCACCTTGGGAGCCAGCACATCGTAGCTGCCCTTGCCGTTGGCATAGACACGCAGTGCGTCGTGCATCTCTTTGGGGCCATCCATCGACACGGTGACGCCGATGCTGTTCTCCACCAGGAAGTCGATCACCTCGGGCGACAGCAGCGTGCCGTTGGTGGTCAACGAGAAATCGAGAAACTGCCCGGCCAGCTGGGCCTGCTCCGTCGCGTAGGTGACCACCCACTTCAGCAGCGGGAAGTTCATCAGCGTTTCGCCACCGAAGAAGGTGATGTGGATGGCCCGGCGGCCTTTGGAGGAGGTGATCAAGTGGTCGACTGACGCCTTGGCCACTTCCTCGCTCATGAACTTGGGCTTGCCGTCTGGCGTCGCCACTTTGTCTTCGCCGAACTCGTAGCAGTACTGGCAGGAGAGGTTGCACTGGTTGGTGAGGTTCATCACCAGCGACTGCAACGGGAAATTGTCCACCGGATCCTGCGGCGGATCTTCAAAGCCGCGGACGTCACGGATGGCGCGCGCCTCAAACAGGTCGGTGATCGCTTCCTGGGCGTCCGGGGCGCTATAGCCCTTCGCCACCAGCGCCGTCAGCAGATCGTCGGCGTCGAGCGGCTTTTCGCGAAGCAGCTCCATCGCCGTCCGGCCGGCCGGGCTGACGGCGAAGATGCCGCCGCTGGGGACCAGGTAGAGAAAATCTACGCCGGAGGTCTGGAAGTGATGAAACTCACCCAACGACAGCGGGGTGACGGTGGACGTCATTGGGCCACCTCGGGCTGATCCCACCGCATGTACTGCGGCACGGTGACGATGAAGTAGGTCTTGGAAACCAGTGGTTTGGCCGCGCCCGCCGGGGAGTACGTGGCCACCACCCAGATGTCGCCGTAGTTGTTGGTGCCAAACTTGCGCTTCTCGTTGGGGCCTTCGATGCTGGGCGTAAACAGACCCTCGGCTCCCATGGAGCCGACAAATTCCTTGTCGTCATCACCATAGTGCGAGGCAAATTCCTCGACGCTCCACTTGGCCGTCACCGGACCCAGCGAGACATCGTCCGCCGTGTTCGGCTTGCCGTCTAGGCCGTTGGAATAACCGATCGCCTCAAACTGGTAGTAGCCCTTGGGGTGCGTGTTGCCTCCCAAGCGCGCAATGGCGCTGTCCGGCGTCTTGATGTAATCCACGGTCTTGTAGATGGCCAGCGCCCCCGGCAGAGTGGTTCTTTTTACCAGCACATCGCGCAGGCCGATCACCGCGTTGGCGGCGACGTCCACCTTCAGCGTCAATCCTGTGGCGGACGGGGCACTGATGCTGGTTACGGTTACGCCGGTACCCAGGTCGATATCGGCCGCCGTCAGGCCGGTGGGCAGGCCTTCTCCGTAAAGCTTCAGCGTTGCTCCTTTGGCACCGATCGGCAGGGAGAATGTGTCCGTGGTCAGCACCACCGGGCCATCGCCCAGGCGCTTCAGCGTCACATCGTAGCCGAATTCGTTATACCCGCCCCAGAACCAGCGGCCTTCCGCCGACATCTGGTCGCGTGAGAACGCCATCACTTCGCGTTCCTTGTTGGTGCCGGAAGTGGCGCTGCCACGCCAGGCGTAGCCGGTATAGATGACGCCCTTGCTTGTCCGGGTCACCTTCTCGCCGGTCTTCAGCGACGTCAGCGTCGTCTTGGCCGTGAACTCATCCGGACCCGCGGCCTCAATCACGGTTTCGCCAATGAACTTGCCCTTGCCGGGCATATAGGCGGAAACGCCCCAGCGGCCCGCTAGCTTGGCCGGGCGGCGCGTGGCCTGCCACTGCGCCCATTCAGGCGTCGCCAGCGCATTGCTCTTGGTGAAGTGTTCCAGCGCCGTCTCAAACGGCTCTTTGTCGGGTGCCGCCGGGGCCGGAGCCGCTGCCGCTGCGGCACCACGTCCACCGCCGCCACCGCCGCCCGGACGGAATGGCCGCCGGAAGGAAGTAAACTCGACCACCGGGAAGTACCCGCGGTGCATATTCGCCAGCAGGTCCCATTCCGCCTTGGAGCGACGCCATGAATTGGGCTGCGCAATCGGGTGGCAGGCCGCGCAGGCATCGCGCAGCGTGTCGTTGGGCAGCGTTTCGCTTTCAAGCTGCCGCTTTTCCCAATACCAGGCCACCGGCTTGGCTTCTTCCGGAGCCAGTCCGTGGGTTTCGCTCAAGCTCTTGACGATGTCGCGGGCTTCGACCGGCGTCAGTGAGACACCGTTCAGGCGGACCATGCGCTTGATGATCTGCTGCCAGCCTTCGGGGGTGGTGCGCTCCCAGGAGATGCGCGTCAGGTTGCCTTGGCCATCGTCACGATGGCAGCCGGCGCACTTGGTCTTCACCAGTGCGCTCGAAACGGGGATACCCGGCTCCGATTCTTTCTTCTCATCGGCCGCCGCGGCTCGCCCGGGCGCTTGGGCCCACACCAAAGGCAGCGACAACATCGCGCTGGCAACTACCAGGAAAACTCGCATAGCACCTCAGCTCTCAAGCGAAACTCGACTCAAACAAGTATTCCGCAAAACGGGCGTGGTTGCGAAGGCGGGCGGCGGGGACCGGGAAAAGACGAGTGTAGACTGAACACCATCACAACGTCAATAGAATTTAAAGCGGGCGCCCGATAAGGGCGCCGTCAAAGGGGGAGGCAGGGGCAGGACGCGCATTCTGCACTTGTTTGGCGCAGCCTCTCCGCCAGCGTGGCCACCGGCAAAGTGAAGGGGATCAAGCCGCCGGAGTGAGCGCCGCTTCCGCGTCGAACACACTGGCCAGCGCAAAGATCACGGAGGCCAGGCGGACAGACGCCACAATCGTCTCCTCGGAGATGCCCTTCTCGCGGACCACCTTCTCGTGCGAGGTGACGCAGGCGTGGCAGTTGTTGATGGCGGAGACGGCTACGCACCACAGCTCAAAATCAGCAGCTTCGATGCCGTGGGAGCGGATGGCGTTCATCCGCAGCCGGGCTGGGATGGTGGAGTACTTTTCGTCCGTCACCATGTGCTTGAAGCGATAGTAGACGTTGTTCATGCCCATCACCGCCGCCGCGATCTTGGCGGCTTCCAGCGCTTCGGGCTTCAGGTGCGGCTGAGCTTCGGCCAGCAACACGCGGGTGAGCAAATCATTACGAGACGCGATGGCGGAACACACCACCGTGCCCCAGGTCTGTTGTTCGGTCAACTCCGCCTGCTTCACCAAGGTCTGAAGGTTGAGCTTCAGATCCTTGGCGTAGGCGGGGACCGTTTCGAGCAACTGGTCCAGGTTCATTTGCGGCTAGACCTTGATCGTGTCTTCGCCCTGCTTCCAGTTGCAGGGGCACAGCTCGTCGGTCTGCAGAGCGTCCAGTACGCGGAGCACTTCTTCCGGGTTGCGGCCGACCGAGAGGTCATTCACCGAAACGAAGCGGATGATGTTCTCCGGGTCCACGATGTAGGTGGCGCGCTGGCAGACGCCGGCGTTGGGGTCGATGATGCCGAGGGCTTCCGAGAGTTCGCGCTTCACATCGGCCAGCATAGGGAACGGCAGATCCTTCAGGTCGGCGTGGTGGGTGCGCCAGGCGTGGTGCACAAACTCAGAATCGGTGGAACCGCCCAATACCTGCGCTTCGCGATCGGCAAACTGGCCGTTCAGCTTACCGAAGGCCGCGATCTCGGTGGGGCACACAAAGGTGAAGTCCTTGGGCCAGAAAAAGTAGACCTTCCACTTACCAGCGTAAGTGGCTTCATCAACCGGCGCGAAAGCCTTGCTGAGATCCTTATCCGTGGACACGGTGGCCGTTACGGCAAACTTCGGGAAAGACTGTCCTACTCCAAGCATTCAATTTTCTCCAGTGGGGTTTGAACTACAAAACTCGTTTATTATCAGCGGCGGAGGCTCCCGGGCCGCTTGATTCGGGACGGGCGGCGGCGCAAGCGCCACACACTCCCACCACTTCGATGCTGAACCGATCAATTTGGAAACCGGATTCCGGCAGATTTTTTAGGTGTACCGGCCCGAACTCGGTTTCCGGGATGTCAAAAATCCGGCGGCAGCGCGTACACACCATGTGATGATGCGGTTCCGTGTTGGCGTCCAGACGCAAGGTGCCGTGATGCAGGCTGACTTCCTTCAACAGGCCCGCGTCGAGGAACGTTTTCACGTTCTTGTACACCGTGCCCAGTGAAATCGCCGGAATTTGCGCCTTCACCCGCTCATAGACCGCTTCCGGGGTCGGATGCTCGCCCGTGGCGATCAGTTCGCCATAGATGACGGTCCGCTGGTGCGTGACGGCCAGCCCCAACGCCCGGCAGCGGGTTTCGAACTGCTGTTGGAGTGACTCTCTCGTCTGCACTTCTTTATTAAACGATAATTATTATCGTTCGTCAAGGATCACCGTGTAAACGAAATGTTTCAGCTGAGTTCCCGAGTGACGGCGCTACACTGGAAGTTAGAACCTATGGCACGGGGCACAACAGAACCAAGACAGATACAGACAGCCCAGCTGCCGAACGGCATCCGCGTCGTCACTGAGCATATGCCGCATGTCCGCAGTGTTTCGGTGGGCATCTGGATCAATTCCGGATCGCGCAGTGAGACCAAGCCCGAGAACGGCATCTCGCATTTTCTGGAGCACATGCTGTTCAAAGGCACCACCTCGCGGAGTGCGGAGCAGATCGCCCGTGAGGTGGATTCGATCGGCGGACATCTGGACGCGTTCACGTCCAAGGAACTGGTCAGCTACAACACCAAGGTGCTGGACGAGCACGTTCCGGTGGCGATTGATGTCCTGGCCGACCTGGTGCTGAATCCGGTGATGCGCGCCGAAGATGTCGAAAAGGAAAAGGGCGTCATTCTGGAAGAGCTAAAGATGGAGGCGGACAACCCGGAATACATCGTCCATGAGACCTTCATCAGCCGCTTCTGGAAGGGTGATGCGCTGGGCAAGCCGATCATCGGCACGCCCAAGACCATCAAGAGCTTCACGCGGGAGATGCTGAACGAGTATCACCAGCGCGTCTACCGCCCGTCGAACATTCTCATCACCTCCGCCGGCTATCTGGATCACCAGGAGCTCTACAAGCTGGTGGAGGACCGTTTTGGCGGGCTGAAGCCGGACATTGCCCCCAAGGCTGCTCCCGCACCCGCCACCCATGCCGAGATCACCTATAAGCGGAAGCGCCTGCAGCAGGTCCACCTGTGCCTGGGCGTGCCGTCGTATCCGGTGGCGCATGAGCGGCGATATGCGGGCTACTTGTTGAATACGGTGCTGGGCGGCGGGATGAGTTCCCGTCTGTTCCAGAACATCCGTGAACGGCAGGGGCTAGCCTACGCCGTTTTCAGTGAGCTCAACCTGTTCCGTGACACCGGTTGCTTGGCTGTCTATGCGGGCACCTCCAAGGAGAACGCCACCAAGCTGGTGAAGAGCGTCCTGGAGGAGTTCCGCCGCTTGAAGGAAGAAACCGTGCCTGCCGAGGAACTGCGCCGCGCCAAGGACCACCTGAAGGGCTCCCTGATGTTGAGCCTGGAATCTACTTCCAGCCGGATGGCGAACCTCGCGCGCCAGGAAATGTACTTTGGGCGCTTCATCTCGCTGGACGAACTGCGTGAAGCAATCGAACAAGTACCGGCAGAAGAGATTCAGAGCCTGGCCCAACACTTCTTTGACCCCAAAGGGCTCAGCATGACCGTGCTGGGCCAGCCCGAAGGGCCCGCCCTGGACCGTGAAACTCTCGTCTGCTAAGCCGATGCCCGCGTCACCGCCACTGCGCTGGTGGGGGCGGCTGCTGGCCTGTTGCCTGCTCGCTTCGTTTCCGTTGCCGGCGGCTGACTGGAAGGCGCTGAAGCCCACCGGCTACGTGAACGACTTTGCCGGCGTCATCAGTCCGGGCTCGGTCCGCAAGCTGAACGATTATTGCGCCCGCCTGGAAAAGGCCACTGGTGCGCAGATCGCCATCGTCACCATCGAGACACTGGATAATGAGCCGGTGGATGAGGTGGCCAACCTGCTCTACCGCCAGTTCGGCGTGGGCCAAAAAGGCAAGAACGAAGGCGCGCTCTTCCTGCTGAGCATCCGGGACCGCCGGAGCCGTTTGGAGGTGGGCTATGGCCTGGAGCCGATCCTGCCCGACGGCTTCGCGGGCAGCCTGCTGCGGGAACTGCGCCCGGCTTTGCGTCAGGCGGACTACGACTCCGCATTGAACACCGCCGTCGCCACCATCGGCGAACGGATTGCCCAGGCCAAGGGTGTCACCCTCACCGGACCCGCACCCAAGCGCGTCGAGAAAGAAGTTCATCCGGGCTGGGTGATCGGCGGCATCGTGGTCTTGCTGCTCCTGCTGGCCTTGTTTGGCATTGGCCGCGGCAACCTGCGCGGCGGCGGTCGCGGCTCGGGTGTGGGCGATGTACTCACGGGCATGGCGATGGGGGCACTGCTGAATTCCGGGCGCGGTGGACGAGGGTCAGGCGGGTTCGGCGGGTATGATTCAGGAGGCGGCTTTGGTGGCTTCGGCGGCGGCGATTCCGGCGGCGGCGGAGCCAGTTCGGACTGGTAGAACATGATGCAGAAACGTCTGGATGAACTGGTCGAGAAACTAAAAAAATCGCACGGCGCGGAGTTGCAGAGCGTCGTTCTGTACGGCTCGGCCGCAAGTGGCGACTTTCAGGAAAAGCACTCCGACCTGAACGTGATTTGTGTGCTCAGCCAGATCGGCACCAAACAACTGCGCGACAGCGAACCGGTCTTCCGCTGGTGGCGAGACCTGGGCTACCCGGCACCGCTGCTTTTGACCGCCGAGGAGATCCGCACTTCGGCCGATTGCTTCGCCCTGGAGTTCAGCGACATCCTCGAAGCGCATCGGATTCTGGCCGGGTCGAACCCGTTTGAAGGCCTGGAAATCGGCGACCGTGACTATCGCGCCCGGGTAGAACACGAGCTGCGCACGAAGCTGCTGCGACTGCGCCAAAAGGCGGCCGGCATGATGGAGGACCGTCCGCTGCTGCTGCGGCTGATGACGGATTCCGTGGCCACGTTCTGCGTGCTTTTCCGTCACGCGCTGGCCTTGATGGGCGAACCGAGAAAGTTTTCCAAGCGTGACGTCGTGGAGCAGGCGCGGCTGAAGTTGGGCATCGATGCCCAGCCGTTTCTCACGCTGCTGGATCTGCGCGAGGACAAGGTGAAGCCTCGCGGGCTGGAGGCCACACCCCTGCTGGCCAGCTATTTGAAGGAAGTACAGGTGGTGATCGCCGCCGTCGATCAACTGGGCCGGCTGCCCCCCCTGGGCGAGACGTCACCGGCTGAAGGAGACCAAACGTAATGAAGTCCATCCTGATTGCACTCGGTGTGCTGGTGTTGGCGGCGCTGGCGATCGGCGGCTGGCTGATGGGGGTCCGCAACGACCTGGTGCCGCAGCGCGAATCGATCAACGGCCAGTGGAGCCAGGTGGACGTCGCGCTGCAACGCCGCGCCGACCTGATCCCCAACCTGGTTGAGACCGTCAAGGGTTACGCCAAGCAGGAGACCCAGATCTTCACCGATATCGCCAACGCCCGCGCCTCCATGGGCGGTGCCCGCACGCCGGGCGAACGCATCCAGGCCAACAGCCAGTTGGACAGTGCACTGGCCCGCCTGCTGGTGGTGGTGGAAAACTACCCACAGCTGAAGTCGAACGAAAACTTCCTCCGCCTGCAGGACGAACTAGCCGGCACCGAAAACCGCATCGCCGTCGAGCGCCGCAAGTACAACGAAGTGGTGCAAAAGTACAATACCGCCATCGAGCTCTTCCCGGCCAACCTGGTCGCCGGAATGTTCGGCTTCACCCGCAACGACGCCTACTTCAAAGTAGAGCCCGCCAAGCGCGAAGCTCCCGCAGTGAAGTTCTAGCCGCGCCTGGCCCCTTACGGCTTGCGATGGAATGAGGGCAAACCAAACGGACCGCTCTCGCCCGCGATGGCGGTGGCAGGCGCGCCGTTCAGCCGCGCGGCCAGACCCTCAAAGCTCTGGGTAAAGGCGGCTAGCGTGTTTGGACCGAAAAGAGTCGAAGCTCCTTCGTAGTGCTGGGCGTCGTACTCCTCGGGCGTTGAGATGTAACCGGCATACCCGTTGGCGTAGCTGCACAGCGGCGCATACCGGATCTGCCCGCGCAGCACGGTCATCAGCCGCGCGGCTAGCCGCCGGCCCGCCGTGGAGGTGATTTCGCCCGGCACCGCCGCGATTGCCACCTGTCCGATGCGCAGTAACTGAAGCGGAACCACGTTGGGGACTAGCGGGCAGGGCATGGGACCGGCGGGCCGCAAGCGTCGCGGACCAGGGGTATAGACCAGTTGCGCCAGCCCGGCGGGGAACATGATCGGTTTGGCTCCATGCCCGGCTACGTAATCAGGCGGTAAGCTGATGGCGGCGGGCACCTGCCAGGTCCACACGCCGTCGTCGCCGGGGTCCTGGGGAACCGGCAATTGCCCCTCCAATTCCAGTGCCGCTAATCGGGCCGCGGCATAGGCCCGCGCCAACGGAAACAGGACCAAGCCCGCCACGCCCACCAACATCGGTGCCAGCAACGGGAGAGGAACTCTGGCTCCGGAGGCAAAGGCCGCCGCCGCTACGGCTCCGTAGGGGCCCATATTGAGGATCGCGGCCGACCAGAACTGGATCGCGCCCAAAGTCCATTCCGTCTGCGAGATGCCCTCGACGATGCCGGCGTCGATGTCGAACGGGCCCATGGTGGCATAGGCCACGCTGTCTTCCGAACTGCCGGCCCCAAACGACACGCCCATCGCGGCGGGCCAGGTCCGTTGGTTGCTCTGCCCGGCGATGGGCACGTTGCCCATGTCGACAAACGCACTCTGGCAGGCCACCGGCCCGGTCACTTCTTCTTTGGCCTTGCCGAACAGGTCCAGCGCCGCTTTCGCCTGGCGCTCACCCAACCGCTGCAACTGGGCGAGATTGCGCGCGAGTGCGCCTGGATCGTGCAGGCGGGGCGGCACAAACACGGAACTGGGCAAAGCGCTGCCCCCCACCGGCATGTTGGTGGTCACACGGCCGCGGGCATCCAGCACCACATTGCCGGAAACGTCCCCGGCGGCGGCATTGGCGAACGCGGCCACAAAAGGCGCACCTGGACCGGACTTGGAGGCCATTTCATCCTCCATCTGCTTGGCCGCCCAGCCTTTGTTGTCGCCCGACACCTGGTTGTTGAACATGCCCAGGTTGGTGGGATGAATGGCGTACCAGTTCAAGCAGCCGAGTGGGCGCTTGGTTCCCAGGTTGTCGACGTCTTCGTCGAACCGCAACAGCGTCATCCAGCGGTCGGTCCACTCACCCTGGGTGGCGCCGCGCTGGAATTCCAGGTTCTTCTGATAGGCCGCAAAGGACCGGTTACTGCCGCACCCGATCACTTCGCCCCGGTTGACATAGATCCGTCCGGGCACGGCCCGCGTCACGGCTGAAGTGATGGCGTCGGCAATGCCGTTCACCATGGTGTCGAACACCTGCTGGTCAAAGCCGCCCACCGTCAGGTTGTAGAGCGCGTGGTGAAAATAGCCGCCCGGTGCCGAATGGGTGTGCGTCCCGCAGATCATCACATTGTCCACGGTGAAGAACGGCCGGCTTGGTGGATGGCCAAAGCGCTGGTTCAATTGGTTGATAACCGCGCTTTTGAGGGGTTCGCTGCAACTCCAGATATCGGCCACCGCAATCACCGCAAACTGGCGCGTGGGAGACAGTGAGTTCTCGCCGATATAGAACGCCCGCGCAAATAGCGGCAGGTGAACCGCGCCGCTGGTCTTTTGGTTGGTGTAGGCAAAGCCTTGCATCCCCAGGTTCGGGCGGCGATCGGTGATGTCAGCCTTGCCGCAACCGAGGCGGTAGAGACTGAAGCCGCTTCGCACCCGGACACGCGCGGTGACCGGGCTGGGGCCGCATCCGTTGCCGTTGGCCACCCGGATCTCGTACTCCCCCTCCCATCGGCGAGAGCAAGGTACCTGCAAGACGACGCGCCCCTGCGCGCCAATCGGCCCGGGGATGGCGGGCAACTGGTGCGTCGTTTCCGAATTGGCCGCGTCCTGGGCGATGATCGTGATCGCCGTGGCATTGAACACGGACCATTCGAGAGTGATCGTGTTGCGCGGATACACCGGCCCGGTTTCGACCACCCAAAAACGGTCAATCACAGGCGGCCCGGCGTTCAGCTGATTGCGCCCATCGGCCTGACAGGCCGCGCAAGGAAGCGGAATGTGACGGCCGGATTCGGCGGCGGCAGCCGAACCGAGGTAGACCTCGCCGTACATCACGCCGTAGGCGGGGCCGAACTGCCGCACGAGAATCTCCCGCACCTCACCGGCCGCGCCCACCAGGCTGCCCGCCTGGCAAGGTCCTGACCCCGCCATCGGTGGCGGCAGAGTGAAGAACCCCACGCAACCCGCCGACACACCCGCGGGCAAGCTGACTGTGATCGTACCGGAGTCCTTCCACCGCCGGGCGTCGAAAAACAGCGGGTCCAATTGCCGCAGCCGCACGTGTTCGCACCCGCCGCGCGTGGGTAAGCTGACCACAATGTCGGCCACCAACGCCGGATCTGGAGGCTGTGCTCCAAACCCGGAATAGCTGATGGTCAGCGAACCGCCGCCGCAGGGGGAAGTGGTGGCGAGCTTCGTCACCGTGCCCAGCGGCTGGACGCGTCCCACCCAGTCCCGCTCCTCCTGCGCCGCCCAGCCGCACGTGGCGAACTGGGTGATCAGTTTGTTCATCGCGCCTTCGCGCACCAGCCGGCTGATATCCGGCAGGTCTTTCAGGCCGGGCAACCCCTCGGGATCGGTGGGCAGCGGCGGAATCCCCGGAAACTTGCGGTCCACCAGAGGCCGTCGCAGCGCCGCCGAGGCTGCGTCGTCCCCGAAGGCGACGCGCAACACCCGGCTGGCGAAATCCTCCTTGAGCGGCTGCGAGCTACTGAGGGCGCCCTTCAGGCCCGCCACCAATACCTGCAGGCCTTCGACGATGGCCAGATGCGCCTGCTCCCGGCTGAGTTTGGTTAACTCGATCAACGGCGCCTGGTCCAGCGCCAGCAACTCGCCCGGCAAACGGTTCAGCCAGTCCGCCACGTCTGCGACTGGCTTGGCCAGATCTTCGGCATCCAGCGCCAGCCCCAACCGCCGGTTGAACCGCTGCAAGCCCTCCAGCGTTTGGCGGCCATCCGGCTCCTTCTGAAAGGCGCGATGCTCCCGGGTAAAGCGGCTTAGCACCGCGCGAACGTCCTTCGGCCAGATGGGTGACAAGCGATCCTCCTCGAACTCGCCACGGGTTGACCCAAGGTCTGCGGGGCGGGGCGCCGTGGCATGGCAATCACATCAGCGAAGGTGTGGCGTTGAACACCTCAACCGCGAGACCGGGAGAGGGCGGGTTTCTGAGCAACCGGGCGGTGCTTGATAGACAACCACGCCTGCAAGACCAATTTTTGTCATCCTATAAGTTCCCCATGTCACAAACTTTCCCCAACTACATCAACGGCGAATGGGTCACCGGACCCACGTTTGAAAATCGCAATCCGGCCAACACCGACGAGCTCGTTGGCCTGCACGTCAAAGGCACCGCGGCCGACATCGACGCGGCGGCGGCGGCGGCGGAAGCGGCGTTTCCCGCTTGGGCTGGCTTGACCGGTCCGGCTCGCGGCGCTTTCCTCTACAAGGCGGCTGACCTGATCGAGAAGCGGTGGGATTCCATCGCCGCCGACATGACGCGCGAGGAAGGCAAGACGCTACCTGAGGCCAAGGGCGAAGTGGGCCGCACCATCAATATCCTGCGCTACTTTGCCGGTGAAGGCTCGCGCATGCCCGGCGGCGTCGTGCCCAGCGAACGGCCGCGCGTCCACATGTGGGCGTTCCGCAAGCCCCTCGGAGTGGTCGGCTTGATCACCCCCTGGAACTTCCCCTCGGCCATCCCGGCCTGGAAGCTGGCGCCCGCGCTGCTGTGCGGCAACACCGTCATCATGAAGCCGGCCAGCGTCTCGCCCTTGAGCGCGTGGCGCATCGTCGAAGCCTTCCACGACGCGGGTCTGCCCAAGGGCGTCTTCAACTTCGTCTGCGGCTCCGGCGGCACCCTGGGCGCGGCGTTGATCAATGCCAAGCCGGTGAAAGCCATCTCGTTTACGGGCTCCTGTGAGGTCGGCAACTGGGTGCATGCGGAAGCCTCCAAGCGCCGGATGCGCATTCAGCTGGAAATGGGCGGCAAGAACCCCACCATCGTGCTGGCTGACGCGGACTTCAACTCCGCCGTGGCCAACGTGGTGAACGCGGCGTTCTTCTCCACCGGTCAGAAGTGCACGGCCACCTCGCGCGTCATTGTGGAGGATGCGATCTACGACAAGTACGTCGCCGCGCTGGTCGAAGCCACCAAGAAGCTGAAGGTGGGCGACGGCATTAAGCCCGGCGTCGACATCGGCCCGGCCATCGACGAAGGCCAGCTGAAGACCAACCTCGACTACATCAAGATCGGCCAGGAAGAAGGCGCGCAACTGCTGTGCGGTGGCGAACACCTGACCGGCACCGGCCCCAACGGCGAAGACCTGTCGAAGGGCTACTACATGCAGCCCGCCGTCTTCGGCGGCGTCACCGAGAACATGCGCATCGCCCAGGAAGAGATCTTTGGACCCGTCCTGGCCGTGCTGCGCGCTTCCGACTTTGCCGATGCCATGCGGATCGCCAACAACATCCCGTTTGGCCTGTCGGCCTCCATCCAGACCTCCAACGTCTCCCGCGTGTTCGACTTCGTCTACGGTGCGGAAGCCGGTCTGTTGACCGTCAACCTGCCCAGCGCCGGCGTCGAGTACCAGCTGCCGTTCGGCGGCACCAAGGATTCCAGCTTCGGCCCCAAAGAACAGGGCCCGGCGGCGATGGAGTTCTATTCCGACTACAAGACCGTCTACCTGAAGTACTAACCGCTCGGCTTAAAACGGGCGCAGCCGGACGTCCTTTACTTCGATGGCCGTGCCCGTCGAATGCATCTGGATGCCGACGCGCCCGGGCTTTTGGGCTTCGGCGGGCAGCTGGTCGGTTTCGGCCACCAGCCGCCCGTCGAGCCAGACTTTGCACGTGGCCCCGCGCAGACGGATCTGCATCAGAAACCACTGCTCTTCATACTCGACATCCACCTGCGCGCGCTTCACGCCGTAGATCGACCCGGTGGGATAAACCGCATCGGGCGGCGAATAGACTTGCACCTCAAATCCCCGGTACCCCTCCGGAGTGCCGCGCAGGAAAACCCCTCCGTTGACGTGGCCGATCGACTTCACCGCCAGCGTCAGATCAAAGTCCAGGAACGTGGGCGAGGCGTAGAGGATCCCATCGCCTTTCTCACCCCGGATCAGGCCGTCGCGCCGGGTCCATTGGGCCGTGTTGCCGGGACGCGGGGACCACTCGACTGTTTCGAGATCCCGGTAGGAAGTGACGGCCGCCAGCGGCTCAATCTCGACATTCCGGATCTGGTAGCGGTGGCCCAGGTCAGGGAAGAGGATGTAGCCCCGGAAAAGGCGTTCTTCCGGCACCAGCGTATCCTGCACTTCCACGCCGTCGATCCACACATGCAGCCGCCGTTCGATCAGCGTGATCTCCACCTTGTGCCACTGGCCGAAGCTGGCACCGGGCCACTTGGTGGGCGGGGCAATGCCGGCCAGGGCTCCGGTGACGTGCGGCGTCACCTTCTCGTGAAAGTCGTGCGCCAGCATGATGGGGACTCCGGTGCGCATGGGCTTGCCGACGCGCGGCGCGCGCAACACCACCGCCGCTTCTGACCAGCGCGCCAGCTGGTAGTCAAACTTCAGCCGGACATTCTCATACTCACGGTCCGTGCGGAGCCAGTTGCCGTAGCCGGAGGCTTCGCAGGTAATCCCCTGGTCGGTGATCGCGAACTTCGGCGCCGGACCTTCCGGCACCCAGGCGGCCACGAATAAAGCAAGAGTGAGGGCGTTCAAGCCGTTAGGATAGCCCTATGGAGCAACTCCGTGTCAGCAGCTGGACCGAATTGATCGACCGGCTGTATGAAGGCTCATGGCATCCCGAGCATGGCCGCTTCCGCTCGCCCTACGTCTTCCGCGGCCTGCCTGACTACCGCTATGACCGGCGCACGTCGCTGTGCCGGCTGGGGGGCGACTTTGCGAGCGTCGAAGATGACCTGCTGCGCAACTTCCGCAAGTACGCGCATCGGTCGGAATCGCCCGGCGGTTCCTGGTGGAACTGGCTGGCGCTGGCGCAGCATCACGGGCTGCCCACGCGGCTGCTGGATTGGACGTTCTCGCCGTTTGTCGCGCTGCACTTCGCGGTGGAGAAGTTCGACCTGTTCCACCTGGACGGGGTCGTCTGGTGCATCAACTTTGTGGAGCTGCGGCGGTTTCTCCCAGCGCCGCTGGAAGAGATGCTGGATGCTGACGGCGCTTCCGTGATGACGGCCCACATGCTGGACCGCTACGCCCGGTCGTTGCCCGAATTTGATCAGCGCATCCAGGAATCGTTCGCTGTCCACGAAAGTGAGCCGCGGAAGGATTGCGTCATCTTCTTTGAGCCGCCGTCGCTGGATGAACGGATCGTGAACCAGAGTGCGCTGTTCTCGATGATGTCGTCGCCCCAACTGCAACTGGAGGACTGGCTGCGGGAGCATGAACGCGAGAATCCCCGACTGTGCCGCAAGATCGTCATCCCGGCCTCGCTGAAATGGGAGATTCGCGACAAGCTCGACATGGCCAACATCACCGAGCGCGTGGTGTTTCCAGGTCTCGATGGCCTCAGCGCGTACTTGAAGCGCTATTACTCGCCCATGCACATGATCCAGGTGGATGGCCGCGGGGCGCGCATCACGCGAATGGAGAACGCCCGCATCTGGGTAGAGTTTTCCGATGGCGGTACGGCGGAGTTGGTCAGCCGCGAAGGCTGCCAGTGGTGGGATGAAGGCCGCCAGTGCCCGGTAACGGTAGTCTCGCGGCCCGCCTAGCTCCGCTACTCCGTCGCCACCGGCCGCCCGCTTTGGTTCTTTCAGTGGCTCCGGCTAGGCGCCGAACGCCGATTCCGGGCCGCCAAGCGTCAGCATGGGGTTGGCCGAAACTCCACGGAAGGTAGCGAGTACAATATAAGGCAGCGGGTGGGATGGCCGAGCGGTTTAAGGCACCGGTCTTGAAAACCGTCGT
>JAPKYX010000080.1 GCA_026394075.1 Acidobacteriota bacterium
CCTCGGCAAAGCTGGCCATCACAAACGCATCGGACTCCGCATACAGCGCCCGCACCTTCGTCTGATCACACCAGCCTTCCAGAATCACCATGTCCTGCATCTGCTTGGCCTTCACGCGAGCACTAAACCGCTCCATCTCCGGCCCGCCACCAGCCAGCGAAAGGACAACCCGCCGCCCGCGCTGCTTCAAGAGCTCCATCGCTTCCAGCAGAATAGGCAGCCCCTTCACCGACACCAGGCGCCCCACCGAGATCAGCCGGAACGGACTGGACTCGCCCGTCTTCGCCGCCCGGTCAAACACCCGCGGATGAATGCCCAACCGGCACACCGCAATCCGGTCCCAATGGGCGGCATCAGAGAAGCGCATCACCTGGCTTTGCCCAAACAAGCTGATCCCCACCGTCAGCTTCGCCGCCGCCACCTTCTCCGCCATGGCAAAGCCCTTAGGGTCAATAAACTCATCCGAGCCGTGGATGGTTTCGGAAAACGTGATGGGGAAAAGGCGCGCCATCAGCAGCGCCACCGTGGTCGAAAAATGGACGTGCACGTGGCGGTAGCCGTGCTTCTCAAGCATCGTGCCCACCACGACGGCCTCGGCAAAATAGAGCAACTTGTGCAGGCTGGGATGCCCCAGCCGCACCGCATAGAGCATCGTGGCCAGAAACGCCGCCGGCCGTTTCAAAAACAACGCCAAGTGCGCCGCCAGAATCGGACCCACGCCCGCCGCCTTCACATACAGCGTCCGCCGCCGCTCTTCTTCCTCTTCCGGCGAAAGCTTGTCGCTCGGACGATCCGGGTTGCCGATCGAGATGGACTGGATATCCCAGCCCTGTGCCCGCAACCCCCGGATCTCACGCAGGATGAAGGTGTGAGAAACAGTCGGGTACTGGCTCACCAAATACCCGATGCGCTTGGTGGTCATCGGAACCCCACCCACCTAGCGCCACATGCCGCGCGTGTCGATGACGATCTTCTCCATCAGCAACCGCCGGTCGACATTCCGGAACTGCCGGTGGTTCACCAGCAGCAGCACGATATCGGCCCGCTGCACTGCCGTCTGGAAGCTAACAAACTCGACACCCGGGTACTTGGCCAGGTTCTTCGGCAACGCGGTCACATGCGGCTCCACAATCAGTAGCTCACCCAGCTGCTTCTGTGCCAGATGCTCGGCAATCTCCATCGAAGGCGATTCGCGCAAGTCATCGATGTCCGGCTTGTACGCCAACCCAAGGCACGCAATCACAGGCTTCGAGAACCGCTTGGCATGCTCTTCCACGCGGTGGATCACATAGTGCGGCTTCTCGTCGTTCACCTTGCGCGCCGTGTGGATCATCCGCGCCAGATCGGGCGTCTTGTGCACGATGAACCACGGATCAACCGCGATGCAGTGCCCGCCCACGCCAGGACCAGGCTGCAGAATATTGACGCGCGGATGCCGGTTGGCCAGATCAATCAGGTCCCACACATTGATGCTCAACCGCTCCGCGATCAGCGAAAGCTCATTGGCAAAGGCGATGTTGACGTCACGGAAGGCGTTCTCGGTCAGCTTGGCCATCTCCGCGGTCCGCGGATCGCTCAGCAGACACTTGCCGCGCAGAAAGGTGTAGTACAGCGCCGAAGCCCGCTCGGCACACGCCGGCGTCATGCCACCAATGATCCGGTCGTTCTCCACCAGCTCATGCAGCACCCGCCCGGGCAATACGCGCTCCGGGCAGTAGACCACGAAGATATCCGCCGCATCGCCACCCAAGGTGGGGAACGTCAGATCCGGCCGCGCTGCGGCCAGCCAGGCCGTCATCTGCTCCGTGGTGCCCACCGGCGAGGTGGATTCCAGGATGACCAGGTCACCCTTCTTCAGTAGCGGAGCAATGGACTTTGAGGCCGCCTCCACGTACCCCAAATCCGGCTCATGGTCACCCTTGAAGGGTGTCGGCACGGCGATGATGTAGGCGTCTGCCGCCTCCGGCTTGGTGGTCGCCCGAAGCTTGCCCGCCGTGACCACACCGCTGACCACCGCTTCCAACTCCGGCTCCACAATGTGGATCTTGCCGGCGTTGATCGTGTCCACCGCCATCTGATTGATGTCTACCCCGATCACCGGCACGCCATGCGTGGCCAGGATCGCTGCCGTTGGCAGTCCGATATAGCCCAGTCCAATGACTGATACGTTCGCGAATTCTGTGCTCATTTTGTAAAGGTTGCTCTCGTCGGTCGAGCGCCGATGCTTGCTTATCGGCCCCCCATACTACTGTAGTGAAAAGAGATTGCAGTCTGTTTTCAACGCCAGGGCCGGGCGGGACGAATCGATAGCAAATGTTAACCCCCGGTGGGAGCCAGGGCGGGAATGCGAGAGCGGACTTTAGCCAGTAAACCTTGGGCCTGCTGACGGATGCCCGGCTTGGAAAACAGTACCGCCAGCCCGCCGGCGGCACCCAGCGTTCCGCCCACCAGCAGCCGGGCCCAGCCGGATTTCATCAGCAGCACCGGGGGTAAAGAAGGCCCTGCCGCAGCGGCCGCCACCATCAAGGGAAACGCCAAGTTCCGGCAGTAGTCCCACAAACTGGCCCGCACTTGGCGCGCCACCCACCAGGAGATCGACAGCAGCATCGTCGGTAGCAAGATCGCCCACGCGATCGCCACGCCATTGTTGCCGGACCAGGTACAGCCCACGTAGAAACCAGCAGGCATGATGAGCACCATGGCGATGTTGATCACCAGCAGCACATCCGTACGGCCAATCGCGTCAATCATGCTCGAGGAGATGGAGGAGAGCGTCTTGATCGCCCCAACGATGCAGAGAATCCGCATCGGGACAACGGCCGCCAGCCACTTCTCGCCCAACAGGACCCGGATCAGATCTTCACTCAACACGCTCATCAGGGCGAGCAACGGAAAATTGATCAACGCCACTTTTTGGGTCAGGGAAAACCATTCCGCCGCCGCCCTTTCGGGTTGTTCTTTCAACACCGCGGCGAACTGAGGGAAGCTCACCCGGAGCACGATGGCCGAGACCTTGTCATTCACCAGAGTGGCCAGCCGGAAGGCCATTGTATAGAGCCCCAACGCTTCCGCCCCCACCACCCGGCCGATGATCAGGTAGTCCGCGTTGTCATAGACCTTCCACAGCACTACACTCCCCGTCAGCGGTAAGCCCCATTTCAGGATTCGCCGCAACACTTCCATATTCAGACGCCAGGTAAAGCGCGGGCGAACAACCGAGATCACAATTCCGGTCTGCACCACCGAGGAAATCATCAGATTCGTGACCAGGCTCCAGACCCCAAAACCCAGCCACGCCATCAGCACCGCCACCGACGCGGACCCAACAGCGGCCACCGTTTCGAATACAACCAGCTGCCGGAACTGGAAATTCTTCCGGATGATCCCCTGCGATACTGACCGCAGCCCGTTCACCGCAATGCTGAAACTCAATACCCGGATCAACGGCACCAGCTCCGGCTGATGGTAGTAGTCCGCAATCCAAGGAGCCAGCAGAAACGTAACCGCGGTCAGCATGGCCCCCATCAAGGCGGTGGTCGTGAAATAGGTGGGCAAGGCTGAATCGTCATCGTTGAAGTAGATGACCGCATCGCCCAACCCAAGATCCTGAAAGCTGGACAGGTAGCTGATCACCACCAGCACGATGCCAATCAAGCCATAATCGGCCGGACTGAGCAGCCGGGCCAGCAGCATGCTGAGGCCAAAAGTGAGTCCCTGCTTGACGAATGTGCCCGCGAAGGTCCAAAGGTACGCACTTCGGACTTTCTGGCCTAGTTGTGAAGATTCCATTTCTGCTAGAACTAATCAGCCGGAGGACCGACGCTTCACTATAGCGCGGGCTAGTTTACAGATCGGCTGATAACGCCGAAAGCCGCAAGTGTTGTTGCGCGTGGCATACAATCCTCTTCATTCTCCCGGCGGCCTTCGCGGACCCATCGCCGTCGGCCGTGGCCAGAAGCTCTCCGGGGTCCGCCACAACCGCGAAACCGCCGCCAGCGCCGCCAGCATCAGCACCACAAACGTCCGTATGACGCTACTCAACTTCTTCAGCTTTGAAGCCTCCGGCACCCACGGGTCCACCAGAGCCAGCCCGTAGAACAGGCCCTGCCCCGCCAGCATCAGGAGATTCCACGGCCCCGGCAGAAAGGGACTGGCCGCCAGCAACGCGACCAGCGCCCACGGCAGCACCAGCCGCCCAAACTTGTGCGACAAGAAGTGTACCAGCATGCGGTTTTGGGGCCCCAGCAAGCCCGGAAACCGCCCGATCAGCTCATAGACACCCGCCTGTGTCCGCACCTTGCGCTTAAACTCCGCATCCAGCGCCGTCGGCGCATCATAGGCCCGGCTCTCCGGCACAAACAGCACCCGGTAGCCCGCAAAGAACGCGCACAGCGGCAGATGGACGTCATCATTCAGCGTGTAGAGCGGCAGCGGCTGGGCCAGACATCGCCGCATGGCATAGATCGCGCCCGTGGCACCGATCACGGAATCAATGTCGCTATGGCACTGGCGGATCCATTTCTCGTACCGCCAGTAAAGGCCCACATTGGCCTCTTCCTCGCTGTCGCCTTTCAGGATCATCAGCTCACCGCTGGCCACGCCCACTTGCGGGTCATCAAAACAAGCCACCAGCATCTTCAACGCCTGGCGGTCCAAACGCTGCCGGACGTCGGTCATGAACAGGATCTCGCCGGTCGCATGCTTTACGCCTTCATTCAATCCCCCGGCCTTGCCGCCCCCCAACGCTTTCAGCAGCCGCACCCCGCGGGGAGCATACCGCTGCGCGATTTCGGCCGACCGATCCTCGCAGCCGTTGTCGATCACCAACACTTCCAGCTTCTCCGCCGGATAATCCAGCTCCAGCAGCGTATTCAACTTGGCTTCCAGCCACCGCTCGCCGTTCTTCACCGGCATCACCACCGAAACCATCGGCCAGCTCTCCGGCGGCCGCTCGACATTTGCTGGACGACGCCCGCGCTTGGTTCCCGGCCACAGTCGTAAAACGATTGGATAGCCGAACAGCACGTACAATAGAAATGCCGCGCTCAATAGAACGATAGAGATGGATAGATTCATTCGATAAGAAAGAGCGTGGAGGCTTCCCCCTACCACTCTAACGGAGAGTTTTTCTGCCCATGGACCTGCAAATTATCAACTACACGCCGGATTGGTCTCCGGCCGTAGTTGCCCTGAATAAACGCCTCGTTGCAGGAGGCATGAACCCCACTCTCATCTTCCCGGAAACACCTCGAGCCGAGTTCCCGACGGACCCGAACGCCGCCATCCACCAGGAATTTTTCCTCGCCGTCGAAGGTGACACCGTCCGCGGCGGCTACTTCATGACCCATGAAACCTGGCTGATCCACGGCCAGCCGCACCGCGTCTCGCACTACCGCCTGCCGCTGTCGGAATCCGTCATCGATCGCCAGTACACCTACGTCAGCAAAGCCGTCATGAACCACGGCTTGAAGCGTCTGCCGTATGTCTACTGCCTGGGCATGGGAAGCTACGATCTGTTCCCCAAGCGCCTGGCGGTGCTGAAGTGGCCCATGTTCAGCGCGGCGTTTCTGTTCCACGCCCGGCGTCCGGCCAAGGTGCTGCGCAACCTGCGCTCCGTCCGCAAGAACGCCCGCAAGCGGCTGCTGCTGGATCTGGCTTCCTATACCGGTGCCGGCACTGTTGGGATGGGTTTACTGCAAGCCATGCGGCACCAATCCGCGCCTCGCGCGACGGCCAATCTGGTCCCCGAATTCGGGCCCTGGGCGGATGAACTGCTGGACCGCATGAAGACCGTCTACCCGCTGCTGCAGCGCCGCGGTTCTGAGGCCCTCAACACCCGCTATCCGCAAGATGATGCCCGCTACATCCGGCTCCGCATCGGCGATGGCTGGGCCGTGATGCTCGATACCCAGATGCAGGACCACCTCCACTTTGGCGACCTCCGCGTCGGCACCATCGTCGATGTGTTCGGTCCCCTGGAACAGGCCCGCACCATCGTTCAGACCGCCGCCCGCCACCTGGCTGACCGCGGTGTCGACCTGATCATCAGCAACCAGACCCATGCCACCTGGATGGATGCCTTCTCCCAATCCGGCTTCCTGTCGGGACCGTCGAACTACATCTTCGCCTGCACGCCGCAATTGGCCGAGACGTTGAACGGGCCCTTTGAACAGACGCAGAAGACGCTCCACATCACCCGCGGTGATGGTGCCGGGCCCATCCATCTCTAACGCGCAACTCTCGTGACAACCCCCAGCGCCATTTCGCTGATGTACCACGACGTCATTGAGCCGGGTGCGGCCCATTTGAGCGGCTTCCCCGGTGCCGGCGCTGACATCTATAAGTTGACCCGCGCCGAGTTTGCCGCCCACCTGGCAGCGGTCCGGCAAGCGGTCGGCTCACGGCCCACCGGTTTGGCGGACGAGAACTGGGGCGACGCGGTGCCCGTGCTGTTTACCTTCGACGACGGCGGCGCAAGCTTCTATGACCCGATCGCCGGCATGCTGGAAGAGCAGGGCTGGCGCGGCTGGTTCTTCATCTCCACCGCCTTTCTCGGCACCCCGGGCTTCATGACCCCGCCCCAGGTGGCGGAACTTTCCCGGCGCGGCCACGTCATCGGCAGCCACTCCGTGACGCACCCCACACGCATGGCCGCCTGCAGCACCGATCAGTTGCGGCGGGAATGGCTGGACAGTGTGCGGACGCTCGAGGACATCACCGGTGCCCCGGTCCGCACCGCTTCCGTACCCGGCGGCTACTACTCGCCCGCCGTGGCGCAAACCGCGGCTGAAGCTGGCATCCGTGTGCTGTTCAACTCCGAACCCGTCCAGCAGGGAACATGGGAAGGCGAGACGACCGTGTTGGGCCGCTACGCCATCCAGACCGGCATGCCGGCCGGGGAGTGTGCGGCATTCGCCCGTGGTGACCGCTGGCCAGTGTTGAAGCAGAAACTTCTATGGGACACCAAAAAGCTGATCAAAGGCCTGGGTGGTACGGTGTACCTTAAGCTGCGCGAGAAGCTGCTTGCTCGATAAGCGAGCGGTAGAGCCCGCCCATACGCTCGCACGCCCGGCCCATCGATAGCTGAGTACGCGCAAACTCGGCGGAGCGTTGCCCGAAGGTCCTCCGCAAGCCGTCATCGAGAATCAGCGTCTTCAACTTTTCAGCCAGAGCGGCCACATCATGCGAGGGGAAGATAAAGCCGCGCTCACCATCGGCAATCTGTTCCGGCGTGCCGCCGATGTTGGACCCAATCGGCGCGCACCCGCAAGCCAAGGCTTCCAGCAAGGCATTGGAGAACGCCTCCGACTCGGAGGAGATAACAAAGATATCCATCGACCGCAGCCACGCCGCTACATCGCGTTGAGCGGGTACAAACACCACGTCGTCGCTGATTCCCAGCCGCACCGCTTGTTGCTCCAGCCCCTCTCGCTCCACGCCGCTGCCCACCATCACCACCTTCACGCCGGGCCGCAGCCCCTTCACGCGAGCGTAGGCCTCCAGGATCAAGTCCAAGCGCTTTTCGCGGCGCAAGGCGCACACACTGCCAATCACCACCGAAGCGCCTTCGAGTTCCGGCATACGTTCACGCTCGGGCGTGGCGGGTGGATAGAACACGTCCGTCTCGACGCCGTTGTAGCAAAGGTAGGTCTTTTCGGTCTTCAGGCCTTCGTCGTCCACCAGATGCCGCCGCATTGCTTCGCAGTTCACGACGACACGATCCACCAACCGGTCCGACCAGCGGATCAATTGTTGGGTCAGGGGCTTGGCATTCAGGCCGCGGTAGGAAAGCTGGCTGGAGAGCACCACCGGTGCACCCTGGAAGCGGGCCGCCATCACGCCCCAGGCCACGGTGGGCGAATCATAGGCATGAAACAGGCGGATCTGATGATGCCGCATGTAGGCGCCCAGCTGGGAGGCGGCCGTGAAGGCGGACAGCGAGCCGAACGAGGTGACAGGGAATCGCACCACCGGTACCCCGCCCGCCTGCAACTCCGCCGCCCGGAAACCTTCCGGGTGAAAGCAGCCTACATGGGGCTCAAATACGGTCCGGTCCAGGCCCAAGGCGATCTTGGTGAGATCCCGCTCGCAGCCACCCAGATTCAGTTCCCGGACCATCAACAACACGGGCCAGGGTTTCGGCCAATGGCCGCGATCAGACGGTTGTGCCGGCACTGGTTCGCTCAAGGATGTTTTCAAAGTCACGCGAAATCTTCTCCCACGAGAACTTCGCGTCCACCAGTTCCCAGGCCGCCCGGGCCACCGCATCGCGTTGGTTCTCGCTATCGAGCAAGGCCAGCGTCTGCGCCGCGAATTCCTCGGCCGTGTCACCGATCCGGATATCGCGCGGGGGATTGATTTCGAGGCCTTCGGCTCCAATAGTGGTTGAGACAATCGGCGTCGAAGCGGCCATCGATTCGTAAATCTTCAATCGCGTTCCGCCGCCCACACGCAGTGGAACAATCGACATTGCCCCGCCCCACAAATGCGGCCGTACGTCGGGCACGGTGCCGGTGATCTTCACCTTCGGATCAGCCTCGGCGATCGCTTGGATCTCCCGTGGTGGCTTGCGGCCCACCACAGTCAATGTGCAGTCGGGACGCTTCTTGCGGATCAGCGGCAGCACCTCCTGGGTAAACCACAAGATGCCATCAACGTTGGGCAGGTAGTCCATGGAGCCGACAAACACCATGTCCGTCTCACGCTTGGCGCTTGCCGGTTTGGCAAAGTACTCAATGTCGACACCCGTCGGGACGGCTTCTACATTGGTGACGCCGAACATCTCGCGCATCAGCTGCGCGTCGATCTCGGAGACGGCAATCGTGTGCCGGACGGTCTGGCAGACACGCTTCTCATACTCAAACATGCGGGCCGCCTGGCGTTCCATGTAGAGCTGTTTGAAGCCGGTCGACGTCTCGGCCAACCGCCGCCAGATCATGGTTTCCACGTTGTGCTGGAAAAGGACACACTGGTCCAGCTGCGGCATATTGATCGAAGGCGTCAGGAAGTCGCACACGACGCTATCGAACTTCTCGCGCTCGATCAGCTCCGCTACTTTGGCCCGCAGCGCGTCGGACTTCTTGCGGAACACCACCACCGGCACCGACGAGAACACACCCTCTACCAACTGCCCGTAAAACTTCGCCGACGTCTTCGGCGCAATACGGTACGGGATCGGATAGGCCTTGCTGGAATACTCCACCGCCCGCGCCGGGCCTTCCTGATCGGCCGGATCAGCCAGGGCCACATAGTGCACCTCGTGCCGCTTGTGGAGCTGCTTCAACGTCTCTAAGGTCCGGATCTGCCCGCCCCGCGTCGTGGGATGCAGAAAGATGGAACACGCCCAAAGGATCTTCATACGGGCCTAGCTCTTCCCTGCCCCAACCGGCGCTTCCAGCAACTCATCATGCCGCGACGTGCGCCCGGTCAAGAACACATCGCCCCACACCTGCACATTGATCAGCCGCCACAACCGGTCCGTGCAATCTTCAATCCCTTCCTGCTGCTTACGGATCAGATCATCCAGCGCCTCGCGCTTCACAATCGATGCCAGCAAGCCTTCACGATCCCGCAGCAGCTTGTAGAGTGGCTCCGCGCGCTTCTCCCGCAGCCATTGCCGCATCGGTGTCGGAAAGCCCATCTTGCGGCGATAGATGATGTCGTGCGGCAGAATGTCTTCGACGGCCTTCTTGAAAATGTACTTCCCTGCCCCGCGCAGCTTCATCGAAGCGGGCACCGTCGCGGCGAACTCGACGAAGGTGTGGTCGAGGAGCGGCACGCGGCTTTCAATCGAACACGCCATCGACATCTGATCCTGCTTCATCAGCAGTTCCAGCAGGTAGGTTTTCTGGTCCGTGTAGAGCATCCGCTGCAACGGTGAGGCCGCGGCTGCTTTGTTCCAGTAGCTCTCGACATGGCCATAGATGGGCGCAATGGGAGCCGTCATCATCCGCTCCTGCGCCTTCTGCCCGAAGGCGGAGTAGAAGTTGTCCAGGTAGAGCGACGACAGGTTGTCTTCGAGGCCCACAAACGTGTGCTGCAGCTTACGGCGCCAGGTGGCCGACAACAGGGACGAGGTGGCCACCTGATCCCGAATCAACTTCCGCAGGCCTCCCGGCAGCATCTGGTAGGCGGGCAGCCACTGCTGCTGCTTCAGATAATGCGCGTAGCGCGAGTAGCCGGCGAACAGCTCGTCGGAGCCTTCTCCCGTCAGCACCACCTTGACGTTTTCGCTGGCTAGCTTCGAGACGTAGTAGAGCGACACGCTGGACGGCCAGCAGATCGGTTCATCTTCATGCCAGACGAGCTTGGGCAGCGTGTTGAAGAACTCCGACATACCCACGCGCACCTCATGGTGCTCCGTGCCCAGGTAGTCAGCCACGCGGCGGGCGTAGCCCAGCTCGCTGTACTGCTCTTCGTCGTAGCCCACCGAAAAGGTCTTTAGCGGACCCGACACCATCTTCTTCATCAGCGCCGCAATGGCGCTGGAATCGAGGCCGCCCGAGAGGAACACACCCAGCGGCACGTCCGACATCAGGCGCATCCGGACGGTCTCTTCCAACCGGCGCCGCAGCTCGTCGATCCACTCTTGTTCGCTGCGCTCAGGCGATGCGGCCGTGATCGGCGCATCCCAGTACTGTTCGATGCGCTGCTCCAGGCGGCCATTGGCCACTCGCACCGTCATGTGGTGCCCCGGCATCAGTTTGCGGATGCCGCGGTAGAGCGTCTGTTCGCCGCTGGCGTACCCAAACGCCAGCACCTCATTGAGCGCGCCTTCTTCCATCCGCGCCGAAATCGACGGGTGTTCCAGCAACGCCTTGATCTCGCTGGCGAAGGCGAACACTTGGCCATCGAAGTAGTAGTAGAACGGCTTGATGCCTAGCCGATCCCGGACGCAGAACAGTTCCTTGCGGGCTGGGTCCCAGATGACGTAGGCAAACATGCCGCGGAACCGGTTGATCGATTGGGCGCCCCACTGCTCGTAGGCGTGCAGCAGAGTTTCGGTGTCGGAATGTGTCTTGTAGCGATGTCCAGCCGCTTCCAGCTCCGGTCGCACGGAATTGTGATTGAACAGCTCGCCGTTGTAGATGATCCACCGGGTGCCGTCTTCGTTGGTCATCGGCTGCTGCCCGGTGGACAGATCGATGATGCTCAGCCGCCGGTGGCCGAGGAAGGCGTGCTGATCTTCGTAGTAGCCGTTTTCGTCAGGCCCGCGATGCGCGATGACATTTGTCATGCGCTCCAGCAATCCGCGACCGTTGGACGGTGCGTGAACAGTGATGTATCCGGCTATGCCGCACATTGAATTGGGGAGATGCCGATCCGGCGGGCCAAAAATCGCTACCGGCCAACCTACTTTAGTTTAGCCGCTCACCTCAGACCGGAAAGAGTCTTTGCCGTCGCAGCGTTCAAAGCATCCATATCGACACCAATAGCTTTTCCATCGCTGGAACAAGTGACGGTCGGCAAGGTGACGCAAACCGCCCCGGCGCGGACACTGCTGCTGGGGGTAAGCCGGTAGTCAGCAACCGTCGTATTGGCAAATCCGATCTCGGAAACAGATGTCATCCAGATGTTTGCCGGCGGTGCACCGGCAATGGTACTGGCGGGGGCGGCACAGCAGAACACGTTGTTCTGGAAGGTCCACAGAGCCGTTGGGAACTCCGTCCACTGCTGGTCGAGCGCAATATGGCCTCGGGGGTTCCCGCTGATACTGTTGCTGATAGGCCCAGTGCCAGAAACCTCAGCGACGAAAATATTGTCCCGTACGTCCAGCCCAGCGTTGGAACCGTACAGAGTGCTGTCATTGAACAGCAACGTCGGGCCGACTCCTTTGATATCGCCAATGGTATTGTTCCGGACGATTAGGTCCTCGACACCGTTGGCCGCGAAAGCCACGATGGCCGAACGCCCGTTCAAGCTGATGCTCAACGGTGAGTTCCGTCCCCCTTCGGCGGGGCTCAACGCATTGATGCCATAGATCAAGTTGTTGGTGAACGAAACACGGCTGGTGGTGAGGGTAGTCGGCAGACGGTCCTGGGTGTCGTGTCCACTCATCCACAGCACATTGGGCGCATTACGAAAGATATTGTTCCGGATGTTGATATCAGAAATTTGCGCCAGCGAGGAGATCGTCGACCCTCGAGCGCCGGCCACCAAACCATTAGGCGGATTGCGTAGGGTGATGGATCTTGCGGTCGGAGCCGAGGCCACCTCGGCGATGAAAGGCTGCCCGTTCGGATTGACGAACTTCAGCAGCATTCCGGGCTGGTAAGAGACGTCACCGGTGAAGGTAACCGTGTTGCCCGAAACGGCGCTGACCGTCGTCATCGACCCCGCCGGGCTGGTCCTCGGCGTCAGCAATATCTGGGCTCCTTGCGATACATCCACCCAGTTGCCGTCAAAAATATTGCCTTCGATCAAGAAGAACTTGCCGGTCTTCAGCTCCAGAATTTGCCGGTTCATGTAGTTCTTGCCGGAGGTATTCAGGGGTGATCCGTACAGGTACTTGTCCGGGTGCGAAAAATGGTTTTTCCGGATCGTGTAGTGGACGGGTGGCAGGACGCCACTGAGATTGCCGGGAAAGAACACGGTGATGCCGATGGCCTCAATGAAGTTGTTTTCGATCCGTCCAGGGCCTGGCCCCAGCGGAATCATTAAGGCGATCGATTCCTGTCCCGTTGTACCCGGAGTCACCGCTTCAGTCCACCGATTCACTCGCGTAACCCGAGACCCAAGCAGGGCTATATCGGCGCCATTCATCACGATGCCGTAGACCAGCCGGGATGGATAGTCCAAGCCATGGATGTTGCAGCGGTCGATGATGATATCGGTGCTGGTGCTCTGGAGCAGCATCAACGCTCCATACTGATGCTGAGCGTAAGGGGCGTTGCTCCAGGAGGCGGGCGGCGGGTTGGGTGCCGGAACATGGGTCAGCTCCAGCCCCACGAAGTGGTACCGGCTGGCACCGGCGGCCAGTTGAATCGGGGCGTGCTGGCCTATGTCGCCCACATTGATGGGGCGCATCGGCGTCCACACTCCCGGCGACGTGCACCAGAAGATGGCCCGGGTGTTGGGGGTGAGATCGGTGCGATACAGCCACTCATTCGGGCTACATGGTGGTGTGATCGGCCCAGTAGGGGTTGAGAGGTTTGTGACCGTTCCGCCCCAGCTACCGGCGAGTATGCCCGCGAAGGAGGAATTGTTAAGCAGGATCGTGTCCGGCGTCAACACCGTGATTCGCCAGGTACCGTTAATCCGAGTGGCTCTCGATCCAGCCACTCGAACCTGATCTCCAGTCTGGTAACCATGCCCCGAAACCTGCAGAACAATCCTGTCCTTATCGGGACTGGCGAACAAAATCGGCAGAGGCCCCGGTGCAGGTGGAGTTGATGTTGGTGGCCCAGCACTTTCTTTAAACGGAAGTGGAGCCCAGACGTCAAACCTAGTGACCGTACCGCCCCAGTTGCCCTCCAACACACCGGCGAAAGAGGAGTTGTCCAGCCGGATGCTATCCGGCGTCAGAACAGTGATTCGAAAAGTACCGTTAATCCGGGTGGCTCTCGATCCAGCCACTCGAACCAGATCGCCAGTCTTGAAATCATGACCCGGAACTGACAAAACTACCCGGTCCTTGTCGGGGCTGGCATACAAGATCGGCTGTGGCACCGACGTGGCCCGGTTGATGCATTCGTAAACGGCAAAACCAGGCACATCCGAGACCCAGGCGAAAGTGCCCGCATTGCAGGCACTGGGGAGTGTAGAGATTCGATACCAAAGCGCGGGCAGCGCATCGGTGACGAATTTGGCCAAAGCCGGTGTATCACTTTCGTCGATGCGTTCGTTCTCGACAGCAAAGGCTGAATCCGGACTGGACGTTCTGACAATCACCCAACCCGTGTGGTTCCGGCGTTGCGGAAATACAAACTGACCCAGGCAGGTGGTACCGGCCGGGACTTGGACCACATAGTGAAGGGAACCGGTCAAACTGGCCAGTGACGTCAGGATAGTGGGCAAATTTGAGCACTGTTCATTGACATAAAATGGCGGCCCGTAGGCTCCAGGGGGAGGAGCCGTGGGCACCTCTCGCGGCGGGACGGGAACGTCCGGCACTGGCGCGCCTGGCAACCGTGCTGCGGTGGTCAAGACTTGGTTGGAGCTACAGGTTTCCGCCGTTCCGACAGCCGAGCAGACTTGAAAATTATAGGTAGTATTGGGTTTGAGCCCGGAAAGATACCAGGAATGATCCGTCGTTGCGGCCGTTTGGCCGTTGGTCAGGCCACCGTAGGCGGTGGTTAATCCAAACTTGATTGTTGTGGTCGAGGCGAGGTTGGTAACCCAAGTCACTCTCGCCGAAGTGGGCGTAATGGCGTCCACCACGGGTTGAACAGTGATGAGGGGTTGCGCCCAAGACGCGCTACAAGCCAGCAGAGCCCAGACAGCTTTCTCCGGCGCGGCCAGCCCTAGCGTTAACTTCTTCATGTGAGTTTTGGGTTCCCTCCGTATACCCCAGAACCGTACGAAACAATCAAGTGTCTTACATCGGATCTAACTGCTTCGTGTGAATGGAGCCGTCAAACGTATCCAAAAGCACGGAGCTTTTGCGTGGTGTCCGAATATAGAAGACGCTTGTAAAGCAGATGCGAAAACGTCACTGGTGGGCCGGGTAGTCTCAATAGAGAACCGCCCAACAGACCGTGAGGAACAATCATCTAGGGTGTCCCAGGATATCCACCGGCAGGATTATTTTGGGTTCCTGCTCGGGGCTAGGGCTACCTCTGAGTGATTCGTAGTATAGCCAATCAACGCAACGGTACGCAAAACGCCCTAGTGCCGTCACCTCAATAGCGTAAGGGGAAGGCTCGTCTGCCGCATCGGGCAGGAATAAACGCCAGGGATCATCATTGCCCACATCTTGCCGATACTCCAGTACAGGGAGGGTGGTAGAAGAGCTACCCTGTCGGGCCTCTGCGATTCTTCTAAGCGGTTGATTAAATTATGTTTGAACCAAACATCCATGTGGACCTGGGCACCGCACGCCTGCTGGAACTTCTCTGGCTGGGAGGCCAAACATTCTGCATTGCTCTGGCGCTGACGCCGCTGATCCGGGATATATTCAGTTTTTTTAATCTATTGGATCACCCCTCCGGCCGCAAGATGCATGCCCGTCCGGTGCCTCGCGCCGGGGGGATCCCCATCGCTATCGCCTACGGTCTTTCCTTGCTGAGCGCCACGCAGTGGCCACCGGATGCGGAGTCGATGGCCTGGAAGCTCTTGCCGGGCGCTCTGATCATATTCTGTGTGGGCTTGGTGGATGACCTGTTCAGCATCAAGCCGGAAATGAAGCTGGCGGGACAGGTTGTGGCCGCCCTGGTGACGTTCGCGGCGGGGCTTCGGGTGGAGACGATTGGAAACTACAGCCTTCCGATGTGGGCGGCTGTCCCGATTACGGTCTTTTGGCTATTGCTGACCACCAATGCTCTGAATCTGATTGATGGACTAGACGGCCTGTGTGCGGGGATGGGGCTATTTTCCACCTTGACGCTGTTTGGCGTCGCCCTGCTTTATGGCAACTACGCGTTGGCGATGACCACGCTTCCGCTAGCGGCGGCGCTGGCCGGCTTTCTTGTCTACAACTTCAATCCGGCGACAGTTTTTCTGGGTGATTCGGGGGCGCTACTGATCGGCTACCTGCTGGGCTGCTTCGGAATGATCTGGACCCACAAGATGGCCACTTTACTGAGTATCGCGGTTCCGCTGGTATCGCTTTCAGTGCCGTTGCTGGATCTGCTGCTCTCCGTCATCCGGCGATTTCTGTCCGGTCAACCGATCTTCGGCGCTGACCGGCTCCATATCCATCACCGATTGCTCGATCACGGTCTGACGACGCGTGGGGCGGTGATCACGCTTTATCTGTTCGCTGCGGTCGCGGCCGGGACGGCGGTGCTGCTGAGTGCTCCGCACTCTGATGGCTACGGCCCCTGGCTGCTGGGCGCGTTTCTGGTGGCTGCTTCGCTACTGGTTTCCCGGCTGCGGTACGTTGAGTTCCATACCGTGAGTGAGTTCATTTTTGGTGACGGCTTGCGGCACGTATTTGCCAGCCGCCTACACCTGAGCAAATGGGCAGCGGAGCTTCGGGCGGCAGCCTCGGAAGACGAGTGGTGGTCCGCGATCGTGCGCTGCGGACGCTCTGTTGGGTGGGTTCGGGTTTCATGGGTACGGCTGCAGGCGGGCCGAGTTGACACGATGACGCATGAAGCAGTCGGCTGGACGTTCCGGATTGAGTTGGCCAATGCCGAAGCGATCGTGATTGAAGGCCCGTGCACTAGTAAAAGTCAGGTCTCATTGGAACTGATCGCCCAGGAGCTCACCTCCAGTTGGCGCTACGATTGGGTGGCTACCGCCCCAGAGCCCTCCGCAAGCGATGCTGCTGCCCCCGCAGTGACAGCTAAGCAGTTGACAGTGTGTAGCTAAAGGCTACTTCCCCGCCCCTACCCGTAGCCGCGGGGATCACTCTTTCCAGGCCCTGAGGTGGGTGTAGTTGTGTGGAAACTTCGGGCCATTACTGCTCAGCTGGAGTGTAGTTGCGTGGCAACTGGGTGTAGCTCCGTGGAAAGATTGGCCCCATTCCATTCTTTGCTTCACGCCGCGCAGGGCTATTGCGGGACTCGCTTCGCTTGTTTCTCAGCCTGGCGCATCATCTACGCTCACCAAATGGCGCAAAGCTGGCTGTACAGATGGCCGCTGTACAGCCACTACGGGATTCCCCGCCCACGCTCAGCGCAGGCAGGCGAGGCCGTTTCTCCGATACCCGGCAGGAGTTGTTTCATTAAGTGTTGAACCCGGCGATGCCCTGGGAAGACCTCCAGCAATCACTTGAACTGACTGATACACATACCTTTAGCCCATGTTTCCGACCACCCGCCGACATTAGGCAATGGGAAGGCTATGCGGATGGACTATTCCCCGGCCAGTGTAGCTGCGTGGAAGAGAAGTGTAGCTGCTTGGCAGAATGGTGTAGCTGCGCGGAAGGATAGTGTAGGTGTGAGGAAAAGTAGTGAAGTATCGTGGAAGCAGTGGTGTAGTTTCGTGGTCACAAAGGTGTAGTTCCGTGGAACGAAATGTGGTTTATCCCTTTTATTTTCATGCTATTGCAAACTGCTAAAGGTTTTCATAGTTCTGTTCAGACTATCCTAAAGCAACACCATGAAGAGTACACAGCCGAGGTCTGAGGCTGACCAGCAGACTCTGGCCGCTGTTGTTGTAGAGCGTGAGGACGTAGATCTCGTCCGAGTTGAAAAGAACCTCCAGTCAGTTGGTTTCTTCGCATCTACACCGAGCAAAGAGATTTCCCGGACGGTCTTCCAGATCATCCGCCGGCCGGACGGCCAAAGGATCCAGGCGAAGGCCGTGATTGAGGGTGTACCCAGCCTGGGTTTGCCCACCACGGCTGATCGAGATAAGTACATGGCTTTCATGAAGGTAGCCATGGATCAACGGGATCAGCAGGGCCAAGTGGCCAATCCTGTCCGCTTCTCCGGTGCTGAGCTGATCAAGCTGCTGCGGCTGCGGAAGGGCGGCTTTCACTACGACGAAATCAACGATTGGTGCAAGCGCATGGTGGCAACCATCATCATGTCGGAGTCATCGATCTTCCTGGCCGACCGCCGCCAGTATGCCAGCGATACGTTTCACGTCTTCGACCGGGTGGTGCTTTTCGGCGAGGAGATGAAGGACGGCATCCGATCCGAGTTCTATGAGGTTTATCTTTCGCAGTGGCAGTTGAACAATCTGAATCAGGGCTACATGCTGCCGCTCGACTTCAATGCCTATCTGAAGCTGAGCCGTGACATAGCCAAGGCGCTGTTCGGCCATCTCAGCGTCTGGTTTTATGCCAGCAAGGGACAGCCGGTGGAGAAGAAGTATCAGGATTTCTGCCAATTGCTGCATATCCGGGCTTATCCGCATATTTCTAAAGCCCGATCGGTCCTTCAGCCCTCCCTGAACGAACTGGTGGATATTGGCTATTTGTCCAGCTGGGAGATCGTACACACAAGTCAAGGCGGAGATTTTAAGCTGGTGCTGGCTCCGGGAAACCGGCTTTTGTCGTTGCCCAGCTTTGCGGGATTTGTGACCTCTGAGGGGCGGGCGGCGCTACAGGCAAGTCTCCCGAATTGGGTCGGTGAGCTGATCGAGCGCGGTGTAGCTGAGAGGAAGGCCCGGCAATTGGCTCTGGACATCGCGGATTCACAACCGGTGATGGACCAGATCGAGTATGCCGATTCGCTGATCCAGAGTGACCGTCGCGGCAAGCTCCAGAACCCGGCCGGCTTCTACATTTGGGCGATCGAGAGCAATTTGGGCGTCCCGGAGCAGTTTGAGACGTCAAATCGGCGGCAACTGCGCCAGCAACGTGAACAGGCGGAACTCGATAGTCAGCAACGGCACTGGCGGCTGCTGGAGAAGTACGAATTGGACATCGAACGCCTGATCGAAGATAAGATTGCCCGGATGACGCCCGAACGGTTAGCGGATGCCATCAAGGAACAAACGCGCAAGCTGCGCCGAGAGCAACCCGACTTTCACCAGCGCTCAAGCGATGCCACCAAGCGTGAAGTGGCTCTAGGGATGCTGCGTTCACATCTCCGGGAGAGTACTTCCCTGCCCGGTTTTGAACAGTGGCTCAAAGCTAATCAGCAGTTGGTGATGTTCTAACGGGATAGCTTCCCAGTGGGGCTACCGGGGCAGCGGAAAGTTCTTTAGGTGCTGTTCCAAGGCTTCGACGACGATGTCGGTCATCGCGATCCGGTAGTGATGAGCGACATCAACCAATTGATTATAAAGCGGTAACGGCAACCGATAGGTAGCGCTTTGGGAGGGATCGCCGCGGCGTGGCCCAGAGCGGGGCACGAGTTTAGTGCCTGAGCCCAGCGACGCTTCAGCAGGCTGTACAGGCGCCAGCTGTACAGCTGTACCCGATGGGCTGGACACAAAGGCGGTGTCTGCTAGTGCGGAATCGAGCTGTACAGCTACTGGCTGTACAGGCAGTGCGATGCTGTCTAGCTGTACAGTTGATTGCTGCAGCCGCGGGGGCTCTACTGCCGGCGGCAAGACCGCAGCCTCCAGGAGTGGCGAAACGGTTGGCATGTCGCGGGCCGGCAAGTCGTGCCGAACCAATTGGGTTAGGCTCGGGCGGGGACTCTTAGACATTCAAGCACCTCCATGGTGAGTTGGCGGACTTCTTCGGCCCCCTTGGAGCCGGGCTCATAACGCAAGATGGTCTGTCCAGTGCCGGGAGACTCCTTGTAGGCTGTCCGGTCACTCAATTCCGCTTGCAAGACGCGAATGGATACCTCAGTTGAGGTGAAAAACGCCACGGCTGCTTCGCGGGCTTCGGTGGCCAGGCGAGAGCGGTTGGTCGGCTTGCGGTTCACGACGATCAGCGCTTGCAGATCCGGCCGGAATGCCGCCACTTGTTGGAGCAATGGCAGGACCATCTGTGAGGCCTCGTAATCGAGGAATGTGGGTTGCACGGGAACCAGAACAAACTGGCTGGCCAAAACGGCCCCAATGGTGATGCCCCCTTGGCCGCTGGCATCGGCCAGCCCGGGCGGACAATCGATGAGGATGATCTCGTAGTCCAGGTTCATACCCGGCAAATCCTTGTGCAGACCGGGGCGGGCCATCGAAATGATGTCGAAGCCGAGTTGATTCTCCTCCTGGCGATTGCGCCATTTGGTTGCACTTTGTTGAGGGTCGGCATCGATCACCAGGACGCGATAGCCTGCTTCGTGGAGGCCGCCGGCCAGGTTCATGGTGACGGTGGTTTTACCCGCGCCACCCTTCTGGTTGGCAATAGAAATAACAGCTGGCATCTGTCTGTACAGCATGTCAGCTGTACACCGAAAATACAAGAGGCTTTCTAGCTGTATGACTGGCGGTACAGCTGTACAGCCGCATCGGTGCTCTCGGTGACTACTTCGAAACCTTCCAGGTCATTACTAATGGCCAGGGCTAAGGCGAGGAGCTTTTCCATGGCCTCACGAGAGGTGGTGAAGTGGACGGCAATACGACCTGGCGTTAGCTCGATCCCTGCGGGCAGGGAAGTTAACTGCTGCTGGATGATCCGGGCTGGGGCCTCGACCGGGAGACGCGGCGTGCGAGCCCATTGTTCCAGTTGACGCGCCAGACGCAGACGGCGCTGGTGTTCCATGCCGGCCGGTTCTCCGGCGGCGGTTGCCGACAGGAACTGCCGCAGACGATCGCGTTCCACCAGTAGATTGCGCCCGATCAGGCGATTGGCGAGAGGCTTCATCAACTGCTGGGCGCGGCGACGCCCGACACCGAGCAGAGTCTGTAGCATCTGACGGTCAATCCAAGGGCTCTCCAATGCCTCCAGTGCCGCTAGGGCTTCCGGAATTGAGCCGTACCATGTTGGTTTATCAGGCATTGTGGACTTTGCCAGTCAGCATACTATAGGCGGTGCGATGGTGCGCATGTGCGCAATACGGCTCGAAGTTAATAGGTGTGATAAAGAACGTTATCATTCATATATGTCGACTCCAATCCAGATAGTTTCCGTACCTGCTGCGGCCGAACTGTTTCACTCCACGCGGCTGAGTGCTCAACGGACGGCCGAGTTTTTTGCGGCGCACATCCGCAACCGGCACACACGCCAGGCGTACCTGCGGGCGGTGAGTGACTTCGCGATCTGGTGCCGAGGGCAGGGAAGTGGTTCTTTGGTGGCTATCCAGCCAATCGAAGTGGCGGCGTGGGTGGAGGATCTGCAGCGACGCCTCTCGCCGCCAACCGTGAAGCAGTATCTGGCGGCGCTGCGGATGCTATTCGATTGGCTGGTGGTGGGCCAGGTGCTGCCGACTAATCCAGCCAGCGTTGTTCGTGGACCGCGCTACTCCGTCAAGAGGGGAAAAACAACAGTGCTGTCTGCGGAGGAGGTGCGGAGTCTGATGGACGCCATCGAGACTGATACCGCTATCGGGCAGCGGGATCGAGCATTGATCGGGTTGCTGGTCTATACGTTTGCGCGGGTGGGAGCCGCCATTCAGCTGCGCCAGGAAGACATCTACCATCAGGGGAGGCGTCTTTGGGTGCGTTTGCACGAGAAGGGGGGTAAGGAGCACGAAATGCCCTGCCATCACCGATTGGAGCAATATCTGGACGATTACCTCCAAGCGGTGCCAGGGAAACCCAAAGGCTGGTTGTTCCGCACCACGATGGGGCGCAGCGGGAAGTTGACCGAGCGGCCGATGGCGCAACCTGATGTCTACCGGATGATCCAGCGGCGGGCTGAACGCGCCGGGCTAGAGACTCGGATCTGCTGCCACACGTTTCGGGCCACTGGGATCACCGAGTACCTGCGCCATGGCGGCCGGCTGGAAGTGGCGCAACAGATGGCTAATCATGAAAGCGCCCGCACCACGGGCCTCTATGACCGGCGCCTCGATCTGGTCACCTTGGATGAAGTGGAACGGATCGTGTTCTAGCCCGCGTTAGCGAATACGGCTGAGAGCCGGTATGGGCGCGAGTGAAGCAAGCGGCACGGGGTTTGAGACGCTGCGACTGGCTGGGGTCATGTACTCGGCCTTGGCGGCCCTTTCCAAGGCGACGGCCAGACCGCTAATGATGAAGATCAATCCGGTGTAGGCAAGGCTTAAGAAGAACATCCCCACCATCAAGGTCACTAGCGACATCTGGAGGTATATGCCTCCCTGCCGGATGTCCTCAGCGTCCTTGTCACCCGGTCGCACGGACATTTTCGCGACTCGGGCGGTCGCGCCAAACGCCGAGAAGACTGCTCCTAAAAAGAACACCAAGGCCGGGATACCGCACTCGCTCGATACTTCGGTGTAGCTGTTGTGGGTCACGTGCCAGGCGGCTTTTCTATTCTGGGCCACGGATTCCGCGTTCTCGGCGACTTGGAACTGACCAGGGCCGACGCCGACGATGGGGTTGTAGAAAGTAAACTCCAGGCTTTTGAGGAACAGGTAGGTCCGGCCATCAGTGGAGCCTTCTGCCGCCGCCTCGTCGTCATCGGCGGGACCTTGTTCGGAACTGAGTCCGGGGATGGTGGCAAAGCGCTTAAGCAAACGATCCGAGGACGTAGCCAAGACCGCCACGCCAACAACCATCAGTGCGATCATTTGCATCTTCTTAAATCCGCTGGCGCGGATAAAGTAGAGCACCAGCATCACCGTCAATGCCAGCATGCCGGCGCGCGACCCCGTCCGGTAGGCCACATAAAGAATCGTTGGCACAAAACAAAGCGGCAACAGTTTGCCTACGGTGCCGCGGGCATTACGGGACATAAGCCAAAGCATGGGCATGCCCATCAGAACCGCCAGGCACAACGTATTGGAGTCACTTAAAGTACCGCCATCCATGGCCAGGCGTCCTCGGGCGCTCACCGTGCCCTTGAATATTGCAGCAACACTCGCCGCACCCATGCCAATACCGATACCGTAGATCATCCGCAGAGCCCATTTGCCCGTTACAGTGAGTGCGACAATAGCACCCATTATCGACAACGACCGGAAGACGGAAGTGACGGTTTCGACGCTGCCTCCACGCCAAACGCTGAACGGCAGACTGATCAATGTCCACAAGGCGAAGGCCGTAAAGAAGGCTCCTGCCCGGGTGGCGAAGAATGAGAACACCCCGCCGGTAATCAACGCCATTGCGAACCACACCAAGTTGAGCAAAAGGGTGATCTTCAGAGCGCCCAAGCCGCTGATCTCGAGTGTGCGGCTGAGGTAGAAGAAAACGTAGAACAGCAGCGCGAAATAGCCGATCTTTTGAAGACTATCGGGCTCCTTGAAATGGCCCAAGCCGGATACTGGCACAGTGGAAGGGCGTCCGTTTGCGGCAGCTAAGGGCAGGGTCATAGTCGGGTTAAATCCCTGTCGAGGCCTTCAACTGCAAGCAACATGCTGTCCATACAATTTCGAACTTTCCGATGACGGGTCTCAATTCTACTTTTCGGCAGCTGAACTGAATATCGGATCTCACAATGCCGGTACTGCTGAGCATTCGGGACTCTCCCGCAGGGGAACCTCTGTCTCCATGGTAGTCGGATTGTGCCCGGGCCGGACCCAGCCACTCCCGCCGATCTGAATTCTAAACGGACTCGGTAACCACTTCGGGCTCAGGAGTGGGCCGCAGGTCCTTGACGATTCGAGCCGGGTTGCCGGCGACTACGTGATAGGCGGGAACGTCCCGGGTGACCACGCTCAGCGCGCCCACAATCGCGCCTTCTCCCACGGTGACACCTTTTAGAATGCAGGCGCTATTGCCAATCCAGGCTTTGTTGCCGATGTGCACCGGCTTGGTGCTCTCTTGCCCCGGCGGCTCATGGCGAATGCGGCGGTCCGCATCAATGGGATGCCCATCATTGTCCGCAATGCGAACAGAACCGGCAATCAGCACATCATCGCCAATGGTCACTTCTCTGTTCACTGAAATCACAGTGCCGTGCCCGATCGACGAGCGATTGCCCACCACCAGGCGCGGATTATCGAAAACGCGGCCGCTGATAATGCTGATCTTCCCGCTGATCTGAACATTGTCGCCCAGATAAATCTGGCTATGGCCGATCACTTCCGGCAGCAATTCGATGCCGAGGTTCTTTCCCACTTCGGTACAGCGGGCCACAAACAACGGGTAACGGTAGAGGGCCGTCAAACAGAACGTGAACACGGTTAGGGCAATGAAGTGAGCCTGGTAGAGAAAGCCAAATAGCGGCTTCAGCGGTCCCGGAGAGATGCCGCCCCCGTAGAGCACGCGCTTGGCAATGCTGCGCAGAAAACGAAAAAATGGTGTTTCCCCGCGGCGCAGTTTAAGCAGAAAGGTGTTCATTAAAGAACGAGCCACTGCCCAACGTGGCCCACTTCTTCTATTGTCGGCGATTTATCCTCAGAGCGTGAATCTGTTGCGACGCTCAAATGGTGGCGGATTCTACTGGGCCACCCGGCCTCGCGAAAGGCGGGCCGGATGGCCATCTGTGGCTGGGCGCTAGGGTGCGGTTCTAAACAAGCCCGAAGGCTGCTCAACCGCGCAGAGTACACGATAGTAGTACGTTGTGTTCGCCGCCAGTCCGGATATAGCGACACTGCGCACCCGGGCGCCGCCGCCATCACTTAACCGGCTTCCCGTGCCCCAGGCGGGATTGGTGCCGTACTCCACCGTGCAGGAATCCGCATCCGGCGCGAGATACCCTACATTCGCCGTAGTGGTGCTGACCCCCCATGTACGCGCATTCTGGACCTTCCCCTGGGCCGCATCTAGCGCGTCAATATCGGCACCAACATCCCGTCCATCCGTGCCCCGGTTGGCACCACCAGAGATGAACGGGCTATCCGAGCGCAACCTGTAGTTCAACTGCGGATCATTCCAGAACGAGAAGGCCGCTTTGCTGGCCGGCAGAGCCGCGATGCCGGTGTATTTGGACGCATTGGATATGCCGCAGCAGAATGCATTATTTGCCGCAACCCAGCCCACGGAAGATCCGCCAAGGTTAGGCCAGGCAGCGTCCAGGCCATCTGTTCCGATCCCCCAGCTTTGCCCGTTGATGGGAATACTGGTTGCACTACCGGCCGAGACCCAAAGGTTATTGCGCAGAGAAAGGCCTTTGCCTCGGCCGTTCTGGAGCTCGGTATTGAATATCATCTGTTGGCTGCCGTTGCCCAGGACATCGATCGCCGAGTTGTTATCGAGGATGTAGTCTTCCGGCCCGAAGGTAATGTTGAAGATGTACGGGCTGCCACCGTTAGGGGCGATGCCGGTGGGGTCCGTGTAGCCATATGGAGGACCAGCCGTGGCGTCGCAAACCCGAAAGTCGATAATGTCATTGGTGCACGCCCGCCGGTTAATGTCGAAAAAGAGGTTATTGCGGAACCGGATCCGCTGTGTGTGCTTGGTGATGGGACCGGCCTGAACACCGTGGCCATTCAGAAGCGCCACCACCGGCGTCTTGTTTAGCGTATTGTTCGTCCAATCCAGATCCGTGACCACAACCGTTGAACCCAAGGCTGTTGCCGTACCGCCTGTCGAAGAAACCGCAGGCATACCGGAAAGACGAATCGTGTTGGCCGACGCCGTAACGGAAGCGATGGACCAAATGCCATTGTGGGCGGGATTGGAAGCCCCCGTGATGGCCATGGGCTCGCCGGGTACGGCATTATCCAGTGCCCCCGTGTTGACCAAAACATCGCCGGAGCTGTTAATCGAGATCACCGGAGAGCTGACCCACGATTCCGGGCTAACCGGGGTCACCAGGGCCGCGGCACCTTGGACGGACTTCGCCCAGTTGTTTTCGAAGATGTTTCCATCCAGCAGGAAGCGCTGGCCTCGTTTCCACTCGATGTGATGGCGGTTGGCGTACGTCCTTCCAGTCAGGTAGTTCTCCAGCGTTCCACCGCGGTGGACTGGATCCTTGTAGAACCAGTTTCGCCGGATGATGTAGTCCGAAGGAGGCTGGACAAACTGTAACGGAATGTCTGGCGTTGACGGTTCCGATGCCGTCTGCTGGGGGCTATCGGAAACAATCAGACTGATTCCGGCGCCCTGGATATAGTTGTTCTGGAAATATCCGCCGCTGCCCTGCACGATCTGGATCAAGTTCACTTCCAGCAAGCCCGGGTGTGGGTGCAATAGCCAGGCCACACCGTTGTAGATCCTTGAATTCACGAATCCGATGCGGGTCCCATTCGGGATCAACAGGGAACCTGTCCGGTTTGGGTAGTCATGGGAGTGAATATCGCAGCGGTCAAAAACGATATCGCTGTTGGAGATTCGTGTCCGAATTAGATTTCCCATCCGGCCCTGCTTCTCGTCGCCTGTGCCCCAGCCGTCGGGGATCGTCTGTGGGAACCTTGCGTGCTGAATATCGAGACCGATAAACCGGTACCGGTTGGCATTGGCCTGAAAAGTGATGTGCACTGTCCCGGCCGGCTGATTGATCATGCGGAATGGCCGCCATGTGCCGTTATCGCACCATGAGAGCGTGCTGGGATTTGCCGGTACTTCGTCGATCCATGTTTGACCGTCGGCACAGGTGGCGGGCCGGTTTGCGGTGGGCCCATAGGTGCTGCCCGGTGCTTGTATACGTCCAATGTCGGCCCGCACCAGTCCCGTACAAGTGCTGCAGGAGGTGATGGTCCCCGTAGTTCCCACCAGTTGGAAAGTGTCCGAGTTAAGCACGAGAATCGGATAGCCTCTGGTGTCGAGCGCACTAATGCCGGTGCCCTCCACGCGAACCAGGGTCCCGTTTCTGAATCCATGACCTGTGATCCTGATCGTGATCACGCCCGCGGTGTTGGTGATCGTCTCGATGTTCTTGGTCACAATGAGGTTGGGAACATCGCAGACATACAGCGGTGTCAATCCGGTGCCATTCACCACGGGTCCGGTGATCGCATCCATCTGTCCTCTACCCGCGCAAGGGAACAGAGGCATGCTGGCGGCCCCGATCCAGTTGGTCAACGGGAAAGAATCCGACGTGAACTTTGCGTAGTAAGGCAGGAATTCATCGCGCGACCTCACCCCCGGAGGGGGAATCTGCGAATCTGCCGCCCCCGTGCGGATCACCACCCACCCGCTATGAGACGGCCGTGCCGGAAAGACAAACTGGCCTCGACAGTCAGTGCCCGCCGGGATGAGCACCTGGTGATTGGCCGTACCGGTGAGGGTGCCTAAAGTCGTCAAAATGGTCGACAGATTGGAACACGTTCCATCGACATTGTAGGTATTGCCGTTGATCACGGGAACATCCGGGATCGATGTCGCCGGAGGGACTGGCACTGCGGCTCCACTGGGATCACCAGCCGTCGTGGTGAAAGTCGACACTGCAGTACACACCGCTCGCCCGATTCTCGCGGTGCCCGTCAACGTTCCCGTCACCGTCAACGGGCTCCCGCCCAGCGTAGCGGCCAGTTGGAACGTATTGGCCGTCGCATTCACCACGAAGTATGTCCCGTAGTTGTTTAGCGAATACAACTGGCCGCTATTGCCGGAATTGGCCTGTACCAAGGTTCCATTGCTGAAGCCGTGCCCGGTGATGGTGATTGTGTTCGACCCGATCGTCCAAGCAGTGTAGGTCTCTGGTGCCGAACAAGCCCGGTAGTGGATGGTTGTGCTCGGGGCCACTCCCGAGATGTACCAGTTGTGGAAAGCGAACAGATTACCCCAGCCCGGCCAGATCAGGTTCCCGAGCGCTGGCGTAGTCCCGTACTCAATCACCGTCGTCGAGGCGATATCCGTGACCCAGTGCACACGCGCCTGACTGCTGGTGATGTTGTCCACAAAGGTTGTTCCGATCAATACCGGCTGAGCCGACACCAAGGCCCCACCCAAGGCTGCCGCCAGAGCCCAGTGCCCCACTGATCCCCGTAGTGATTGCTGCATAGCTATTGCACCATCCGGAAGGAGATTCCCGAGACCGTCGCACTGGAGGCCGTGGCCGTGTTCACGCAGGAGACTGAAAGCAGGTCCAAAGCCGCCACCGTCACCGTATCCGTCAGGTCGCTAAAGGTACCCGTCGCCGCATTCGCCGCCACGGTCACCGACAGCAACGTTGACACGCCATTCACCCGTACCGCGCAAACCAGCGATCCAGTGCTCGGTTGGCTGCTCGATGTGCGAATCACCAGATCCCGCAGCGTACCCGCCACCGGAATCGCCACCTGACGGGTTGATTCCGTCGCCGAAAAGGTAGATCCCGACGGCGCGAAGAACTGCGTCGAACTGGCCGTCACCCATGTTCCCGGGGCGCTGAGGTACACACCCATGGTTGGATTGCGTAGATCGGCCGTGATGCCGTTCTCCCGCAGCCGGAACCGGTTAGCCGTTGTGTCATACCAGACCCGGCCATTGGCCGGGGATCCGGGAGCGGTTTGCGGTGTCAACTGCACACCCTGATCGAAGCTGTTCAGCCCGGTGAACGTATTGGCGGCGGCCTTCACGGGCACGACGGCCGAAACGATGTCGATCCCCAGGTCGGTCGCCGTTGGCGTCAGTTGCAACGCTCCCGACCCTCCCGCGGAGAACGTTCGCCACGCCGGTACCGTTCCATCCGTGAACAGCGCCCGGTTTGCGTTCCCTGCCGAGGAAGGCAAGGACCCGCTCCCGCCCGCTTGTAATGACCATGTGTTCGCCGATGTGCAAGCCAGCAGGTTGGAACCGGCCGGCGAATCGGTCTTGAAAAACAGCTCGCCCACCGCGCAAGTGGACGGGGTCACCGTACCCGTCTTGATCGGCCGCGTGGTCGCCGCGCTAGAGAAGTCGACATTCCGGCCCTGATTCTGCAGGTCGACTCTCGTTTGGCCCACAGACAGCCCCCACGAACAAACAATCAAGGCCGCCGTTAGCGAGATTCTGGTTAGCATCAATCCCATTCCTCCAACGCCAGCAGAACTGCCCGGCAACCCGGCATGCGTTGTGAAGAGCAGGAATATGTTGAAACGAAAACGATTGTTCCCCAAGGATCCCTGTGACCGGTCGGAGGCAAACTCCCAGCCTCTTTGCCGGAACCAAGCTCCGTACGCCAGAATGAAAGCCAGAAATTCGGCGGTTAATCTGAGAGCTTCCGCCCGCAATGGCCGAGGAGATTAACGAGTACCCTAGAAGTGGAGTACTTGAGTCCATTCAAGCCCAGCCGGAGTTCTCCGGCCTGGCTCAATCAAAAGGTCATGGCAGAACTCACCACATATCGCTCAACCGAAAGCGAACGAGCTCGTGAACGGTCTCTCGTATCCTTGTTTGGCAAAGGCGGGCGAGCCCTCGACATCGGCGCCCGCGACGGCCACTATACCCACTTGTTGTCCGAGCATTTTTCACATGTCGTGGCGCTCGACCTCGCCCAGCCGGATATACCGGGTGCCGAATGCGTCGCCGGCGATGTCACTGCGCTCCAGTTTCCCGATCGCAGCTTCGACTTCATCCTGTGCGCCGAGGTTCTGGAGCATATTCCTGCCATTGAAGCGGCTGCTCGCGAGATCGCCCGCGTGGCCGCTGACCGGGTGTTGATCGGTGTGCCCTACCGCCAGGACACGCGCCTCGGCCGTCTGACCTGTTCCAATTGCGGCAAAATCAATCCTCCCTGGGGGCACGTCAACGAGTTTGATGAAGCCCGCCTCCGGCAGCTGTTCTCCACCCTGGAAGTGGAGTCGATCCACTTTGTCGGAGAAAATCGAGCCCGCACCAATGTCCTATCCACATGGTTGCTCGATCTGGTCGGCAATCCCTGGGGCACCTATTACCAGGATGAGACCTGCTCTGGTTGTGATCAGCGCCTCGTCAAGCCCGGCCCGCTACCCCTCTGGGCCAAGGTGCCGGCCAAGCTGGCCATTGTGATCAACAATATCCAGGCCCGCTTCAATCAACCTCACGGGAACTGGATTCATATCGTATTCCGAGTTCCTCGCACCGCCCGGTGACTCGGAAAAGACCTCATTGAATCAGCATCCTAGACCATAGATGCCTTCAATGACACTGTTTGGTCTTGAACCGCCCTCCGGCTGCGCCCAACGGGAACAGGACGGCTCCTATTTTTCACCGTAGCGCGGCATCCTGCCCGCGCTTTGCCGCTCACTGGTCGATATGCCCTTCAATGGAGTACATTTGCCATCTGTACCCCCAATTGCTATTAATGAGACTTCCCCTATGAGTAAACACAAAGTTCTTTTCGTGTTCGGAACACGCCCTGAGGCCATCAAGATGTGCCCGGTTGTTAAGTACATGAAAAAACAACCGGATATGGACGTTCGGGTGTGTGTCACGGCGCAACATCGGGAGATGCTGGACCAGGTACTGGGTATTTTTGAAGTCCAGCCGGATCACGATTTGGGGATCATGCGGCCCGGCCAAACCCTCGCCCAGTCGATGGCCCGGATGTTGGCGGATATGGAGCCGGTATTGCTGGCGGAGAAGCCAGACATGATCCTGGTTCAGGGTGACACCACCACCACGTTCTGCGGGGCCTTAGCCGGTTTCTATGCCAATATCCCCGTCGGCCACATCGAGGCCGGATTGCGCACCTGGAACATGCGGCAACCCTTCCCGGAAGAGATGAACCGGGTGCTGGTCGGTAAGCTGACGGCGTTTCACTTCGCCGCCACCGACTGGGCCAGCGACAACCTCAAGACGGAAGGAGTTTCGCCGGAACTCATCACCGTGACCGGAAACTCCGGTATCGATGCCGTGCTCGATGTGCGGGATCGGTTGGCCGATGGCACCTTGGCCTCGCCTCGCGATTGGAGCTTTTTAGACCCCACCAAGAAGCTGATTTTCGTGACCGCACACCGGCGGGAAAGCTTCGGTGAAGGCTTGGAGCGCATCTGTAAGGCACTCAGCGAGCTGGCTGACCGCGACGACGTCGAACTGGTCTATCCAGTGCACCCCAATCCCAACGTCACCAAACCCGTGTACCAACATCTTTCGGGCCGGGCCAACATCCACCTCATTGAGCCACTGGACTATGTGGCTTGTGTGGACATCATGCGGCGCGCCTACCTGCTGCTGACCGACTCCGGCGGCATCCAGGAAGAGGGACCTTCGCTCGGGAAACCGATCTTCGTTCTACGCGAAGTGACCGAGCGGCCAGAGGCTGTCAAGGCAGGGACGGCAACGTTGGTCGGCAACGATACCCGCAAGATCGTTGACGCGGTGACGGAACTGCTGGCCAATCCGGCCGAGTATCAGCGGCGGTCGCTCATCCACAACCCCTATGGCGATGGCCATGCCAGTGAACGGATCACGGCCACCATCCGGGAATTCCTGAAGGCGGAGTGACCGATTGAAACGGCCTGTTCTGTTTGTCGCCTTCTACTACTGGCCGACGGTCGCGGCAGGCGTCGTACGCCCCGGACACTTCTCCAAGTACCTGACCCGGATGGGCTACCAGGTGCGGGTTCTTACCTCAGCCCCGCCCAGCCCTCCCGGTGCCGTGCCGCCGCCCGGTGAAGTGATCAATGTCCCGAACATCAATCGTCAGCTGGACAATCAGCACCCGCTCCGCTTGTTTGAGCGCCTGCTACGCCGGACGATGTTCCCACACGACGAATCCTTCATCTGGAACTTCGCCGCCTTAAAAGCAGCTGACCGCGTTGTCCGGCCACAGCCAGACCATTGCGTCATCTCGACATTCCCCACGGCCAATACCCACATCGTTGCGCTTCGTCTGAAACGCCGGTACCCAAGCATCCGGTGGATCGCCGATTTCCGGGACCCCATGGCCTATGCCCCCGGCCGGCTCGCCAGCAATGCCAAGGATCCGTTGGGCTGGATCGGCGGCCGCACCGATGTCCTCCTCGAACGCTACATCATGAATCACGCCGACGCCGTGGTCGCCAACACCCCGGCCGTTCATGAGGGCTGGCTAAAGCTCTATCCCCATCTGGCTCACAAACTGCACTGCATCATGAATGGTGTCGATGCCGAGGATGCGGTGGCGACGCCAGAACTACCCGTGCGTGACTACAAGGTGATCACTCACACTGGTGAGATCTACCACGGCCGTAAGCCTACCCGCCTGCTGATGTCCCTAGGACGGCTAATCGATAACGGACGCCTCGATCCCGCCAAGGTCCGGATCAACTTGGTGGGAGGGTTGGACCCGGGCAGTCTTCCCGAGCCGCTGGCCACCCGTCTGGTCGCCTCGAAAACGCTTCACTACGACGGAACACACGTGCCCTGGGCGGAAGCGCACCGGCAACTCGGCGAATCCGACTACCAGCTCTTATTGGATGTCGCGGAAGGGGCCGTGCAGTTGCCCTCAAAGATCTTCCAATACCTTCAGATCGGCCGCCCCATTCTGGCCTACACTCAACCCGGATCTCCCACCGACTTCGTGCTGTCCCAGACGGGCACGCCCTCGGTCATCATCTATCCTGAAACTCCGGACGAGAAAGCGGACGCACAGCTGATGGATCTGCTGGCCATGCCATCGGCCACCCATGCTCCTGGAGAGTGGTTTCAGCAAACCTTTGATGCCCGCCGCCGGACAGAGCGCTTGGCCACAATCATTGAGGGAGCGGCTTAACCTGGGCCGCCGGCTTGGCTTGCGGCGCAGCTTTCTTTCATGGAAAGCTCCCGGAACTCTTCAGCAGAGTCTGCACCGATTGGCCTAGAGCGGCCTCCAGGGCAGCCATATTCACCCCAGGATCAGTACCTTGGGTACCGGTCCCGCGAAAGCGGCTGGAGCTCTGTAACTCAAAACCCCAATTGCGCTCGTCCATCCACCCGATTTCCGTAATCGAAGAGAGCAACACTGTGTTCGGCGGCATTCTGCTCGCACCAATCACGCTACAGCACAACACATTGTTGCTGACGGTCCAGGAGGGCGTGGAACCGGCCACAAACTCCCGGTTAAGAGCCTCTACCCCCACCAGTTGATTACTGATGCTGTGGAGCGTCAATCGTTCTCCGGTAATCACGTTATCCTTCATCTCCAGCCCGGCGCTGCGGCCTACGGTGGCGAAGTCCGTAAAGAGAAGATGTGGACCATTGCCCTTGATGTCGTAGATCGTGTTGTTGTTGATAATCACGTCTTCCGCCGCGTTTTGAACGGAGAAGGCAATGCCTGAGCGGCCGGACTCACTGGTGCTCAGCGGGGATATGTAGCCCTGCGGCCAACGCCGGGCATTGATGTCGTAAACCAGATTGTTGAAGGCCCGGACGCGTTGCGTAGTCCGGGTCATGAAGGTCGCAGGCGGCAAATCATGCCCGGCGATCAGCATCAGGTGGGGCCCGCGCCGGAATATATTGTGGCGCACATCGATATCCGATATCTGCATGAAGCTCGATGCCTGTTCCACGGTCCCACCCGTGACGCTTCCGGCAGGAGCTCCACGTAGCGTAAAGGTGGTGGCATCTTTCACCTCGCCTACGGTCCAGACACCGTTATAGGGTCCCGCCCGGGAAATCAACACCAGCTGTTCGGCCGAGTACGGATCAGTCAGATTCGTCGCCGGCCGGCTCGCCAGCGTGACGGTTCCGTCCTCGATCCGCTCGATGACTTTTGCGGTGGCGACCGTCGAGGCCCGGGGAGTGAGCAACACCATCGCTCCTTGGGTCACATCAATCCAATTGCCGTCAAAGACATTGCCCTCAACCAGCACCCTTTGCCCGGCTTTCAACTCCAGGATCTGCCGGTTCATGTAGTTCTTGCGGGGAATATTCAGCGGGGAACCAGACAGATAGCGCTCGCTATGGGCCAAATAATTGCGGCGGATCACGTAATCCGCTGGGGGCAGGGCATTGCGGCTCTGGTCCAGGAAGTAGATCGTCATGCCGATCGCTTCGAGAAAGTTGTTCTCAATCAATCCCGGTCCCGGCCCGACAATGGCGATCGCCACCGCCTCCCGGAATGCCCCTGCCGGGGCCTGGTCCATCCAACGATTGACGTTGTAGACACGCGAATGAATGATGCCGACATTGGAGCCATAAAGGGAGACTCCTCGCCCCAGCCGTGCCGGATAATCGAGCCCGTGAATGTCGCAGCGATCAAACAGGATCGAATCATTGCTGCTCTTGGTGAAGACCAGCCCCCCATAGGAGCCCTGGCTGTAGCTGGGTTGGTCCCAGCCTTCCGGATGCGGGTCCGGCACCGGTGCATGCGTCACTTCCAGCCCCACAAAACGGTATCCGCGGGCGTTCTCTTGAAACTGAATGGCTTCCATCTCACCGGCCGCCACCGCCCGCCGCAACCCCCAGGTGTTCGGGGCGGTGCACCAGAAGGCGGTAAAGCCATTGGCTGGCGTTCGGTAGAACCATTCATTCAGTGAACATTCGGCCGGTAGCTCCGGACCGCTACGGTGGTTCACCTGTGTCCAGTTTTCATTGCGGGCGACACTCGCGTTGTTCGAATAGGTGCCGCGGCCGCGAGACCCATCCAGAAAGAAGTTGTGCTCGTCCATCACGGTAATCCGCCAGTTGGCATTATCAACGCCCAACCCCGTACCAGTGACCCGCACGACATTCCCGGTGCGGTATCCATGGGATCCCAACGTTAGAACAACCGCACCTCCCCCACCAATGTAGGCATTGGCCAGTCTACGAACGCCATTGGATGCTCCCCGTTGGGGCGAACAAACAAACAAGCTCATGCCCGGGGTATCCGAAGCCCAGACCAACTGTCCCGCTGAACAGGCCGCAGGCAGGGTGTTAATGCTCAGCCGGATGCCTTCGGGAATGGCGTTGGTCACAAAACGGGCCATCTCCGGCAAGTGGCTGGCATCCACCCGGGTTCCTTCCGGTGGCAGCGCGCCCGTGCTGCGAACGACTACCCAGCCGGTGTGCTTGGGGCGATTCGGGAAGACAAAGAGGCCATTGCACGTCGTCCCGGCGGAGATGGTGACTTCATAGTTCTGATCCCCTTCGAGCGCGGCCAGTTGCTTGAGAACGTCCTCTAGATTGCTGCACTGGGCGTCGATCGTAAACGGTTCGCCGAACCCGGAAGGCATCGTGACATCCACCAGCCGGCGGGGAGGCTCAGGGAGTGCGGGTGACGGGGAGGGAGCCGGAAGCGTCGTGAAGGTTCTTTCCGTGGAGCAAACCTCGGTTCTATCCGCCACGGAGCAGACCCGGTAGCGGTACTCGGTCTGTGGAGCCAATCCCGAAAGGTAATAAGAGTGGATTGTCCGGAGGCCGCCGCTGGTCCGTTCCTCCCGGAGCGGCAAAGACGAATCAGTTCCATACTGGATGACCGTAGTGGCTGGCGCGGAAGTATACCAGGTGATACGGGCGGTGCTGTAGGTGATCGATTCGTGGACTGGAGGCTGGGTGATCTGCACTGCTGAAGGCGCTTGCGCCCTTACCACACTGGCAAAACAAGCCAACACCCCGCAGACCCAAACAAAATTCGTTTTGCTTGTGGGGTACATAGTCCTCCTGCCGCCTCTGGGGGCCGCTTCCTCTAGTACACCATATCGACACGAGTGGAGGCGGTTCGAGAATCAACGGGGGGAAAGCGGGGCCGGTGACGATGCGCCAGACCCGCCACAAGATAGACCAGAGAGGACCAGGTTGAACCGGAGTTACGGCAGCCAGTACGTTACTAATAATCCATCGCCGGCCACATCGGCATCAACGGCGTACTCAGACATCTGGAAGAACTCATCTGAGGTCCAGAGTACGGTGCCGTCCTGTGGGCCCACTTGCGGCGGAGTGAAGTCACGCATCACACCGGCTAGCGTTGTCTTGTTCATGCCGGGCTGGCCCAGGTAGACCTTGCCGGTGTTGGTCGTGGGAACGGCAAACATCACTCGCCCCGCCAAAATCTTGGAATCAGCCGTGACTAGCACCGGAGTCCCGGGCGTCGTTGAGGCTATCTTGCCCATAGCAATTACGGTCATCGAATATCTCCTATTCTTCGCTTTCTTGTTTCGAATCGGCCCGAGTCCAACGCTCCGCCTAGATACCTACGGGCCCGATGCCAATCATTGAGAACCCGCGCCGGCTCTGCGCCACCGGCGGGTTTACCGTGAATGGGCAGGTTCCAGCCGCCACATTGCCCTGCGCATCGGTCACCCGAATTGTGAAGCTTCCCGCTGCACTGGGTGTCCCGGACACGGCGCCCGTCGCCGCATTCAGCACCAACCCCGCGGGCACAGCACCCGTGGCCACTGAGTAGGTATACGGTGCCACTCCACCACTGGCCGCCACCGCCTGATTGAAGGCCACGCCCACCACGCCCGTCGAGATCACCGGACAGCTCAGCGCCAAAGCCGCATTCACCGTAAAGGCACAGGTAGTCCCCGCTACCGTCCCGTCTGCATCGGTCACCTGTAAGGCAAACGTGCCGGTTGCACTTGGAGTCCCACTCACCACGCCCGTGCTGGTGTTTAGAGAGAGTCCCGCCGGAATGGACCCGGCCGAAACAGTGTAGGTGTAAGGCAGCGCGCCCCCACTGGCCGTCATCTGCTGGTTGAACGCTACGCCCACCACCGCCGTTCGATGCACCGGGCAAGTGGCGCTAAGTGGCGAAGCCAGTGCAATGGCCCCAATGCTGGAGCCATCATGCGCCGCGGTCCGTAGCGTCGTGTTCCTGGGCCGGAACCCCGCCTTGACCCACTCCAGCAGGTACTTCACCGCGCTCACATTGGTGACACCCACGGTCGCATCCGTGAATGTCGTCCCGGCCACCACCGCATCCCGCAGGAACTGCAGAACCGCCGGCTCCCAAACCGTCTGCCATGTGCCGTCGGTACCGTCCGCCGGCCGGTTCGCGGTGCTCGACGTGTGCGCCGAGATACAGCGGTACGTGATCACCGCATTGCCGTAAACTGCCGCGGCCTGACGGCTCACCAGGTCACCCACCACATAGCTGGCGCTCAATACCCAGGTGGCCCCGCTCGCTTGCCCAAAGATGCGGTTCCACGACGTCTCGACATTGCGGGTCCAGTCCACAAAGCGCGGCCCGTTGTTGCCATCATAGGTTCCGGACCCCAGGTCCACATCGCTCTGGCCGATCGTCGCCCGCGTCGTCTGGCTGTAGTTGTGGTAACCCTTGTCGGCAATGCCGCTGGCCCCGTTCTGGTCGAACAGCGTGCCGTTCTCGACATTGAACAGGCCGTTCCAGCCCACCTGCGCTGCGTTCAAAATATCGGGAACCACAATCCGGAACGCATCCCCCACCGTCGGAGCGCCGGAGAACGCCACGCCCACCGTCACGCTCGACCCTGTGTTGGCGGTGATCGTTCGCGACTGCCCAGCCAGTGCGCCAGAGGTAAATATGATGGTGGCTTGCGAAGACGCCAACGTTTGATTGGCCGTCGTGGGCAATGTGGCAACTGGTGTCAGCCCCGCGCAGTTGATCAGCGTCGAGGTGCTGGCCGCCGCCGCCGTGCCCGTTTCAGGGCTGGTCAGCGTCGCCTGCCGTGCCACCTGCGCCTGTCCCGTCACCCCCGTCGAACGGTTACACCACACCAGATTGGACCGGATGGAGTCCAGATGCGACGGCCCGCCCCAGTAGGTCGCACCGGTGTAAACCGCCGCCACTCCCGTACCCCCATTGGCGTCCGTCATCAAGGTGTTGAAATCGATCAAGCGCTTCACCAGCGCACTGTCGTGGCTATTCACAGACCCCGATGCTCGCCCTCTGGCGTTGGGCAAAACCAGGTTCCTGGTGATGTTCAGGACCACGTTGCTTCCAGCAGGCCACGCCGTGCTGCTGTTGGAGACAAAATCCCCGTCCTCGGAATTCACGTAGGCCTGATAGATGTTTCCCTGGATACCAAACGTGCCCGTAAGCGCCGTCGGCATACTTGCATTGATGGCGTTCAGGGCTTGTGTGCCCGTGCCCTCGGTGTAGATGATGTTGTCCAGCAGGGTGCTGCCGGGATGCGCAATGGCGAGCGGCCATGATGCTGCGATCCCACGCATGTAATAGAAATTATTGGTCCACTCCGCCCACGGCTGCGTATCGGTGATGGTCGCCGACAGTCCCATCCGCCCCAGCACGTTGTCCCGGACACTTAAGCCCTTCAGTGACCCCGCAAAGTTCATCGCCAGCGCCACTGAACCGCCCCATGCCCGGATGTTCTGGATGTTGTTCCGGAACTGCCGCAGCCCTGTGGTCGCCGCCGTAAATGTGAACCGCGCCGCCTCCGACGCATGCGCCGTCCCGTAGCGGATGTTGTTGAAGTTGAGGATGAAGTCCGAATCCGCCGCGCTCGAGGTCGTCCAGCGCCCCAACGCATTGGAACCGTTCGCAATCAGCCCGATCCGGCAATACGTGAACCGGATGATGCCACCCGACGCAGCGGACCAGTCCATCGAAGTGTTGGCCGCATCGCCCAGGTTGTTGAAGTCCGTATAGGTGGCGTCCACCTGGGCACTGGCGCTGGCATTGCGTTGCATCCGGCCCCGGCCGGACCCGGCCGCGATGTCGAACTTGCAGTAGGCCGCTGACGTGCCATTGCAGACCAGTCTGCCATTGGGCTGGCTGGCCCCGGACCCAAACGTCAGCGAATAGATCGGTGTGCCGGCCGCCGCGGACGAGTCAAAGATGTACGACGCCCCCGCATTCAGCGTCAGCGTCGTGTTCACCACTCGCGCATTGCCCCGAACTGTCAGCGTCACGCCCGCCGCCACCGTCAGCGATCCCGCCGCCGCCACATCCAGCACCAGCGTCGTCGTATCGGCCGGCGAAGTACCCACCGTGGTGTTCGTATTCACGGCCACCGCATGGCTGATGGTCACCGTATCGCCGACGCCCGGCACCACCCCGCCCGTCCACGTACCGGCGGCTGACCAGTTGCCCGCTTGAGTTGATGTAATGGCTGCCATTGGCGATATGTCCCCTGGCCGCCATCTTCCTCACCCCCGGGCTATCCCCTGCAGGGACTTCGCTCTTAAGCCACTGATTCGAGGCACAAAAAAAGTACCCGGCCCCTGAGACAGGCCGGGTACTCAAGTTTCGAATTGTAAACTAACCGTCGAAAGGCGTAGCCGTTACGCCAGCACTTTGGCCGGCTCCCGGATCTCAATCCGGGTCAGATCCACCACCGGTAACCCGGTGGCCTTGATCTTGGCCCGGAACTCGGCCGATGGCGTCTGCGCCACCACCAGATGCGTGGCCCAGCTGGCCACTTCTTCAAACGACGGCTGCATCAGCTTCTCGATATGAGGAACCGCATTCAGCACGAAGCTCTTGTTCGATCCGTAGATCTGATCCAGTTGGATGTGCGGGTCGAAGATCCGCATGTCCTTACCTTTGCCGATCAGCGTCTCAATCATGGTGACTACCGGGCTTTCGCGCAGGTCGTCGGTGTTTTCCTTGAACGCCAGGCCGAACACGCCCAACCGCGGCGCTTCCAGATCCAGCACGTCGTTGATGCCGCGCTCCAGGTGCGCATCGTTGGACGGCAGCACTGCTTCCAGCATCGGCAACGAAACGTCCATCCGCGACGCCCGGTAGCACAACGCCCGCAGATCCTTGGGCAAGCAGGAACCGCCAAAAGCAAACCCGGGCTTCAGATACGCCGTCGAGATGTTCAGCCGCGTGTCCTTGCACAACGTCGCCATCACTTCGTCACCCGACACACCCAGATAGCTGGCCAGCGATCCGATCTCGTTAGCAAACGCCACCTTCACCGCGTGGAACGTGTTGCAGGCGTACTTGATCATCTCCGCCGTCCGAACGTTCACCTTCGAGGCCTCACAGCCCAGAGGCGCATACATGTCCGCGATCAACTGAACCGCGGCTTCGTCCGTGCCGCCCACGACCACCAGCGACGGCTCCACGAAATCCTTCACCGCACTGCCTTCGCGCAAAAACTCCGGGTTCGACACCATCTTCACTTGTGGAGACTTGGCAAATGCCGTCGACTGCGCTTCTTCGCAAGTCCCCGGGAATACCGTGCTGCGCAGAGCAACAATCAGCGGCTTCTCCCGGCCCGCGATCACTTCGGCGATCTCCGCGCACACCCGCCGCAGCTGCCCCAGGCCCAGATTGCCGTTGCGCTCCGAGGGCGTTCCCACGCAGATCATCGCGACATCCGCGTCCGCCAGGCCTTCCGCCAGCGACATCGTCGCCGTCAGCCGCCCGTCGTCCACAGTCTTTTCAATCAACTCCGTCAGGCCCGGCTCATAGAACGGAGCCGACTTTTTCAGGATGTTCTTTACCTTGTGCTCGTCCTTGTCGATGCCGACAACCTGGTGCCCCAGGTTCGCAAAGCACGCTGCCGTCACGCAGCCAACGTAGCCCAGTCCCAAGACCGCGATTTTCTTGTCACTTACGGATGCCATACCTCTCCTATCGTCAATTTAGTCGTTAACTTCTGCCCGCGAACCACGAATCGTTGCGCCGGTTCTTTCTGGTACAACGCCCGTGAACGCCAGCCTTCGGCTGGTTCCGCCCGCAAGCCCTCCGGAAACTCGAATTGCACCGGGGCTCCCGCCGCCAAGTGCCACCACTGCTCACCCTCACCACCCGACGCCTCGTCCTCCACCGTCAAGTGGAGCGGATCGGTCAGCCGGACCCGCCGCCGGTGCGCGCAGCCGCCATAACGGCACTCCGCATCGACGTAATCCGGACCCCAACCATGCAAAATCACCTCAGGCTTACTCCGCCACCCGAACGGCCCGGCCGCCTCCGCTTGCTCCCGCCCACCCACGCGCATCGTGTTGTGCGCGGCAGATCCGCGGAACCAGTCCCTCCATCTAGGATCGCCTACATACGTATAGGTGCCGGGGTCGATCAACAATTCCCGCCCGCCGCGCCGCACAATGATCTGCAACGTGTCGGAATGGCTATGCCCGCCGCGCCCGCCGCCAAAGCCGCCCGCATCGACAATCACTTCCGTCCCACCGGCCCGCAGGAAGATCAAGCCGCACTCGGCAAAGCGTTCTGATTCCTGTTTGGCGACAAACGGCCGCCCCAATTCCGCCGCCGCCCATTCAAGCGTCTGCCGCCCATACTGCACATGCGTCCCATAGGGATGGAACAGCCGGCCGCCATCATCATCTCCAATCAGCGGAATCTCACCACCCTCACCCAGCAGCGCCGCCAGATATTCCGCCATCAACGTGAGCTTCGGGCGCCACTCCGCCGGCTTACCCGCCAGCCGCCAGGCCAGCAAGTACATGTCCAGCGTGTAGACGTGGTAGTAGCTCGACTTCTCAAAGTGCGCCCCATCGGCCAGTACCTGATAATCCAGCTCCCGCCGCAACGTGTTCACGCCCAGCTCTTTCCAGCGCGGAAACAGCTCCCCCAACGCCGCCAGCGCCAGCGCCTCGCCCAGCAAGTGCGTGTTGCGTGAGAAGTAGAACGAGAGGTTGTACTCCAGGTGCAGCCCGTGCTGATACAAGCTATCGAGCAGCTGTTGACGCTTTGGC
>JAPKYX010000221.1 GCA_026394075.1 Acidobacteriota bacterium
GAGATGGTGATGCCGGGCGACAACGTGCAGATGGAAATCGAGCTGATTACGCCGGTGGCCATGGACAAGGGTCTGCGCTTCGCGATCCGCGAAGGCGGCCGCACGGTGGGCGCGGGTACGGTGTCGGAGATTGTGAGCTAGGGCTGGTAGATTAGGCCCCGCCGGTAGTTTGTACGGCCGGCGGGCCGCTCCTTCCAGAAGTTGATTATCCATGAATAAAGAACGCATCCGCATTCGCCTGAAGGCGTACGACCACCGCGTGCTGGACCAGTCGACGACTGAAATCGTTGACACGGCCAAGCGCACGGGGGCTGTGATCGCCGGGCCCATTCCGCTGCCGACGATTCGGCAACGGTATACGGTGAACCGCTCGCCGCACGTCGACAAGAAGTCGCGCGAGCAGTTTGAGATTCGCACCCACAAGCGTCTGCTGGACATTCTCGAGCCGACGCAGGATACGGTGGACGCGCTGATGAAGCTCGACCTGCCGGCCGGCGTGGATGTGGAAATCAAAGCCTTCGGTAAGAAGTAGGCGTTCAGGTTATAGCTATTGATCCTGGCCGAAATTGGGCCGGGTGGAGTTTTGGAAGTTGATCGAGGGAAAGTCATGTCCCCAGGGATTCTAGGTAAGAAAATCGGAATGACCCAGATCTTCCGCGCTGACGGGCAAGTGGTGCCGGTCACGCTGGTGAAGGCGGGTCCGTGTGTGGTGACGCAGCGCAAGACGCCCACCACCGACGGCTATGATGCGGTGCAGTTGGGCTTGGTGGAGTTCGCCAAGGCCAAGAACATCAACAAGCCGATGGCTGGCCACTTGAAGAAGTCTGGTGCGGACGGCGTACGTTTTCAGCGTGAGTTCCGCCTGGCGACGGGCGACTCCGACCTGAAGGCGGGTGACCGGATTCTGGTGACCGACTTTAAGCCCACCGACAAGGTGGATGTGACCGGTGTTTCCAAGGGCCGCGGTTTCGCTGGCTTCGTGAAGCGCCACCACTTCCGCGGCGGTGAAGGCAGCCACGGTTCGATGTTCCACCGGGCCCCGGGCTCAATTGGTTCGTCGAGCTTCCCGAGTCGGGTGTTCCCGGGTATGCGTATGGCGGGTCATATGGGTGATGCCCAAGTGACGGTTCGCAATCTGGAAATCATTCAGGTGGACGGCGAAGATAATGTGCTGATGGTGAAGGGCGCGATCCCGGGCCCCAACGGCAGCTATGTCATGGTCAAGCGTTCACGCCGGATGGGCAAGTAAAGGGGGATTGAAGCAATGGCAACCGTAGATATCGTCAATCTCCAAAACCAAAAGGTCGGGCAGATGGATCTGGCCGACGAAGTTTTCGCCGCCGAGATCAACGAGGCGCTGCTTTATGAGAGCGTCCGTCACTATATGGCGGGTCGCCGTGCAGGTACGGCGAAGACCAAGACGCGGCATGAAGTTGCTGGCTCCGGCAAGAAGCTGTGGAAGCAGAAGGGCACTGGCCGTGCGCGTATGGGTTCGATCCGTTCTCCGCTCTGGCGTCACGGCGGTACCACGCACGGTCCAGTACCGCGCGACTATAGCTATCGCCTGAACAAGAAGATGATCCTGGGAGCGTTGAAGAGCGCTCTGTCGGCTAAGCTGCGCGACGGTGAGTTGAAGGTCGTGGATGCGTTCTCCTTCGCTGAGCACAAGACCCGTGGCGTGAAGAAGGCGTTGACGGCACTGGAGGCGACCAAAACCGCCCTGCTGGTTGATGCTGGTGAGAACACCAACCTCGTGCGCGGTTCGCAGAATCTGGAGGGCGTGAAGTTGGTTGGGCCCAAGGGTGTCACCGCTTACGACCTGCTGAAGTACAAGTTGGTGCTGATCTCCAAGGAGGCGGCGGAGAAGTTGTCGGCCTCGCTAGCGGGAGGTGCAAAGTGAATCTGTATGACGTAATCGTCCGGCCGGTGGTGACTGAAAAGGCCGTGACCAAGAAGGACGACCAGCGGACGCTGTGTTTCGAAGTGGCCCCGGCGGCCACGAAGACCGAGATTAAGCACGCGGTTGAGAAATTGTTCAAGGTGAAGGTGTCCGAGGTTCGGACGGCTTCGTTCCTGGGCAAGCTGCGCCGGCGGGGCCGCTTTGCGGGCTACCGTTCGGATTGGAAGAAGGCTTACGTCGTACTGAAGACGGGCCAAAAAGTGCCCGAGTACGCCGAGATTTAGCCGTCAGGAGAAGACATGCCCGTCAAGTCATTTAAGCCCGTAACCCCGACGCGCCGCTTCCAGACGGTGGTGACGCGCGAGGACATTACCAAGCAAACCCCGGAAAAGTCGCTCACTGTTGGTAAGCGCAAGTCCGGTGGCCGCACGTCGCTCGGTCAGACCTCCAGCCGGTTCATTGGCGGCGGTCACAAGCAGACCTACCGCATCATCGACTTCAAGCGCGACAAGGCTGGTGTTCCGGCCAAGGTTGCTTCTGTTGAGTACGATCCCAACCGCACGGCCCGCATTGCTCTTTTGCACTACGTGGATGGCGAGAAGCGTTACATCCTGGCGCCCGTTGGTCTCGAAGTTGGCCGGATGGTGTTGTCTGGCCCCACGGCCGACATTCTGGTTGGCAATTCCCTGCCGATCAAGAACATACCGGCTGGTACGATTGTGCACTGCATTGAACTTCGTCCGGGCAAGGGCGCGCAGATGGCGCGTTCGGCTGGCGCTCAGGCGCAGCTGGTGTCCAAGGACGGCGAATTCGGTTTGTTGAAGCTGCCTTCCGGCGAAACGCGCCGCGTGCATGTGGAATGCATGGCGACGATCGGCCAGGTCGGCAATCTGGATCACGAGAATGAATCCCTGGGTAAGGCCGGCCGTACGCGCTGGCTCGGCAAGCGCCCGCACAACCGCGGCGTGTCGATGAATCCGGTGGATCACCCGCACGGTGGTGGCGAAGGCCGCACCTCAGGCGGCCGGCACCCGGTTACTCCTTGGGGCCAGCCGACGCGTGGTTACAAGACCCGCAACAACAAGCGGACCAATAAGTTTATCGTCAGCCGGAAGAAGAAGGAGCGCTAGAGGCTAGATAGTCTCGAGTAATCACCATGAGCCGCTCACTAAAAAAAGGCCCGTTCATCGATACCCACTTGGCTGTCAAGGTGGAGGCGCTGAACGCCAAAAGTCAAAAGCAGGTTGTGAAGACCTGGTCGCGCCGGTCGACGATTATTCCGGATTTTATCGGCCATACCTTTGGGGTTCACAACGGGAAGAAGTTTATCCCGGTGTACGTCACTGAGAACATGGTTGGCCACAAGTTGGGCGAGTTCTCGCCTACGCGGACCTTTAAGGGTCACGTGGCGAAGTCCAACGAGAAGACGGGCAAGTAAGGAAATCGCGATGGAAGCAAGAGCAGAAGCACGCTACATCCGGACGTCAGCCCAGAAGGCGCGCCTGGTGATCGATTTGATCCGCGGCCGCAAGGCGGGCGAGGCGATCCACATTCTGCGCATGACCAACAAGCGCATGGCACCGGTGATCGAGAAGGTGTTGCGGTCGGCAATCGCCAACGCGGAGAACCGCTCGAACGACGTCGATGTCGACAAGCTGGTGGTCAGCGAGGCCTACGTCAATGAAGGCCCGCGCATGAAGCGCATTCGTCCGGCACCGATGGGCCGGGCTTACCGGTATCAACGCCGGATGTCACATATTGTCGTCAAGGTAGCCGAGCTCGGTCAAACGGCTCCGGTGAGCAAGTAGTTCCGGGGAATAAGGAATAGGCATGGGTCAGAAAGTACATCCCTACGGCTTCCGGCTTGGCGTAACCAAGACCTGGCGCTCGCGTTGGTTTGCTAAGCAAGACTACGCGAAGCTCCTGTTTGAGGACCTGGAGCTGAAGGCTTCGCTGCGTGAGCGGCTGAAGTCGGCTGGCGTCAGCTCGATCGAAGTGGATCGTCCGGGCAACAAGCTGCGGATCACCATCCGTACGTCGCGTCCCGGTATCATCATCGGCCGCAAGGGCGCTGAGATCGAGAAGCTGAAGCAGGATCTGGCCAAGAAGGCCAAGCGCGAAGTTTTCATCGACATCCAGGAAGTGCACAAGCCGGAGCTCGACGCTCAGCTTGTGGCTGAATCGATCGCGATGCAGCTCGAGAAGCGCGTGGCGTTCCGCCGGGCGATGCGTAAGGCTGTCGACAGCGCGTTGCGCTTTGGCTGCAAGGGCATCAAGGTCCGTGTGTCGGGACGTTTGAACGGCGCGGAAATTGCTCGCAGCGAGTGGTATTTGCAAGGGCAGTTGCCGCTGCACACCTTGCGCGCGGATATCGATTACGGATTTGCCGAAGCAAGCACCACTTACGGTGTGATCGGTGTGAAGTGCTGGGTTTACAAGGGCGAAGTGCTGGATTCTCCTGGCCGCCGTGGTCTGCGGAATGCTGATCCCGAGCCGCGCCGCCGTCCGCGCGATAGCCGCGACAATCCCCGCGGGGATCGTGGGGATCGCGGTGGGGACCGTGGGGATCGCCGGGCTCCGGTGTCGGCTGCGTCGGCTGCGGAGACTGGTGTTGTTCAGCCGGCTCCGGTGATGCCGCCCGTGACGGGTTCGCCGATTATGCCGCCCGTGGCTGCCCCGGCAGCGCGTAGCTGGAAGCAGGATGCTCAGCCGGTGACCGAAGCGGGCAAGCCGGAAACCAAGGTGGAGGAATAACACGCCATGTTGATGCCCAAGAAGGTCAAGTACCGCAAGCAACAGCGCGGGAAGATGAAGGGTACCGCGCAGCGCGGCGCCACTCTGGCATTCGGTGAGTTTGGCTTGAAGGGTCTGGCGCTGTGCTGGATCACTAACCGCCAGATCGAGGCGGCCCGTATCGCGATGACGCGTCACATCAAGCGTGGTGGCCGTGTGTGGGTCCGGTTGTTCCCGGACAAGCCCTACACCAAGAAGCCCGCCGAAGTCCGAATGGGTTCGGGCAAGGGTGCTCTCGAAGGATGGGTGGCGGTGGTTCGTCCCGGCAAGGTGCTGTTTGAGATGGAAGGCGTCCCGGTAGAAGTAGCCCAGGAAGCGTTCCGCTTGGCGGCCGCCAAGTTGCCGTTGAAGACGAAGTTTATCAAGCGTGAAATGGCGTAGCGGAACAGGAAGTAAGGAAGACACGCGATGAAGGCCGACAAAATTCGCGAGCTTGATTCAAAAGAGCTTGCCGCACAACTGAAGGAAGGCGCCGAGAAGATGTTCCGTCTGAAGTTTCAGATGAAGATGGGGCAGACTGAAGGCGTCAAGAATTACCGTACGCTGCGCAAGGATCGCGCCCGGGTGCTGACGGAGCTGACTGCACGCAAAGCCAAGGAGGCGTCGAAGTAACGATGTCGGAGAAGGTTGTCCGCAAGCAGGAGAAGGTCGGCGAAGTCGTTTCGACCAAGATGGCCAAGACGATCGTGGTGCAGGTTACGCGCCGGGTTCAACACCCGATGTATAAGCGGATCATCACGAAGCGCAACAAGTTTTACGCCCACGACGAGAACCAAACAGCTCGGACGGGTGATGTGGTCCGCATTGTGGAAGCTCGGCCGATGTCGAAGCTGAAGCGGTGGGCGCTGGGTGACGTGATCCGCCGGTCGGCGCTGGTGGGTCTCGAAGCCGAAGAAGTGAAATCGTAGCCGGACGGCAACAGGAGTCATGTCATGGTAGGGATGAGAACTATCCTCGCGGTGGCCGACAATTCCGGCGCTCGCCGGTTGTCGTGCATTTTGCCGCGTGGTGGAGATTTGGGCGCTCGCGCCGGGCTTGGTGACATCGTCACGGCAGCCGTCAAGGAAGCCGCGCCGGATTCCAGCATTAAGAAGGGCAAGGTCGTTCGGTGTGTCATCGTGCGGCTGCGCAAGGAAACCCGCCGCAAGGATGGGACCTACATTCGCTTTGATGAGAATGCGGCCGTGCTGGTGAACGAACTGGGTGAGCCCGTGGGGACCCGCGTATTCGGCCCGATCGCTCGTGAGCTGCGCGACAAGCGCTACATGAAGATCGTGTCGCTGGCTCCGGAGGTAATCTAACCATGGCGAAGCTCCAGTTTTTCGGATCACGCGCGGAAGGCGCACCGGCACGCATCCGTCTGAAGAAGGATGATGTCGTGAAGGTGATCGCGGGCAAGGACAAGGGCAAGACGGGCCGCATCCTAGAAGTGGATCAGGAAAAGGGTCGCGTTTTGGTGGAGGGCGTGGGCATGATTAAGCGCCACACTCGCCCCAATCCGGCGCGCCAGGTCAAGGGTGGTATTGCGGAGCGTGAGGCACCGATTCACGTCTCGAACGTGATGTTGACCACCTCCGGCGGCGTACCGACCCGGATCGGCATCAAGGTAGAGAATGTGGGCGGCAAATTGCGCCGGACCCGCGTGGCGCGTAAGAGCGGCGAGACGCTCGACAAGAAGTAGACGGCGTCAAGGATTTACAGGCTTCAGGGTAGCGAGTAGGCAGGACAACGATATGGCAGCACGGTTGCGCGAATTGTATACGACGAAAGTGGTCCCGGCACTCCAGAAGGAGTTCGGGTACCAGAACGTGATGGCGATCCCGAAGATCCAGAAGGTTGCGATCAATATCGGTTTGGGCGAGGCTACCTCGAACTCCAAGCTGATGGACGGCGCGGTCGTCGAACTTGGGACGATTGCCGGCCAGAAGCCGGTCGTCACTCGGGCCAAGAAGTCCATCGCTGCGTTTAAGCTGCGCGAAGGTGTCGCCATCGGTTGCATGGTTACGCTGCGTGGCGACCGGATGTACGAGTTTTTGGACCGCCTGATGAACATCGCTTTGCCTCGTGTGCGTGACTTCCGGGGCGTTAACCCGAAGTCATTCGATGGCCGTGGCAACTACACGTTGGGCGTCAAGGATCAGTTGATTTTCCCCGAGATCGACTACAACAAGATCGAGAAGACAAAGGGCATGAACATCTGCATCACGACCACGGCCGGTAGCGATGCCGAAGGTTTGGCGCTGTTGAAGTACATGGGCATGCCGTTCCGGA
>JAPKYX010000263.1 GCA_026394075.1 Acidobacteriota bacterium
ATGTGCCGCTCAATGTACGGCCGCTGGATCGAGATCTCATTCGGGCGGACGTACGCCCAGTTCACGGCCTTCGCCACCGCACCGGGCACCAGCACCGCCGCCGCCACCGCCAGCAAGGCGGGCCGGAAGCGGCCCATCGAAATCAGACCTGCGGCTATCACGCAAGCGCCAATGGCGGCCCAATTCAGCGGTAGCGAGATCGTCTCGGCCACGTAATCGACGCCCACCATAAAGCCATGGTCGGCGGTGAGCAGCGAAAAGCGGTCCAGGTAAAAGCTGCCAGCCAGCGACAACAGAAAGATCACGCCCGCCCCGCGCACCAGCAGCGAATCGAGCAGACGCGTCAGCCCCAGATCCCCCAGGTTGATCGGCGTCCCCGGCGGCAGGTTCCGCAAATCGAGCAGCTTGCGCAGATGGCTGGCCACCCAATAGACCACCAGCGTCGCCATGCTGGCCACCAGCATCAGGCGCAGCACCATCTCATAGAACGGCAGTTCGAACAGATAGAACGGCAGCAGCTGGCCGAACACCGGGTCCCGCCAGGCTTGCGGGTCCACAGCAGCGGCGCGGGCACCGAAAAAGCGGACGGCGGTCCAGGAATCAATGAACATCAGGCTCAGCAAGGCGGATACGCCCATCAGCGCCAAGGTCGCCATCCCCAAGCCGCCGGGCTTGGCACCGACATAGTAGGCGGTCCACAGCGCGAGAAAGACGATGACGCCCGCCACCACTCGTGGCACAAAGCCGTAGGAGATCATCTCAAACCAAGTGGAGACTTGGCCCATCTCCTGCCACCAGGCGTATTCGATGGCAAAGCTGGCCACCCAGCGGGCGGTCAACAACAACAGCAGCCCCAGGCCGATCAAGACGCCCAGTCCCAGCCGTGGCCCTTGCGGTGAACGGTTCTGCTTGATGTCGTCGTAATCGATAATGATGGGGCCGCTCATACCCCTACTGTATAGCTTGCACGGGTGGAGCGTACGGTGAATCGCTTAGTTAGCTGGCGCGCCAGACAACCTTGCCACTGACAATCGTGTGCGTGGGGCCACCTTGGAACTGCCAGCCATCAAAGGGTGAGTTACGGCTCTTGGAGGCTGATTTGGCTAGCTCGTAATGCCATGTACGGCGAGGGTCCAGAATCGTGACATCGCCCGGCGACCCGGCCTGCAGCGTCCCGCGGTTCAGCTTCAAGATGTTGGCCGGACCAGTGGTGTAGAGCTCAATCATCCGCTTCAGCGGGATCAGGCCGTTGTTCACCAGGCGCGCGAACGAAAGGCCGATCGCGGTCTCCAGGCCCAGAATGCCGAACGGGCACTTTTCGAACTCTTGCATCTTCTCGCTGCCGGCATGCGGTGCGTGGTCCGTGGCCAGCGCATCCACGGTGCCATCGATGATGCCTTCCAGGCACGCATCGACATCGTGCGTGCAGCGGATGGGCGGCCGCATCTTGAAGTTCGAATCGTAGGGGGCGGCCGCATCTTGAAGTTCGAATCGTAGGGCACGATCTCGCTGTCGCACAGCGTGAAGTGGTGCGGCGACACTTCGCAGGTCACCGGCAAACCGCGCTGCTTGGCCTGCTTCACCATGTCCACCGCGCCACGCGTGGACAAATGCGCCACGTGGAACCGGGCCCCGGTCACTTCCGCCAGAATGATGTCGCGGGCCACCATCACGTCTTCTGAACAGGATGGAATGCCGCGCAGCCCCAGTGCGACGCAGCGCAACGCTTCGTGCATGTCGCCGCCGGCGGAGAGGTTCAAGTCTTCGCAATGGTCAATCACCGGCAGGTCGAGTGCCGC
>JAPKYX010000249.1 GCA_026394075.1 Acidobacteriota bacterium
AGCAGGAGCGCCAGGGCAGCAGGAGCGCCAGGGCAGCAGGAGCGCCAGGGCAGCAGGAGCGCCAGTGCAGCAGGAGCGCCAGTGCAGCAGGAGCGCCAGTGCAGCAGGGGCGTCAGTCAGCAGGTCAGGGGCACAGCCCTTGACGCTTGCTCAGCGTCTCCGCCTCCACAAAAATCGACCCCGTCCGGGCTGCCTCTTCCGCCGCCGCTCGGGACAACGCCCAGGCTTCGCACGCCCGCGGCCGATCGCGCCGCCGCTCTGCCAGGTCACCCTCGATCAGCGCGGCCAAGGCCTGGTCGTTGGCGGGTGCTTCCTTGGACGCCAAGCGGCGCCAGTGGGACGCTTCCTGTGCCAACGCCGCCCAGTCCTGGGCCTTCCATAAGCTGGCCGCCAAGCCCCGCAGGGCCGACAGATAGATGGGACGCTGCAGTTCAGCCGGGTCGGCCGCAGAAGAGGTCCGCAACTGTTCCGCCGCCGTCCGGAACAGTGACGACGCGGCTGCATAGTCAGTCGCTTCCAGCTGCAGTTCACCCGCCACGGCCAGATCTTGCGCCAACTCCCGGCGAGCCGCCGCTGGGGCCGGGTTCGCCTCAATCTGCTTCTCCCCGTAGCTCCGAGCCGCGCCCAATGCCGCCAGTCGCGCCTCCGGCCGGGTGCCCGGCAGGTTGGCTTGTGACCGGTAGGCCAACGCCAAGCTGCGCCAACTGCGCTCGCTACCGCCGCTCAGCTTTTGCTCCAGTTCCCAGTAGCGGATCGCGTCAGCAAGATTCGACTGCCGCGCGGTCGGAAGCAGGAGAAAACGGCAAAAGTAATACAGCCCCGCGCCGCGCAGCACCGCCCGGTCCCGCGGGCTCGCCTTCAGCCATCGAGTCCACGTACCCTCCCAGCGTCCAATGGCACCTGTCGGCACTGGCTGCCCCAGGCGCTGGCCCAGCAGCCAGTGGTCCAGGTGTGCCTCGGCCAGATGCCGCTCCGCGTTCGGTTTCACCCGGGTCTGCTCGATCAACCGGGTGCGCAGCGCGATCTCCTTCTGCCGCAGCGTCCAGGCCTCGCGCAGCTCGCCCGGTTTGGAGCTGTCGGTGCCAATCAGGCCCGCCAGTCCGGCATAGGCATCCGCCAGCAACTCGCCGATCCGCGCGTCACGGGTCTCCGGCTCGTCCCACTGCTCAATGGTGGCGACGGTCTGCCGCAGGATGCCCGCCGTGGCCGCGTTGGCTCCGGGTAGATCGCGGATGGCGCGGTAGGTGCCGTCAATGGTGGCATGGCTTAAGTCCAGCACTTCACCCAGGCGGGCATCGGCGGCATCGCGTTGCTGCAAAGTAGCCAGCCGGCTGGCCACGGCTTGATCGCGCGTCCGCTCCGCCGCTTGTCGCGCCGTCGCCTGGGCCGCCGCGGTCTGCTCCGCCTTGCGTTGGCTGGCCACCGCAACTTCCCGCTGCCGCGTGGCTTGCATGGCCTGCCATCCTCCACCGGCGGCAGCTGCAATCAGCAGCACCAGCACCGCGGCTAAACCGATCAGCGCGGGGCGGTACCGCTGCGCCAGGTCCCGCCAACCGGCCGGTGCCGCCATCACCGGAGCAGAAGATCCGGCTTCCGATTCACCGGAGGCGAAGCGGGCCAGGTCCTCCGCAAACGCTGAGGCCGATTCGTAGCGCCGCACCGGGTCCGGGTGGGCTGCGCGCTCAACCATCCGCCGCAAGTCCGACGGCAGGTCGGCTTCCGGCAGCGCCCATGTCTCGGCATCCAGCAGCAGGCGCCGCTCCGGCAGCTCCGTCCAGCGGCGCGCCGGCTGCCCGGTAAACAGCTCAAAGGCGAGCAATCCCAGCGAATAGACATCCGCGGCCGCCGTCGCTTCCTGTTCCAAAAGCTGCTCCGGGCTGGCGTACTCCAGGCTGGGGGCCGCCGTGGCGAGGGCCCGGGCGTCCGGGTCCGCCAGATCTTCCGATTCCAGGCGCGCCAAACCAAACTCCAGCAGCTTCGGTTGTCCCTCCCGGGTCACCAGCACGCGGCTGGGCTGCAAATCCAGATGAAGCACCAGCTGACTGTGGGCAAACTGCACGGCTCGCACCACCTCCACCATCAGGTCCACCCGCCGGATCAGTGGCTCATCCGTCCACTCCGTGATCGGCGTGCCTTCCACCGATTCCAGAATGAAGTAGGCATTGCCCCCGGGCCCCATGCCAGCGTCAACTAGTTCGGCAATGGCGGGGTGTTGCAGCCGGGCCAGCAGCCGGATCTCGCGTGCAAACTGGCGGCGCAACTCCGGATCCGCCAGCGACACCGGGACAAACTTCACCACCACCTGTCGCGTCCGGCCACCATCTTCGCCCTCGGCCAGCCAAGCCGTCCCCAGCGGACCGCCGTCGAGCTCCCGCACCAGATGCCAGTCGCCAAACGGATCGCCCGGGCGCAGCTTAGCCGCCTGACCGGAAGCCGCCTGCTCCCAGCCGGAATCCGATGCCTCGGAAGCCATCACCGCCTGCCCCAACCCGCCGAGATGGGCATCTGCGCCAGGAGAAGGCGTCAGCAAAGCCGTGACGGCCGTCTCCAGCCGCTGCCATTGCTCAGGGCTCACGGGCGGTCCTGCGGGGGAATGAAAGTCAACACGAACACTCCCTGCTATCGGAGGGAAGTGGGAATGACTACAGGGGGGGCCGACCGAAGTCAGGGGTTGGGGGACGGCGAATTCGTGTGACAATCGGGGCATGGTCGCCGAATTGGTGGAACTCGTCCCGCTGGCCATTGACCCGAATGGTGTCTACCGTGTGGGCGGCACGCGGGTGAGCTTGGATAGTATCGTGCATGCCTTCGAGAAAGGCTGCTCGGCCGAAGAGATCGTCGAAATGTTTCCGAGCGTGAGCCTCCCCGATGTCTACCAGGTCATCGGCTACTACCTGCGGCACAAGGCAGACTTGGAGCTCTACCTTGTGTCCCGCAAGCAGATG
>JAPKYX010000276.1 GCA_026394075.1 Acidobacteriota bacterium
CCTTGGAAATCGCTGGCGCGATTCCCACATTCCCACCGCCTCGACGCTGGGTGTACCTTAAGAAAACAAGAAGGCCGCTCCACCCCAAAGTGTCACCCATGTCGCCGGGCCAAAGTGTTACCTATGTCGCCGAACGGACACGTGTGAATTACAGCCACTTCAGGAACGTCGAGACAATCAGGTAGCCGTCCATGAACTTGAACGGCGTTTCGCCCACCGTGTAGTGGCCGCACGGCAGCACACTCAGGCGATGGTCGATGCCGTGGTCCCGGACGCACTGGATGATCTCTTTGGAGAGTTCCGGCAGAAACGTCGTGTCGTACTTGGCGTAGATGAAGTGCGACTTCTTCTTGCCCCCGCGCGAGAGTTCCGCGAAGCGCGCCATGTAGTTCACGGGCGAGATCGCCTGCCACATGTTGCGCAGGCGCTCACGGTCCAGGTGCTGCTGCACGGTCTCCTTGATGTGCAGCGTCGACAGGCCCGTCCAGACCACATCGCCAAAATTTGACGAGCAGTGGTTGAAGACGTTCACTTTGATGCGCGGGTCATGCGCGCTGGCCAGAAACGCATAGCAGGAGCCCAAGCTGGTGCCGACCACGCCGATCTCGGAATAGCCCTGTTGCATCAGCCAGTCAACACAGCAGCGGAGGTCGATCACCGCTTGCCGCGTAGCTTCCAGCGTCCGCCCCAGATTGGAGCTGACCGCGTAGTCGGCCCGCGTCAACTCGGGCGGCATCCGGTAGTCGTGATAGGGCAGGCTCAACCGCAGTGCAGGAATGCCGAACTTCTGGATACCGCGGCACAGGCCGCCATGTTGATCAAGCGAGGCATTCCAGTGCGGCAGCACGATCACTGCGCGGTCATTGCGCTTGCCTTGCCGGCGCGGCACGGGATACCACTGGCCGTGCACGGTGTTGTTGGCCGGATGCGGCGAGAGTGCGGGCGAGGTGAAGCGCAGCAAGCCATCGTCCAGACTGAAGTCCGTCGGCGTCTGGTAGCCGAATAGCTCTTCACTTTGGGCGATCGCGGCTTGATTGATGGCGTGCAGCCACTGCTCATCATTGTGACCGTTGCGCAGCAAGCGGCCCGCGGTCCAATGCTCCACCGCATCGAGGCCCCATTCAAAGGGCCGCACGACGCGGTCCGTCGAGCGGAAGCAGAGGTGGTTTTCCCAGTTGCTGATCCAGTTGTCGTAGAGCTTCCAAGCCATAGTTGAGGGATGCGCCCCCATTTTAGCGGCTGCGGACCAACCAAGTCAGTCCCGGCACCGCGAATGGTGACACAACGGGGTTGCGTTGGGTGATCCGTCAGCTGAACTGCGTCCGACTGCGGCGGCGCGGCTCCCGGGGGTCCAGGCCGAACAGGCAGAACTGGTCGTAGGCCCACAGGTTGATGACTGGAATCCCCAATCCCTTGGCCATCAAATATTCACGCTCCCACGGAGCAGCCGGGCGGAAGACGGGCACCAGGTAGCGGACGGAATCGCGAGGCCAATTGAGCGTAAACGGAAAAGAGATCGCCGTTGAACACAGATCTAGATCGCGCGACCAGGCCCCGAAATCAAGTGCCTCCATCTTCAGCCGGTCCAGGCCGCTGCCGGCCTTGCTCTCCCATTCCACTGGCAGGTTGACGAAGCGGTTCAGACGGCCGCCCAGTTGATTGGCACCCGCCGGGACGGGATGGTTCACATCATAGGGGAACAGCAGCTCAAACTGCGCCTGCGGGTAGAGGCTCCGTACGTGCGTCATGATGGCGGCCGAGTAGTCGCGCAGCCGGTCCCGCAAGAACCGCGCATCAGCGCCGCCATTCACCGCCGGATCATCAACCGGGGTGCGGAACACGTGCAGTGGACGCCCCAGGGCAACCTGTGCCTGCGCGGCCGTTTCGGCATCGTAGAAGGCCATGCCTCCGTTGGGTTGGCCAGGGCTTTGGTTCGAAAAGAACCACCAGACAAACTCACCCAGCTGAAGTGAAGGCGTCAAGCCCGCCTGCGCCATCAAGGTGGCCACTTCGGCGAAAAGCTTCTGGTGATACTCCCGCATGCCGCTCGAGAACGCGCAGTGGGTGGACTTCAAGTTGCCGAAGCCGATCGCGGTCTCCACCACGGCTCCGTCCGGGAACAGACCGGCAAATGCCGCCGGTGGATTGACCAATTCCATTGAAGACGAGACCGTCACCTCACGCGACCGGCTGGCACATTCCCCAAACAGATCCCGGTGCCACTCCCGCGCGCCGCGATTCAGTGTCACCGGCGCGGCTGGATCAATCTCCCAGCTTCCCGGGATGCCGCCGGACAGCGAGCCGGTCCAGCTGACCGCGCCGGTCGAGGCACCGTTGACCGCCGCCGTCGCACTGAAGCCAAACGAGTAGGCGAGCTGCGGAGACCGGCTGGTGATGGTGAGCATCGACCCGGTGGCAGTCGCAAAGACACCCACTGATCCCGCATTGATGGCCGCCGCGAAGTGGCGCGCGAATACGTCCAGGCTTTCATTGGCAAACACACTCTTGCCAAACGTCTGGGAGCCGATGGTGACAAAGATGGCATCGCCGGGAAGGTAGTTCCCGCTGAAAGTGACGGTCGCCGACGGGACGACCGCACCGACGCGGCGCCGCTGGTTCCACCAAAAGACCCCGATGTATTCGTTGAGCGGCGCGGCGAAGCCCAGTTGATCGAAACTCCACATCAGGCGAGCCGGCGGCAGCTTGTAGGTGTGGTCGGTGGAATAGTCCAGCGCCGGGGACATGGTGGCGTTGGCGGGCAGAGGATCCGGCACATCGCTTGAGACCACGGCTTCGAGAAAGTCAAAGTAGACCGGTGCGCTGCTGAGGCTGCGGAGCACGACCACATGCTCCCCCGGTGGCACGCCGGATCGCACCCGGCGTCGTGTGTTAACCGGCTCCGTGGTCGCAAGCGCACAGTCCAGCGTTGTCTCGGCATCACCATCCAGCCGGACGGCAAAGCTGCCGTGCCCACTGAAGAGCGAGGTCCCCAGCCAGACGTCGTGCACGGAACCACAGTGGTAGCGGATGGTGACGGTGCTGCCCGTTGCCTGCGACCGCGCGGCGTAGCCCTTGGAGAAGAAGCCGTCTTCCGTGGTCCACTCGCCGGAGAAGCTGCACCAGGAATCATCCTCTTCCACGCGCACGCTGTCCGGTCCGGCAACGGCCAGCCGCCGCGTCGCGATGGGCCCGGTGACGGTCCAGTTCGAGAAAATGGCCTCCCACTCGAGGCCCGGAATCGCTGCCCCGTAGGCCAACGGCGGGGCAAGCGTCAACCACATCTGGCGTACTTGACTCAGCCCGAGCGCCGCAAAATCCAGCGTCACCCGCCAGGTGGCCTCAGAAGAACCGCCGGTGAACGACACATACTCCGCCGTCGTTCGCAGGCGCGAATTCTTGGAGGTGGCATACATGGCCAGGTAGTTGCCATCAACGCCCGGACGCGCGGCGGTCAAGGTTATGGTGGCACCGGCGGCGCTGGCCGAAAGGGGAATGTTCCCGGTGCCGAAGTTCGACTGATTGATCTGCCACGCCAGATTGGCGGCGATGCTATTCGGACCGACGCCGTAGATCGTGAATGAGTTGCCGTTGGTGGAGGCGACGACGTAGCCCATCCCGTCGTCCCGGCGGTTGGTGACATCAATCTGATTGCCCGCCACCTGGGCCGCGCTGACATCCGGGCAACTGCTGATGGCCGCCAGGATGCGGGACGTAAGCGCCGTGTTGCTTTCGTTCGGCACCTCCGTCACGACATAGTCGATGCCGCGCACGGTCAGTCCGTGGGTGGTTCCCGGGATTCCGGTGGCGGAGAAGGCGAACGAACATTCCACCGCCGGTGCGATGTAGTCGAACGCGTAGTTCATGTACCACAGCGTCACGCGGTCAAACGCCTTCAGGTTGTTCGCTTCGATGGTGAACGACGCCGTGGCTGACGAGTAGGTCCCGGCCACCTGCTGCGCATAGTCAAACAGGCGGATCTGGGCCGGAGTGCCATCCGGACGGAGGGCGCTGAGGTAAGGCCAATCGATGGTCGGAAATTTGGGCGAATCAATCGGCATCAGGCCGCTGTAGCGGAGGTCGAACTGCAGCGTCAGGCCACTGAAGTCGAAGTCCGGCAGGTACCGCAGGCGCGGGTGCTCAAAGAAGTTGTCGGCATCGTAGAGCACCACCACCGCAAAGTCCGCCGCATCGCGGAAGGTGCCGCTGGCTTTGAAGCCCGTAGCAGTGGCCGAATGGAGAGCGGCAGACGCGCCCAGTCCGTCAAAGCCTCGCAAATGCACCGTGCGGCGCGGATCAAGCTTGTAGATGGTTTCCGGCATAGGCCGATCCCACCATCGGCAAACCGGCGTTGGCCGCACCCGGAACGGCCACGCAAGTCAGCAGAACCATGGACGATATTTCGACACCACACTGGTGACCGCGATATCATCGGCAGCATGATGAAGCGAATGCTATCTGTTGCCGTGCTGATGACCGCGTTCACCGCGCTCAGCGCCCAAGCGGCGGTTTACGAACTCCGCACCTACACGACCCACGAAGGAAAGCTGCCCAACCTGCTGGCGCGCTTCAAGGACCACACCATCGCGCTCTTTGAGAAGCACGGCATGGTGAACATCGGCTACTGGGTTCCCCAGGATGAACCGGCCAAGAAGAACACTCTGATCTACGTCTTGAAGCACGAAAGCAAGGCCGCCGCCGACAAGTCCTGGGCCGACTTCGGCAAGGACCCGGTTTGGGTGAAGGCTCGCACCGAATCCGAGAAGGACGGCAAGATCGTCCTGAAAGTGGATCGGGTCTACATGGACGCGACCGACTTCTCGAAGCTGAAATAATTAAGACATGAGGGTACTGCTTTTCGTCGGACTCAGCGCCGGTTTAGTCGCGCAGACCACCGAGGTGCGGGCACTGCTGCAGAAGCGGTGCCTGGCCTGTCACGGGCCGGCTCAACAGATGAGCGGCCTGCGTCTGGACGACCGGGAGGCGGGATTGAAGGGCGGCTATTCCGGCCCCGCCATCCTGCCCGGCAAGTCCGGCGAAAGCAAGTTGATCGAACGCGTATTGAGCACCAAGGAGGGCTTCTCCATGCCGCCCTCCGGTGCTCGGCTGACGGCGGCCGAAGTAGAGACGCTGAAGCAGTGGATCGATCGCGGTGCGGAGTGGCCGTTCACGTCTGCGGCTAAGGCCAACAACGCCAAGCTCTCCCACTGGGCCTTCCAGCCGGTCCGGCGCCCGGCGGTGCCCGCGGGTGTTCATCCGGTGGATTCGCTGGTCCGCGCCAAGCTTTCCGCGCTTTCACTTTCCCCTTCGCCGGAGGCAGCCAAGCCCACGCTCGCCCGGCGCGTCAGCCTCGACCTGCGCGGCATCCCGCCGTCACCGGCGGAGATGCGGGAGTATCTCGACGACCCCCGTCCCGACGCCTATGAGCGCATGGTGGACCGCTTCCTCGCCGCACCGCACTTCGGCGAGAAGTGGGCGCGGCACTGGCTGGATCTGGCGCGCTATGCCGATTCGGATGGTTAAGAAAAAGATCAGCCCCGGCCCAACGCCTTCCGCTGGCGCAACTGGGTGATCGACGCCTACAACCGTGATCTGCCGTTTGACCGGTTCACGATCGAACAGATTGCGGGCGATCTGTTGCCGGGTGCCTCCACGGAAACCCGCGTCGCCACCGGCTTTCACCGCAATACGCTGATCAACCGCGAAGCCGGCGTCTCCCGCGCCGAAGACCGGTTTGAACAGACCATCAATCGCACCAACACCATCTCCACCACCTGGCTGGGCCTGACCGCCGGTTGCGCGCAGTGCCACGACCACAAGTACGACCCGATCTCCCAGCGCGAGTACTACCAGTTGTTCGCCTTCATGAACGCCATCCAGGAAGAGGACATCGAAGCTCCCCTGCCCGGCGAACTGGGGCCTTGGCTGGCCTCGCGCACCACCTATGTGAAGGAGCGCGACGCGCTGTTGGCGGAGTACCAGATCAGCCAGATGCAGCCGGTCTGGGAAGAGCGGATGCGCACGGCCATCACGAAGCCCGGCACCAATGTCGAGTGGGATTTCGCGCTCACCAGCTGTACGGCCATGCTCGACAACGCGCAGGCGATGCTGATGACGCCCGCGGACAAGCGCACCGAGTATCAGCGTGAGCGGCTGCTGAACTACTTCGTCTACAACATGGGCCCGGACAACAATCGCGACAAGGAGCTGATGGCCAAGGTCAGAACCTTACGCGAGAAGATGAACGCCTTGAACGCCCGCACGCCGCAGATCACGCTGGCCCACACGGTGGCGGAAGCCGCGCAGCCGGTGAAGACCACCGTGGCGGTGCGAGGTGACTACAAGCGCCCCGGCATTGAGGTCCAACCCGATACGCTGGCGGTTCTCCCTCCCATGGGCAAGGCTGGACCGGCGCGCCTGGAGTTCGCTAAATGGCTGGTGTCGCGCGATAACCCACTTACCGCGCGCGTCATCATGAACCGCACGTGGCAGGAGTTTTTCGGCCGCGGCCTGGTGCGTACCTCAGAAGACTTCGGCCTGCAAGGCGAGAAGCCGTCGCATCCGGAGTTGCTGGACTATCTGGCCAGCGAGTTTATTGAGCGTGGCTGGAGCCAGAAGCAGATGATGCGGCTGATCGTCACCTCCGCCACCTACAAGCAGTCCTCGCAAGTGCGGCCAGACCTGGTGCAACGCGATCCGGACAACACACTGCTGGCTCGTCAGTCACGCCTGCGCTTGTCTGCCGAAGGTCTGCGCGATTCGGCCTTGGCCGCGTCCGGCTTGCTGGACGAACGCATCGGTGGCCCCAGCATCCGGCCCCCGCAACCGCCCGGCGTGGCCGAGTTGCAGTACGGGAACAACAAGTGGCGCGAATCGACCGGAGCGGACCGTTACCGCCGCGGCCTCTACATCCACTTTCAACGCACCGCGCCGTACCCGCAGTTGATGACGTTTGACGCGCCGGAATCAACCGTCGCTTGCTCCCGCCGCCGCACCTCGAATACGCCGTTGCAGTCACTAAACCTGCTGAACGATCCGGTCTTTGTCGAAGCAGCCCAAGCGCTGGCGTATCGGGTCTCAGGACTCCCCACCGACGAAGCCCGCATTGCCGCTGCCTTTGAGACTGCGCTGAACCGCCCGCCGTCCGCGCGCGAAATGTCGCGACTGATGCGGCTGCGGCAGGAACAGTCGCTGGTGGCGGTGGCCCGGGTGATCTTGAACCTGGACGAGTTCGTGACGCGCGAATAGGAATCTTTCATCCATGAACCGACGAGCATTTTTGAACCAGTTCGCCTACGGCATGGGCGGCATCGCACTGGCTGACCTGATGGCAGCGGATGGCTATGCCGCAACTGATCCGCTGTCGCCGCGGGCACCACACTTTCCCGGTAAGGCCAAAAGCGTCATCTTCATGTTCATGGAAGGCGGCCCCAGCCAGATGGATCTGTTCGATCCCAAGCCGGGCCTGCAGAAATGGCATGGCAAGCCGCTGCCGGATTCGCTCACCAAGGACATGCAGCTGGCCTTCATCAAGAAGGACGCCGCAGTGCTGGCCAGCCCGCGCATTTTTAAGCCGCAGGGGCAATCAGGGATTGAGCTATCGGACTACCTGCCGCACTTGAGCACGTGCGCCGACGACATCTGTCTGGTGCGCTCCATCCAATCGGAAGCCTTCAATCACCACCCGGCGCAGCTTTTCCTGTTCACCGGCTCCACGCAGTTCGGGCGGCCCACGATGGGTGCCTGGAGCGTCTATGGCCTCGGCAGCGAATCAAAGAATCTACCGGGGTTTGTCGTTCTGGCCTCCGGAGCCGGAACCTCAGGCGGCGCGTCCAACTTCTCCTCCGGCTTCCTGCCATCCACTTATCAGGGCACCCTGCTGCGCAACTCGGGCGACCCGATCCTCTATCTGTCGAACCCGCCGGGCGTCACCGCCCAAGCACAACGGGCGGCGCTAGATGCGTTGAAGGACCTGAACGAAGAGCACTTCACCCAGACCGGTGACCAGGAGATCAACTCCCGCATCAACGCCTATGAACTGGCCTACCGGATGCAGACCGCCGGACCGGAGCTGACCGACTTCTCGAAAGAGTCCAAGGAGACCTTGGACATGTACGGCGTCAACGATGAAGCCACCAAGCAGTTCGGCACCAATTGCCTGATGGCCCGCCGCCTGGTGGAGCGTGGCACCCGTTACGTGCTGATGATGCACGCCTCCTGGGATGACCACACCAACCTGAACAAGAAGCTGAAGAAGAACTGCGACATCACTGACAAGCCCACCGCTGCGCTGATCAAGGATCTAAAGCAGCGCGGACTGCTCGATTCCACCTTGATCGTCTGGGGCGGCGAGTTCGGCCGGACGCCGATGCAGGAGGTCCGCGACACCCGCGACGACGAAAACGCCGGTCGCGACCATCACCCCATCGCCTACTCGATGTGGCTGGCCGGCGGCGGCATCAAGCCGGGCACTGTGGTGGGCAAAACGGACGACCTGGGCTTCAACATCATCGAAGACAAAGTGCCGGTGCACGACCTGCAAGCCACCATCGTGCACTGCCTGGGCTTCGACCACACACGCCTCACCTACCGCTACATGGGCCGCGACTTCCGCCTCACTGATGTGCACGGCAACGTGGTGAAGAAGATGTTGGCGTAGCTCTCCACACTACAACCGTAATCGCCTTTTCATCGCCGTGCGCTAGCCTGGAAGTATGAAACTTGGCTGCCTGCTGGATATGGACGGCGTCATTTACCGGGGCTCGGAAGTGATCCCCGGAGCGGCGGAGTTTATCCGCTTTTTGACCGAAGCCTCCATTCCTTACCTGCTTCTCACCAACAATTCAGCGCCGACCCCGCTGGATATTCTCGTCAAACTCCGCAAGTTTGGCGTCGAGACCACCGTCGAACACATCTACACGTCCGGGATGGCGACGGCGGAATGGATTGTCCGGCAAAAGCCGACCGCCACCGCTTACGTGATCGGCGAAAGCGGCCTGCTGACGGCCTTGAACGACGCCGGGATTGCGGTGACGCGCGATCATCCGGATTACGTCATAGTGGGCGAAGGCCGCACGTTGAACTTTGAAATGCTGGAGATCGCCCACCGCGCCATTGATGCTGGGGCAGGCTTTCTGTCCACCAATGCCGACACCTGGTGCCCTACCGATGCCGGCCCACGCCCTGGTTGCGGAGCCATCGCGGCGTTGCTCGAATCCGCCACCGGCCGCCAGGCCTATCACGTCGGCAAGCCCAATCCGTTCATGTTCCGGGCGGCGCGCAAGAAGCTGGGTCTGGCCACCGACGAAGTGCTGATGGTGGGCGACACGATGGAGACCGACATTCGCGGCGCGACGGATTTGGGCTTTAAGAACATCCTGGTGCTGACCGAGGAACCGCAACGTATAAAGAGAAAATCGCCGTTCAGGAATGGCTTGCTTTTTATAACAGGGGCCTTTTGGGTTGGACTGGTCGAATCGATTGCCCGACTGGTGCCGGAGAATGGGAGCAACCCGGAAGCGATTCTGGGGTTGATAGACTCCTTGAAGAACTCCATGAGCGCTGCCAACTAAACCTATGGGTGGATACCGACCGCTACCGCCACGCGTCCCCCCGGCCCGCCTTCAATCGCCTGCTTCCGCCGCCGCCCGGACTGAACCGGCCCGGCCGGAACCGTCTCGAGCCTCCGTTGCCGCCACCGCCGCGGCCGCATCCCGGGTAGGCGACCGGATGTTCGAACTGAAAAGCGAGATCCACCAGAAGCTGATCGGCGTCCTGAACCTGGACCGTGTCGCCTCCCTGCCCAAGGAGCGGGTGCGCGCCGAAATTGGCCGCGTGGTCGAACGCCTGCTCGAAGAAGAGCGCGTGCCCATGACGGCCGCGGAGCAGAACAAGATCGTCGAAGAGGTGCTGGACGAAGTATTGGGCCTGGGTCCGCTGGAGCCGCTGCTGAAGGAGGCTTCCATCTCGGACATCCTGGTGAACGGCCCGCACAAGGTCTACATCGAACGCGGCGGCCGGTTGCAGCTGACCAACATCAACTTCAAGGACAACGAGCACCTGCTGCACATCATCGAAAAGATTGTCTCGCAGGTGGGGCGCCGCATCGATGAAGCGATGCCCATTGTCGATGCGCGCCTGCCTGACGGGTCGCGCGTCGATGCCATCATGCCGCCGCGGGCGCTGGACGGGCCGTCATTGTCGATCCGCCGGTTTGGCCGCCACGTGATCACCTCCGACGAGATGATCGCTTACCAGACCATCATGCCCTCGATGCTGCGCTTCCTAGCGGCCTGCGTCCAAGCCAAGACCACCACGCTGATCTCCGGCGGCACCGGTTCCGGCAAGACCACTTCGCTGAATGCTCTGTCGCGCTTCATCCCGGAAGATGAACGCATCATCACCATTGAGGACACCGCGGAGCTTCAGTTGCAGCAGCGGCACTTGATCAAGTTCGAAACCCGGCCGCCGAACCTGAACAAAGAAGGCGGCATCAATCAGCGCCAACTGGTCCGCACTGCGCTTCGCATGCGCCCGGACCGGATCATCATCGGCGAGTGCCGTGGCGCCGAGGCGCTGGATATGTTGCAGGCGATGAACACCGGTGTCGAAGGCTCCATGTCGACCATCCACGCCAACTCGCCCCGCGACGCATTTTCGCGTCTGGAAGCGATGATTCTGATGGCGGACCTGGAGATCCCGTCGCGCGTCATCCTGCAGCAGCTGGCCAGCGCCATCAAACTGGTGGTGCAAGTGGCCCGCCTCCAGGACGGCAGCCGCAAAATCATCGCCGTCTCGGAAGTGGTGGGCGTCGCGAATGACCGCGTTGAGACCGAAGATATCTTCATCTTCGACCGCACCGGCCTCACCGACACCGGCAAAGTACAGGGACGCTTCCGCTGGACCGGCTACAAGCCGAAAGTGCTGGAGCGGCTCCGCGTCTCCGGCCTCAGCCTCCCGGACGAACTGTTCCAGGAGACGATGGACGTCAATCTGTAGCTGGCCGGTTCGCAGGGCTATCCGCGCGGTTGCTTCTTCAGCTGAGCCAGCACTCCCGCAGCATCCTTGGTCACCGGCGGGCCATGCCCGACGCAGAGATACTCGACGCCGGCAAACTCATTCAGCTTGCCGACCGACCGCACATTCTCGGCCATGTCCAGCGTCAGGCCGGCCCAACCGGCCTCCACCTTGGGCCAACTGACCACCACATCGCCGACAAACAGCGCCTTCTTTTCCGGCCACCAGTAGGAGAGACAGCCCGGCGTATGCCCGGGCGTCGAGACCGCGATCAGCGGACCAATCCGATCACCTTCCTTGATCGTGCCATCCACCTTGCAGGGCGGATGCTTGCCCAGCCCCAGCGCCAGGCCGATCTGCAGCTTATAGGCCTCCCGCGGCGGCTTGGGCCACAAGGAGACGCGGGTGGCCTTGCGGCTGCCATCGACGATGCCTGCTTCCCATTCATGCGTCAGCACCGTTGCCCCGGTGGCCGCCTTGAGCACCGAGGTCGAACCAATGTGCGACCGGTGCGCGTGGGAGTGAATAATGCGCTTCAAGTCCGATGGCTGTTTGCCCATCTGCGCAATGGCCGCCAGCACAATCTTTCCATCGGTGTCATACAAGCTGTCGATCAACGTGAGCCCGTCGCCCGTGTCCAGCAGGAATGCGCCCACATGCCCACCCTGCTCCTGGGTTAGGTAGTGAAGGCCATCGGTGATTTTCATGCGTGCATTGTGTCAGAGAGCGCGGCCCGGTGCATCCCCCACCGTATCCCCCCCGTGACAATGAGACCAATCACAGTGGTACTCTCCCTGGATATGGCACGCATCTCCCGGCGCGAACTTGGCATGGCGGCTTTGGCTGCGACTTCGGCCAACGCAGCAGATACGAAGTACACCGGTGCTCTCGATGGCTTTGAGGCCAAGGTGAACTCCACCACCTTTGACCCCACGGCCTGGACACGGGAGCGCTGGAAGACGGCACCTCTACAGCTGACCTATAAGCCCGCCTCGGCCCGTGAGACGCAGGCGTGGCAGCGCAAACTACGGCTGAAGATCGCGGAGTTGGTTGGCGGCATCCCGGCCGCCCGGCCACCGCTGAAGACGCAGGTATTGGAGACGCGCACCTTCCCCGGTTACCGCCGCGAGAAGTTGGTGATCGAGACGCGGCCGGGAGTGGCCATGCTGGCCTATGTTCTGAGCCCCGCTGGAGCGACGGCTCCGCTGCCCACCGTCATTTGCGTGCCCGGCCACGGGCGCGGGGTGGATGACATCGTGGGCGTGGCCGACGATGGCCGCGACCGCACGGACAAAGCGGGCTACCAGCATGACTTTGCCTTGCAAGCGGTGGAGCAAGGGACGGCCGTCATCGCCATTGAGCCCATGGGCTTCGGTTGCCGCCGTGACGAGAAGACCCGCCGCCGCGGACTGGGCACCAGTTCCTGCCAACCAAACGCGGGCGCGGCGCTGCTTTTGGGCGAAACCATGATCGGCTGGCGCGCTTACGACGTGATCCGCACCATCGACTACATCGAAACCCGCAAGGACCTCGACGCCAAGCGCATCGGCTGCATGGGCATTTCCGGCGGCGGCACGGTGACGCTGTTCACAACCGCGCTGGAGCCCCGCATCAAGGCGGCCTTTGTCTCCGGCTACCTGAACACATTCCGCGATTCGATCCTCAGCATCTCCCACTGCATCGATAATTATGTTCCCGGAATTCTGAACTGGGCCGAGATGTACGATGTAGCGGGTTTGATCGCCCCCCGCGCCCTCTTTGTCGAATCCGGCGACCGGGACAACATCTTCCCGGTGGACGCAAGCCGAGAAGCGGTGGCACGGGTGAAGGCGGTCTACACGGCCTTGGGTGCGCCCGACCGGGTGGGACACGAGGTATTTGGCGGGGAGCACAGCTTCCACGGCGTTCAGGGGCTACCGTTCCTGAAACGCGCCCTCTTGGATGGCTAAACTAGTGGGTGCGAATGAAAGTCACAATTATCGGCACCGGATATGTTGGGCTCAGCACCGGTGTTTGCCTAGCATTTATCGGACATGATGTCTACTGCGTCGACACGGACGAGGCCAAGATTGAGGCTCTCCGGGCGGGCAAGACTCCAATCTTCGAGCCTCATCTGGAAGCAGTGATGGAAGCCGCCAAGGCGCGGCTGAACTTCACGACGAAATACGAGGAAGCCGTTCCCGGTAGCGATGTCGTTTTCCTGGCGGTGGGAACTCCGCCGCTCCCTTCGGGCAGCCCGGACCTGACCTATCTATCCAGCGCGGCGCGCACTTTGGGCGGCTTGATGGGTGATCGCTTTACGGTCATCGTCAACAAGTCCACCGTTCCCGTCGGCAGCGGAAACTGGGTGGATTCTATCGTCCGCGACACTTGCCCCGGTGGCGATTTCTGCATTGCATCCAATCCCGAGTTCCTGCGCGAAGGCTCAGCCCTGGGTGATAGCCTCTACCCGGACCGCATTGTCATCGGTTCTGACAATCCGCGCGGTCTTGACGTGCTGTATCAGCTCTACCGTCCGATTTTGGACCAAAGCTTCACGGCCCCGTCGTTTCTTCCCCGCCCCAGCGATTGCAATTCAGCACCGCTGGTGACCACCGACCTGGCCTCGGCGGAACTGATCAAGTATGCCGCGAATGCCTTTCTGGCGTTGAAGATCAGCTACATCAACGAGATCGGCAACCTGGCCGGCAAAGTGGGCGCCAACGTGCAACATGTGGCCAAGGGCATTGGTCTCGACAAGCGCATTGGGCCGCGTTTCTTGAACGCCGGTATCGGCTGGGGAGGATCCTGCTTTGGCAAGGACACCTCCGCGTTGATCTCCAGCGCCCAAGAATACGGGCTGACGATGCCGATCGTGCAAGCCGGGCGCGAAACCAACTACCGGCAACGCGACCATGTCGTGGAGCAACTGCTGGGTGCGTTGAAGATCTTGAAGGGCCGCACCATTGGGCTGCTGGGCCTGGCCTTCAAGCCGGACACCGACGACCTGCGCGACGCCCCGGCAATTGACATCGCGCGCCGCCTGATCGAGCGTGGCGCTCGCGTGCGGGCGCATGACCCGGTGGCGATGGCCAACGCTCAGCAGCAGTACCCCACACTGGGGATTCAGTGGTGTGAGACCGAAGAACAACTGGCCCAGGGCACGGATGCGCTGGTGCTGATCACCGAGTGGGATCAGTACCGGGATCTCGACTGGGCGCAGCTGAAGACAGTGATGCGTACGCCCATCGTTCTCGATGGCCGTCTGTTCCTGGACCGGGCCCAGATCACCGAAGCCGGCCTGCAGTTCATCAGCCTGATCTAGCCGGTTCCGGCTCGGCTTACTTCCGAGGGCGGGCGTGTGACATAATTTCCAGTTCATGCGCCAACGCCATATTGTCCTCACGCTGCTATTCCTGCTGTCGATCATCACCTACGTGGACCGGGTTTGTATCTCGGTGGCCGGTCCGCGGATGCAGAACGAACTGGGCCTGGGGCCGGAGCAGTGGGGCTGGGTGGTGGGTGCGTTTACGCTCTCCTATGCCCTGTTTGAAGTCCCTTCCGGAGCCATGGCGGACCGCATCGGCGGACGGCGGGTACTCACCCGGATCGTCGGCTGGTGGTCGCTGTTCACTTCGCTGACCGGAGTTGTTTCCAACTTCTGGACCTTGCTCGCGGTCCGCTTCGCATTTGGAGCGGGAGAAGCGGGCGCGTACCCTTGTTCCGCCTCCGCCGTGGCCCGGTGGTTCCCCTCCGCGCAGCGGGCGCGAGCCATGGCCACGGTCTGGATGGCCAGCCGCCTGGGCGGCGCGATCTCGCCCTTGCTGGTCGTTCCCATCCAGCAGAGCTACGGCTGGCGGATGTCGTTCTACGTCTTCGGCGTCGTGGGCTTGGTCTGGTGCGCCTGCCCTGGGCCCAGGTCTTCAAGCAGCGCAACTTTTGGATCATCCTGGCGATGTATCACACCTATTGCTGGGGCTCGTACTTCTATCTGTCGTGGCTGCACACCTTCCTGGTGAAGGGCCGCGGGATGAACGAGGGCGAAATGAAGAACCTGTCGTGGCTGCCCTTTGTGGCGGGCATGATCGGAAATATTTTCGGTGGCACGATGAGCGACCGGTTGGTGCTGCGCCTCGGGCTTAAACAGGGCCGGCGGATCGTCGGTTGTGCGGGCTTGGCGATGTCGGGCGTCTTCATGCTGACCTGCGCGCTGAACCCCAACGGCATCGCCTGGGGACCGCTGGTGCTGGATGGCAAGGTCTCGGGCATCGTCCTGCTCAGCCTGGGCTACTTCTCAATGGACTGCATGCTACCGGTGGCCTGGGCGGTCTGCCAGGATGTGGGGCGCAAGTACGCGGGGGCGGTTTCGGGTTCCATGAACATGGCCGGACAGCTGGGGTCCTTTATGTCATCGGTCGCTTTCGGCTATCTGGTGGGTGCATGGGGCGACTACAACCTGCCACTGATTCCGTTCTCGGCGTCGCTGATGGTCAGCGCCTTCCTGTTCACCCGGATCAATCCGGAACAGCAGTTGATTCCGGGGGATGAGCTACCGGTCCAGAAAGCGGCCTAGCGCGCAGCCAGGCTTGGAGCATCAAGCGGCTCCACAGCTTGACGCAGCGGTCACCCGGCTGCAGGTCAGTTGTCGCACCGGGCAGGAGATCCTCGGCCCATTCGCGCAGTGGGCCGCAGAGCCATTTGGCCAGCGGCACGGAGAATCCCTGCTTGGGCCGCTCAAACAGTGGGCGCGGCAGATACTTGGCCAGCACGTCGCGCAGCACCCGCTTCTCCGACTTGATCGAACCCGGCAGCGACAGCGCAAAAGCCACCAGACGCGGCTCCAGAAACGGCAGCCTTACTTCGAGCGATGCTTCCATGGACGCTCGATCCAGCTTCACCAGCAGGTCGTCGGAGAAGTAGTGCTTCAGGTCGTGCCGGGCCATCCAGTCGAACGCATCGCGGCCCTGGCCTTCGCTTGATCCGCCCATCACGCCGGCGTACAGCGCCCCCAGATTGCGGGCGCTCATGGCACTGGCCAACAGTTCCGCCTTCTCCCCTTTGGCCCACCGGTTCACCAGCGGACTAGCCACTTGACGGAGCAGCCAGGGAACGCTGGCCAGGGCTTCAATCTGGTGGTAGCGCGGGTAACCGGCGAACAGTTCATCGCCACCATCACCGGCCAGGGCCACGGTCACCTGAGCGCGGGCCAAACGCGAGACCAGGACGGTGGGGATCTGTGAGGAATCAGCGAAGGGCTCGTCGTAGATCGACGGCAGGTCAGGAATGACCGCCAGCGCCTCGCGGGCCGTCACCAGCAGATCGGTATGTTGGGTCCCCAAGGTCCGCGCGATGGCTCGGGCAGCGGCGGATTCGTCATGGCTGGCTTCTTCAAAGCCGATGGTGAAGGTGCGAGTGCCGGCCGCCATCGCCACGACGGTGCTGGAGTCCACGCCGCCCGACAGGAAGGCCCCCACGGGAACATCGGCCACCAGGCGCGACCGGACCGCCTCCTTCAGCAACCCATCCAGTTGCTCCGCCGCCTCCTCGCGCGATCCCGAGAAGCGCGGTTGCAGCGGCAGCTCCCAGTACCGGCGCGGCGTCTCACCCACGCGGAGCCAGTGCGCCGCCTGCAGCTTGTATGTGCCCTGGTAGATCGTGCGAGGAGCGCCAATGTAGCCCCGGTCCAGGAACTCGGACTGTGCTTGCTGATCGATCTCACCCGTTGGAAGAGCCTTCAACTCGGAGGCGAACCAGAAGGTGTGGCCTTGCTGGCGGTAGTAGAGCGGCTTCTCACCAAACCGGTCACGCCCCAAGATCAGGTTGTGATCCCGCCGGTCCCAGACGGCAAATGCGAACATCCCATCAAAAGCCGGGATGGCCGCCTCAACGCCCCACCGCTCAAATGAGGCCAACATCACCTCGGTATCGGACATCGACCGGTAGGGATAGTTCCGGATCGCCCGCCGCAGTTCCGGGAAGTTGTAGATCTCGCCATTGAAGGTGACCACATAGCGTCCGCTGGCCGAAACCATGGGTTGATGGCCCGCTTCGGTGATGTCGATCACGGCAAGACGCCGATGGCCCAACGCCACTCCGGCGGTGGCATTCACCCAAACCCCGCCGCCATCCGGACCCCGGTGCACCAGCGTGCGGGCCATGCGGGAGACGTTCCGGGTCAGCCAATCCTGCTCCGCCCCGCCCCATTGCCAGATGCCCGCGATCCCGCACATACGCTATGCCTTGCCTCCGGTCACATAGAGACCCGGGGCCTCCGCGCGGAGAGTGTCCGCAATCGGCTGCCCGGTCATCAGCCCCTGGTAGAGCCGATCCAGTTGATCCACCATCCGCTGCTTGCCATAGTGCTCGAGAGCGAAGCGGCGCGCCTCAGCCCCGCGCGAACGGCATTCGGACAAGTCTTGCGACAGCCGGAGCAGCGCCTCGCTCAAGGCCTGCGCGTCCTCGGGCGTCACAATCGAATGCGTCCCCGCGACATCGGGCACACCGCCCACACCCGTGGCGACAAAGGGCCGCCCGGCACCCATGCCCTGGATCAGCGCCACCGGCGTCCCCTCATTGCGCGACGTTTGGACCAGCACATGGCAGCGCGCGAGAACGGGCAGAATGTCCTGCTGCCAGCCCACCCATTCGACACGGCCCGGGAAAGCTTCGGTTAGGGCACGCACCGTATCCCGGTCGGGCCCATCCCCGGCGATCAGAAAACTCAGAGGTGTCCGGCGCACCAGGTCCGCCAGCAGAGTTAAATTCTTGACCGGCACACACCGCCCCAACCAGCCAACCGTGAACTCACCCGTCGCGGCGGGCAGTTCCGGCAGGTCCATGCCGAGCGGGACGACAAACGTCTTTCGCGCTGGGGCAATGCCGAACTGATGAACGATCTCGCCGCGTTGCTGCGCCGACAGCACGCACACCGCATCCGTGCCCAGCGCCAGTACCTTCTCCACCGCACGGATCAGCACGTTGATGGCGGGGTTGAAGTAGCCGCGGAGGACATTGCCGTGGAAGGTGTGGACGATGTGCGGCACTCCGGCCAGCACCGCAGCGACGCGGCCCAGCAAGCCCGCCTTGGCCGTGTGGGTATGCACAATGTGCGGTGACCACTGGCGCATCAGGCGGTAGAGTTGCACCACCGCGGTGACATCGGAATGATGGACCAGCGCCGGAGTCATTGCCGGAATGCGGATGAGGGCATCCTGGGGCTGCAACAGATAGTCCATCGACAGGTCCTGTTCGCCGCGTTCGCCCACCGCCAGCCGGGTCTCGTAGCCACGGGCGGTGAGTTCACGATTCGCAATCAGGCAATGCAGCGGCGGACCGCCCGCCCCCAGCCGGGTGAGGATACGCAGAACACGGGTACTCATCGCTTGCGTGCCACGACACGTACTTCCTCAACCGGTTGAATGAGCCGCAAGGCTGACAGCAGAGCCCGGTGCGCCACGGGCGGCCAGCCCCATTGCGCTGCCTTCACTGCGGCAAACCGCTCGTAGCCCGTGGGTCCGCAATGCGCCTGTTCCACCGCAAAGCCCGCGGTCTCCACCAGATTGCCCAGCGTCTGAGGATTCCAGGAGTAGAGATGATGGTTCGGCTCATCCGGCCGGAAGCCACGGTAGCGGGCCTCGCGTTCATACGGCACGTAGAGCAGCAGCCGCCCTTGGGGTACCAGCACGCGGTGCATCTCGGCCAACGCCGCCACAGGTGAAGGCACGTGTTCCAGCGCATGGTGGCACAGCACCGCCTCCACTGATTCACCGGGCACCTGCGCCATCGCGGGAAAGAACCGGATCCCGCGTCCGGCCAGGGCCGGTCCCAAATGCGAGGCGATATCGAACCCCCAGCGCGCCTGGCACTTCACCGCTGCCAGATTCAGGCCCGTACCAACGCCGTATTCCAGCACTCGCCAATCAGGCTCAATACTGGGTTGAATCTTGCGGGCCCGCTCGGCGGCCATCATCGCGTAAGCGACCTCCGGCACCTCCAGCTGGGTGGCATGGTAACCGCTTGCTGCCTGATAGAAACTTTCAGCCGTGGGCATGGACCAACTCCTCGCAACCACCTCGGATCGCCGCCATGAACTGCTCACGCCGGGTCCGTTCCAGCGGACCGGCGTAGCGCCGAGCGACGCGAATACCCCGCTCAGAAAGATCGGCATACCGCACCCGATCATTTAGGGTGGCCTCCATCGTCTGCGCCAATTGGGCGGGGCAATCGCGATCCACCAACTGCGACGCCAGCAGCAGCTCCGGAATGCCGCCCACCCGCGTAGCGACCGCCGGCACACCCAGCGCCATCGCTTCAATCAACGCCCGGGGCATCCCTTCGCTTCGGGAGGCCAAGACAAACAGGTCCGCCTGGGCCACCACCTGTCGCACCGCCGCGGCGCCCGCCAACTCGCCCGCGAAGCTCAGCCGGACTCCCTGCTGGTCCGCCAGCGCCTGCAACTCAGGCCTCATCCCGCCCGCACCCACGATCGTCAGTGACGCCGGGCTGGGCAACTGGGCGATCGCCCGGATCAGCACATCATGACCCTTCACCGGATGATCGAACCCGCCCACGCTGACCACGTGCCGCCCCTGCGGCGCCTGGCGCGGCCGGCCGAAGGCGGCTTCCTTGAGATCGATGTCGAGCAACTGGAACGTCTGCCTGGCAGGGTAGCGTTCGGCGACCGCTTGCGAGGCCAGCGCAGTTGACGAGTAAACCACTGCCGGTAGACCGCCCGAAACGTCGAGCGCACCGCCCCCGGAGCGTACAGCTCCCACGGATCACCCAACACCTCGACCGCCGAAGCCTGGTGCGGAAAAAGCAGCTTCACCACGTTCGCCAGATTCGACGGTCCCCGCAGCAGCAACGTGTCCTCCGGTCCCACCGCTTGGCGCAAGGACGCGATCAGCTGGGGCAGGTGGCGGAGAAATGCGCCCGGGCCGGCATAGCCCGGCACAGCCACAAACTCGACGCCCGGCCCATCGGCGCGCAGAACCTCCGGGAGCGGCTGCGGGACCTCGGTGACGCGCGCGATGACGCGGACGCGATCCCAGGCCGACAGATGGGCGGCAAAGAAGTCATACGCAGGTGGCATGCGGGTCCAGAGCGCACCATCGGGCGTGCGCCAGTACCGCTGATCAACGGTGATCACCAGCCGGTTCATCGCTGCCCCGCCCGCTTGGTGTGCGCCAGCATCAGCATCGACAGTGCATAGAACCACCAGATCAGGTTGACCGTCGTGTTCTTGAACAGGAACAGATCAAACACCAGCCCCAAGCCCGTCGCCAGCAGTCCGCAGCTGAACGCCTGCAGCATGCCGCGCCGCCAGCACTGCACCACCGCCGCCACAAAGCCGAACGTCATCAGGACAAAGGCCACCAGCCCCAGCAAACCCAGCTCCATCCCCATCTCGAGCAGCGTGGAATGGGAGTGATACAGCGACGTCCCCAGTGATGTGCGGATCAGGTTGTCGCCCGTAGCCAGCCGCTCCCCGTTCAAGGCGTCGGTGAGGTACCAATTCCAGATGCCGCCATAGCCGGAGCCCCGCAGATTGCTAGCCAGGTCCAGCGTTTCCACCGTGCGCAGCGCCGTTACGTGAGTGGCGCGCCGGCTGTCGTCTTCAAACGTCTGGAGCCGGTCGGTACTGGCCTGGGAGAAGACCACCGAAGCCGCCAGCACGGTCAGCACCACCATCAGGATCACCGCAATCGCCCGCTTGCGTGCGCTCTTGATCAGAAAGCTGAGCAGCAGCAGATACGCCGCCAGCAGCAGCAAAGCCGCGCGCGACCCCAACCCCAGCAAGGCCAGCAGCAGCGCCAACACCACCGCCACGCCGATGAATCGCCGGGAGTGTACGTCGATCACATGCTGAATCGCAAAGGCCAGCGCGGGCAGCAGCGCCAGGTAACCGGTGGAAGAGCCATAGAGCGGCCCCCGAACGCGCTCAATGCCGAAATCGAGCAGTGTGTTCTGGCCCAGTTCGCTGCGCAGGCCCAACGAAAGAATTGACTCGGCCGAGTAGAGAACGCTCAACAATGCCATAAAGGCCGTCAAGCGCCAGATGAAATGGTAGAGCTCATCGCGCGTATAGCCGCCGGTCACCGACCAGGCCAGCAGCGGGCAGGCCGTGGCAAACACCAACGTCATCCGCATCGCGGCCGTGTCGTTGTCGTCCAGTCCGTTCCAACCCGTCGAGAGCGCGGCGTACGCCAGCGCCACCAGCATCGGAGCCATCAGGATCCAGACCGCCGGCCAAGCGCGCGACGCCCGCCGCAACAGCAGCGCCGCCGGCAGGTACCAGGCCGCGCCCACCAGCACCACCGCTTCAGCTGACCGGACGGGAATGCCACCCCAGACCCACCACGGCGAGACACTCCCCGGGGTCAGCGCGATATAGAGCAGGATCAGCCAGAACGGCAACTCCCAGACCACCAGCCGCGGCGGTGGGGCCACAGCCAGCAGATCGTTTTGCTCGACCGCCAGGTGGGCGCTAGCCGGCATGCGCATAGGCCGCCTCCAGAAGTTCGCCGGAGCGTTGGACGTGATAGGGAGTCGCAAGCGCCCGCTGCCAGCAATCCGGAACCCGGTCGCGCTGCGCGGCCCGCTCAACGGCCGTCATCCAAGCGGGCAACGCATCATCCAGCGCCACCCGGTCCACCAGCTCCGGAATGATGATCGCTTCGCTCGGGATGGCATCGGAGATCACACACGGAACCCCGGCCGCCTGGGCCTCCACCAGTGCCAAACCCAGGCCCTCACTCACCGAGGGGAACGCGAAGCAGTCGGCGGCCGCGAACAGGGGCCGGAGATCCCGCACATCGCCGAGCAGCTGCACCTGGGGATGCCGGAGTTCGTTTCGCAGCGGCCCTTCGCCGGCGATCAGGACGCGCAGCCGCGGATTGCGCTCCGCCAAGGCCACTAGCAGCTGCTGATTCTTTTCCGGCGTCAGGCGGCCCACGTGAGCCACCACCAGATCTCCCTTGGCGCAACCGAGCGCTGCCCGGCTGGCTTCCCGATTCAGCGGTTGCCCGTAGCCGCGCAGGTCACGGGCGGCGGGGATAATGGCCGCCTGCGCCCCGTCCCCAAAAAGATTGGTCGCCGCGGCACCGCTCACCGCCAAGCGGAGGGTGGCGGACGTCTCAATCAACCGCTGCATCGCCCTCCGGTAGAGCCTCCGCCAGGGCGTGTGCTCCTCCTGCTGGCAGTGGCTGTGGGCGATCCGTAAAGGCACGCCCGCGCGCCGCGCCGCTGACAGAACCACACCGCTGAAGGCGTGGACATGGCTATGCACGGCGGTGAACGGTCCACGGTCCCGCAGCAATCGCTGCAAGGCAGCCATCGAGAAAGGAAGCCCACCCGGACCACGCCAGCGATGGATGATTCCGCCATGACGCGTGACCGCCGCTTCCAGCACGCCGGGTTGGGTGGTCTCCACCAGAAACTCCATCTGCCAGCCGGGCAAGGCCTGGGCGCGCAGCAGGTCTACCAGCCACAGCTCAATACCGCCCGGTTCCAGAGCGCGGATCACGTGCAGCAGACGCCTCACAAGCCCGCCTCCGGTAGGGCCTCCCCCACTAGGTTCGCGGGCTGCGCCAGACGGAAGTTCAGCAGGAAACCGGCCGCCGCCAAGTGTAGAATCGACCCGGCCACCAGCACCCAGCAGGCACCTTCCACGCCATAAGCAGGCACAAAACCCCAGCTGAACAACGCCGTCAGTGATGTCAGGGGGATGAACAACAGCAGTTGCTGGCGGAACTCGCCCATCGCGGTCAAAGCGTACCCGCACAGCCCGGCCAGTGCGGTGACGCCGGCCGCCACCATTTGCAGCACCAGCATCCAGGACTGCTCGGGCGTGGTCTTGCCGAAGATCGCCATCAGCAGGGCGGGTCCCATAAACACACAGACCAGGCAACAAGCCGTCACCACCAGGATTCCGGTGCCCAGGCCCCGGCCAAACAACGTACGGAACTCTTTCCAATCGCCCCGGTGCGCGCATTGCGACAACGGCGCGGTCATCGATGGGCCCACGGCATTCAAGGCCAGATTCACCGATTGCGCCATGGCGGCGACGGCAGCGAACAGTCCCAACTCCTCACGGCCCGCGAACTTCTCAACCGCAAAGCGCGGAATGCTCTGGTTCAGCGAGACCAGCATCATCACCACGCCCAAGGGAAACGCTGTCTCCGTGATGGCCCGCATGCTGGACCAGTTGGGTGGCCAATCAGGCAGCAGGCGGCCAATGCCCTGCAGTCCGAGTTTCTGCGCTTGCGCGCAGTCAAACCACAGCCAGACCAGCGCGGTCCCGATCGCACTGGCCAGCAGGGCAAGCGCCAGTGATTGCCACAGCGCCGCCACGATGATCAACAAAGCAATCGAGAGCGAAGACTTGGTGATCAGCGACTGCGCAATCCAGTCCATCCGTCCGGCCTGTTGGAAGGCGCCGTAGTAGATGTCGCTCATCGCCTCCACCAGCTTCAGCGCCAGCACCGACAGCAAGACCAACACAGAGAGCGATGGGCTCAGCGTGCCGAACTGCACCACGGCCACGGCCGCCGCCAATGAGGTCCACAAGCGGAGCGAGAGGTAGTCCCAGAACGGGTACTGCTGGGCAGCGTCGGTGGCGATGACGGCCCGCAGCTGCAGGTTGGCCAGCATCAGCACCGGGTTCACCACCGCCAGCGCCAACGCATAGTCGCCACCCGCCGAATAGCCCAGAGCGCGCGACACGGTAATGACCGTGGCCCACTGCGCCAAGGCGGCCGCGCCATTGCCCGCCAGCGTCCAGACCGTCGCCGTAAACAGACGTGTCTGCTTCATTGCACCCGCCCCTTTTAGCTAGCCGTCCGCTGCGCGTAGTATTTGCCGTAGTAGCCGTAATAGGTGTAGCTGTCGCTCATGCCGCGGTGGACTTGATTCAACACCAGGCCCAGCACATTGGCGCGCAGCCGGTTCAGGGTGGCCAACACGGTGGCCACTTGTTGCCGGTTGGTGGCTCCGGCGCGAGTCACCACCACCACGCCGTCGACGGTGGTGGCCATCTGTAAGGGTTCAGCGAAGCCCAGCAGCGGCGGACCGTCGAGAATCACCAGATCGTATTCGGTCAGTGCGTCTTCGATCAAGTCATGCAGGCCCCGGCCCACCAGGTCGCCGGCGCGACGCGAGGGCGGACCAGCGGGCAGGATCCGCAGGTTGGGCTGCTCGTCCGGAGTGACGACGGCTTCCCGCCAGCCCATCTCACCCAGCAAAACATTGGTGAGACCGCGATCACTGCGGATCTTGAACCGCTTGTGGACGCTGGGCCTCCGGAGATCGCCATCGATCAGCAGCGTCTTGTGATTCTGTTCCGCATGCGAAGCGGCCAAATGCGCGGCGATGGTGGACTTGCCTTCTCCTGGCGAGGCACTGGTCACCAGCAGCGAACGCAGGCGCTGGTCAAAATCGGTCAACAGGATGGAGTTGCGCAGGGTACGGATGGATTCGTCATAGCCTGAGGCCATGTGCTCCGCCGAATTGGGCGCCGCTGCGCTGCCGGGCAGCAAACGGGCCGCACCGACCAGTCCCAGCCGTCCGCGCCAATCCTTCACCACCGGCAACGTGCCGATCACTTCGGTGCCCAAGGTCCGCGCCACTTGCTCCGGGTCGCGAATGGTGTTGTCCAGCAGGTCGGCAATGATCGCCCCGGTGACCGCCAGGAACAGTGAAGCCAGCAGTGCGATCAACAGATTGATCTTCAGGTTGGGCGACACCGGCTTTTCTCCCGGTCGCGCCGGGTCCGCAATGCGGATGGCGGAGTTCTGGAAACTGGCGTTGATACCCGCTTCCTTGATCTTGCGGACCAGTTCCTCGTACAGCTTCTTGTCGGCCTCGGCTTCGCGCTTCAAGGACTGATACTCAAAGCTGCGCGCATTCAACCGGTCGAACTCTTCCTTGGTCTCGCTCACCGCACGTAGCAGCATGCCCTCGCGAGCCAGCGCTTCCTGGTGCTCCGTCTCGACCCGTTTGGCGATCGTCTGCTTCATCTTGGCGATCTGGCGGTCCAGTTCCGCCACCGTTTCGGCGGCCTTGCGGTACTCCGGATGGTTCGCGCCAAAGTGCAACCGGCCCTGGGAGAACTTCTCTTGCGCCTCACCGGAGCGGTCCAGCAGTTTGCGCAAGCTTTCGCCCTGGGTGGAGGCCTGGGCGGCTTCAATGGAACCGTTCTTCACCGAATTCAGGGCCGCTTCCTTGCGGACCCGGTCACCCTGCGCGGTGGTGTATTCGGTGTTCAGTTGCAGCAGCCGGGACGAAAGGATGTTCGTCTTCTCTTCCGGCGAGATGACGTTCATCTCGCGCTCAAACTCGATCAAGGCGCCGGAACTGCGCTCCATCTTGGCGCGCAATTCTTCGATCTGCTTCTCCATGAACTGCGACAAGCTGGCGCTGGAGCGATAGCGGATGTTGTAGGTGTGTTCCAGGTAGGATTGCGCCACGCCATTGGCAACACTAGCCGCCAGGCGAGGGTCGGGCGACCGGTAGCTGATCAGCATGAGGTAGGTATTGGGTGGACGGGTCACCTTCAGGTGCTTCAGCTGGACCGGCGTATCCGGAGAAGGCGACGTTTTCTCGTCCTCCTTGCGGCCACCCCGCTCATGCGCCAACAGATCGTGTTTCACCGCCACCGGCCGCAGCACACTGTCCGACTGCACCAAGCGAACCTGGGTAGCCAGAAACTGGTCCGCATCGTTCATGTTGGACCGCATCGACTCCTGGCCGATCACGCCCTGCGGAGTCTGCCGGTCAATGTCGACGGTCGCGGTCGATTCAAAGATCGGCGTCATGTGCGAGGTCACCACCAGGGTGCCCACCAGCGACGCCAGCACCACACCCGCAATCGCCCAGCGATTCCGCTTCAACACCCACAAGTAGTGAGACAACGGGACAACCGGCGTTTCCACCTCCGGCTCGTGGGCCGGGATAACCGTAGTCCGGTTGTCGGCCGCCGTCAGGCTTCGCTCACTACGGTCGCGTTCGATGCGCTCAATGGACATGGATGTGTTCTGGGAAAACCTGGGCACTCTGGACTGGAACTGCACGGACCGGAACCACTCGGGACGACCCGTGATGGCAGCACCCTCCGGTGCTGCCGCGGCGGGTTCTAGTGAGCGGCGACTTCAGGAACGGCTTCCTCGACGGGAGCAGGAGTGTGCGGACCCTGCACGCCTTCAAGCAACCGCAGCAGCTGTTCGACGCGTGATTCCAGCGACGTCACAACACCGTCCAACCGGACCAGCGTCATCGAAGCGCCGCCCTCGGCCTCGGTCATGGCATGCAGTACGGCACCGCGGGCAAAGTCAGAGAGACTGCGCGCACCGCTTTTTTCACAAGCGGACTTCATGGCCGAAAACTCTTCTTCGCTCAGCCGGAAATTCACCAGCCGGTTGCGAGGTTTCAAAACGCTCATTGGAGTAACCCCTTCATCAGTAATTGATTTGGCAACCGGCCGTTCTCCGCGCCGCTGCACACTGATGTAATCGTCCCGATTTAGGGGTAGCGTTAATGAGATTTCGATTGATTTATCGGATGCGGTGGGCCAGCCTGCCCGGCCGGCCCACGCGAAGGGGAGATCAGTCGGAAAGGGAGGACTTATACCAATCAAAAGTCAGGCGTAAGCCATCGGCCAGCGAATATTGCGGCGCGTGGCCCAGATCCCGGACAGCGGCGGTGGTGTCAGCTTGCGAGTCCCGGACATCGCCCGCCCGGGCCGGCCCATAGTTGGGAGGTAAGGTAACTCCCTGAGTGTCCTGTAAGGTTTGCCACACTTCATTTAAGGTGTACCGATTGCCATTACCCGCATTGTAGACCTTGCCCGCCACCCCATCCGCCCGGGAAGCCTTCAGGCACAGACCCGCCACGTCGGCGACATAGGTGAAATCACGCGTCTGCCCACCGTCGCCAAAGATCGTGGGGCTGCGGCCTTCGATCAGGCACTTCATAAAGATCGAGAGCACGCCCGAATAGGGGCTGGATGGATCCTGCCGCGGACCATAGACGTTGAAGAACCGCAGCGCCACCGCTTCCAACCCGAAGCAGCTGTGAAAGACGCTGGCGTAACACTCACCCATCAGCTTCTGCGCGGCATAGGGCGACAGCGGCTGCGGCACCATCGTCTCCACCTTGGGCAGGACATCCGTGTCGCCATAGGCGGACGACGACGCGGCGTAGACCACGCGCTTGACGCCCGTCTCCGCGCACGCGCGGTAGACGTTAAACGTCCCGTCAATGTTCACTTCGTGCGACGGCACGGGCTCATCGATCGATTTGGGCACCGACGGGATGGCCGCCAGGTGGAACACCTTTTCGGCTCCGGCAATGGCGGCCTTTACGCCATCAAAATCACGAATATCAACGCGGTGCAGCGTCACTTGGCTGGCCACGGCATCCAGGTTTTTCTCGTACCCGG
>JAPKYX010000247.1 GCA_026394075.1 Acidobacteriota bacterium
AGCATCCCGCTGTGGACCCAGTTCCTGCCCGACACGCCTTACTTCCGCGAGAACATGCGGTACTTCGGCCTGGAGACGGTGCCGCTGGTGACCGGCGGCATCATGTACGCCACCGGCCCCAATCAGGTATTTGCGCTCGATGCCCGCACGGGACACCAACTGTGGACCTACGCGCGGCCCCGGACGCCGGGCCTGGTGTCGGACCCATCGCTTGGGACCAACCGCGGCGTCGCGATCCTGGGCGACAACGTCTTCATGGTGACCGACAACGCCCATTTGATCGCGTTGAACCGCATCACCGGGCGCCTGGTGTGGGAAGTGACCATGCCGGAGGAATTGCAAAAGTACGGCGGCACGGTGGCGCCCTTGATCGTCAAGGACATGGTGATCGCCGGCGTGGCGGGTGGCGATTGGGGGATCCGTGGCTTTTTGGCCGCCTACAAGGCCTCGACGGGCGAACGGGTTTGGCGGCACTGGACCGTCCCCATGCCCGGTGAGCCGGGCTTTGAGACCTGGAAAGGCAACGTCTACCCGCTGGGCGGAGGAGCCACGTGGCTGACCGGCTCCTATGACGCGTCAACCGACACGCTCTATTGGGCCACCGGCAACCCCTGGCCCGATTCAGACGACCGCGAACGCGGCGGCGACAATCTGTATACCAATTGCGTTCTCGCACTGGACCCGGCCACCGGCAAGCTGAAATGGCATTACCAGTTCACCCCGCACGATGTCCACGATTGGGACGCGACGGAACCGAACGTACTGGTGGACACGGTCTATCGCGGAAAGCCCCGCAAGCTGCTGCTCCATGCCGATCGCAACGGCTTCTTCTATGTCTTTGACCGGACGCAAGGTGAACTGCTGCTGGCGAAATCGTTCATGCACCGCGTGACCTGGGCCACCGGCATTGGGGCCGATGGCCGCCCCGTGCTCGCGCCTCCGTCTGAACTGAATTGCCCGGACCACGCCACCAACTGGAATGGCACGGCCTTTAGTCCGGTGACGGGGCTCTACTACGTGATGGCCAGCGAAAAGTGCACGGTCAAGCTGGCGCCGGGCAATTGGAAAGCGCCGCGCCCACCGGACGATCCAGGGGCCAAGTACCTGCGCGCCATCAACATCGAGACCGGCCAGATCGCCTGGGAGACCCCGCAGGTGGGGCCCATCGACGGCAAGCGTGTGGCGGGCGTGCTCGCCACTGCGGGAGGCATTTTGTTTTACGGCGACCCCAGCGGCTACTTAGTGGCCGCCGATGAGCGCAACGGCCGGACGTTGTGGAGCATGCCGCTGAACGCCACCATCAAGACCTCGCCGATGACTTATTCGATTGACGGCGAACAGGTTGTGTTGTTGGCCGTGGGCTCCAACCTGATGGCGTTCAGCCTGGGGCCCGCCCCGGCAACCGGCCGGTAGTCCGTTCGCCGGTGCCCGCGGGAAGGCTCCGCTGGCACCGTACGAAAGTTCCTCTGCAAGAGCGGTCAAGAAGTAACACCTGCGTCCGATACGAATCCTAGAGCAACAACTACCACTGCGGCTAGGGTGCTCACATTCGTATGCGGACAATCACCGATCAAGCGCCCTCCATCGATAAGCCGGGCAGCCGTGCGGACCTGCCGGTCTCATCGCGGCCATCG
>JAPKYX010000050.1:0-17216 GCA_026394075.1 Acidobacteriota bacterium
CGCTTCCGCACGCCATCGGTGGCGCTGCTGTGCGTCGGCTTCCGGTCGTCCATCCTGGTGCTGACCGGAGTCTGCGAAGCCCTGATCGCTTACGCGCTGTTCGCCACCTGGGTCTTTGCCACGCTGGCGGGCGCCGCGCTGGTGGCCCTGCGCTTCAAGAAGCCGCACGCCGCGCGACCCTACAAGATGTGGGGCTACCCGGCCACCGCCGCCGTCTACATCCTGATCGGCACGGCCTTCTGCGTGAACACGCTGATCGAACGCACCGGACCCGCGCTGGTAGCGTTGGGCATTATTCTGGCCGGTATTCCCGTGTTCTATGTCACCCTGAGGAAATGGACGAACTCCTCCGGTGGCGCGACGAATTCCCTACCCTAGCCCACACGACGCACCTGATCAGCCACTCCCTGGGAGCCATGCCCCGCCGCGCCCGGACGCTGCTGAACCAGTTCGCCGATGAATGGACCATGCGCTCCATCCGCTCCTGGGAGGAAGGCTGGTGGGATATGCCGGTGACGGTGGGTGATCGCATTGGCCGCATCATCGGCGCGGGCGCGGGCGAAGTCTGCATGCACCAGAACGTCTCCATCTGCCAGTGGATCGTGCTCTCTTGCTTTGACTGGACCGGAAAGCGCAACCGGATCGTCAGCGACGCGCTGAACTTCCCCTCCAACGAATACATCCATCGCGGCCTGCGCGGTGCCGAACTGGTGATGGTACCGGCAGACGTCAACGCCATCGTCGATGCCATTGATGAGCGCACGCAACTGGTGTCCGTCAGCCATGTCGCCTTCCGCACGTCCGCCCTGCTCGATCTGGAGCCGATCATCCACCGGGCGCATGAAGTGGGGGCGCTGGTGGTGGCCGACGTTTATCAATCAGCCGGAACCGTGCCGATTGATGTGCGAGCGCTGAATCTCGATTTCGCCACGGGCGGCTCCGTGAAGTGGCTCTGTGGCGGGCCGGGCAATGGCTACCTCTACGTCCGCCGCGACCTGTGGCCGCTGCTCTCACCTTCCGCCATTGGCTGGCAGGCGCATCAACGGCCCTTTGAGTTTGAAGGCGGAGCGATCGACTACGCCAACTCGATCTACAAGTTCCTGAACGGCACGCCCAACGTTCCGGCCATGTATGCCGGCATGGCGGGCTATGAGATTGTGGGCGAGATCGGCGTCGATCGCATCCGCGCCAAATCACAGCGGCAGACCGCCAAGCTGGTTGAGATCGCGGAAGCCGCCGGGTTCCCGTGCGCTGGGCCACGTGATCCCCACCAGCGCGGCGGCGTCGTGGTGCTGGATGTACCGCAGGGCAAGGCGGTCACCAAGGAACTGCTGCGCCGCGACATCCTGGTGGACTACCGCCCCGGAGCCGGGCTCCGTATCGCGCCGCACTTTTATTCCACCGATGAAGAACTGGAACTGGTGATCGGCCAGATCAGCGAGATTACGAAAACACTCCTCTAACGCGTCCGCCATCGACGGCCAGCGAGGTTCCGGTCAGGTAGCTGGCCCGCTCAGACGCGAGAAACACCACCGTGTCCGCAAACTCTTCCGGCGTGCCGATGCGCTTCAGTGCGGTATCGCCCGCCCAGCGCGCCACCACCTGATCGACGGTGATGTTCTCCTGCCCGGCAATCTGCTCGGCCAGTGACATCAACCGGTCCGTGGCCGTAAAGCCGGGGCAGACATTGTGGATCAGCACGTTGTCCGGGCCGTACTCGTTCGAGAGCGACTTCACCAGACCGCTCACCGCACTGCGCACCGAATTCGACAAGATCAAGCCATCCAGCGGCTGCTTCACGGCCGACGAGGTGATGGTGATGAACCGGCCCCAGCGCCGCTCCCGCATGCCGGGCAGCAGAGCCTGGGCGAAATAGAGCGTCGAGAGGAAGCTGGTCTGATACGCCTTCTCCCAATCGGACGTTGTCGTCTGGTCGAACTTCTTGGATGGCGGTCCGCCACAGTTGCTGACGCCGATATCGACGTGCCCGAACTGCTGCTGCGTGGCGGCCACAAATGAGTGCACCTGCGATTCGTCCGTGACGTCCACCGGCGCCGCAAAGACTTCCCCGCCCGTCTGCCGCCGGATCTGCTCCGCCGCCGCTTCAATGCGGGCTTCATCGCGCGAACAGATGGCCACCTTCGCCCCTTCGCGCGACAACCCCAGCGCCACCGCCAAACCCAAACCGCCCGACGCAGCGGCGACTACCGCGACTTTGTCCTTAAGGCCGAGATCCAAGCACTGCCTCCTCAATTTGCGACCACTCTTTGGCGAGCGGATCGATCACTTCAAAGTGTCCCGCACCGGTAAGCTCAATCAACCGGGCCTTGAACTTCCGGGCGTAGGCGGCACCCATATCAAACGGCACCACCTCATCTTTGCTGCCGTGGATGATGGTTACCTTGGCCTTTACCGGGCCCCGCTCCATCGGTGACGCTTCAGCAAACTTGGGCTCCGGCGGCATGCCCAATAGCTCGCCCACCACGCCGTTCGACGCCTTCATTTCCCAGGCGCGCCGCAGATCCGCCACCGGGGCCACCGCCACCACGTGATCAACGCCCGGCTCATTACCCGCCAGCAGCGTGAGATGCCCGCCCGCTGAATGGCCGATCACCGTCACGCGGCCCGGCTTGACGTCGCGGATCGCCTTCGCAATGCCAGCCTGAATATCCTGCCACGTCCCCGGCCAACCGCCACCGGGCTGCCCGATCCGCCGGTACTCCAGGCTGTAGGTGACGACACCCTTCGCCGTCAAGGCCGCGGCGGCGTGGCCCAGATGGTCCAGGCTGTAGCGAGCCCGCCAGTAGCCGCCATGGATCATCACCACCAGATGCGGCCGCGCGGAGACCTTCGGAGGCCGCCGGACATCGGCGAACTGGTTCGCGTCGCTCCCATAGGTAACCCGCTCATCGGCCTTCGGCGGTGTGCGCTGGAGAACCTCTTGCCCTACCAGTTGCGTAGCCACCATGATCATCAACCCGGCGGCAGCTGCCGGGAACAGTCGGTTAGAGAGTCGGTGCATCGGCAACCTACAGTGTAAGGGCTGCGTGCTCCGCTAGAACGAGAACCGCCCGCCTAACTGGAACGCCCGCGGGCCGCCGGAGCCGAAGACTTGGCTTGCGCGGCTGGTGGGGACACCGAAGGCGGCCGGGTTGTTGAGGCTGTTGCTGATGCCGCCCAGGTTGGCGATGTTGAAGATGTTGAAGCCTTCAATGAAGAGATTCAGCTTGTAGCGCTCCCGGTAGAGCAGCGTCTTGGTGACGCGGATGTCCTGGGAGGAGAAGTTGTCGCCGAACGAGTAATCGGATGGCAGCGAGAGACGCGGGATGGTTTGGCCGCGCGAGGTCCGGGGCCGCTGGCCGTTCGGCAGATCGGGGTAGAGGGCGTTCCAGGCCGCCACTGATTTTTCGAGACGCTCCTTAGTGGGATGCCGGTCCGGCACATTCCAGCCGGGCAGGAATGCGGTGTCGATGCCGTCGCCATCCAGATCGACGCTGCCCACCTGGGGGCGGTACGCGCCGCGGATGCCGATCGAAGAGATAAACGAGGCCTGTACCTTCCAGGGCAGATCCACAATGCCCGAAACATTCAGGCCATGCTGACCACCGCTGGGGCCCCAGTTCTCAAACCAGTTGTCGAGGTTCGTGACGCCGTTCATGCCTTGGGCGGCGGTGAAGGCATAGGAGGCCAGGAACTGATAGCGCTTGGAGAAACGCTTGTCCACTTTCACCAGCAGCGCCCGGTAAACGGACCGTCCGGCCGACGTGCGAATGCCGATGGAGCCGGTGGAGCAGTTCGCCAGCGGTTGGGCGGCCTGGGCCGCCGTGCAGCGCGGGATCACCGGGCCGGAGACGCGGAAGAAGCGGTTGTAGTCCAGTGCGCCCAGGTCCTCGCGGAAGCCGTGCTTGTAGACAAAGTCGACGTTGACCACCAGATCCTTGCGGAGTTCGCGCTGGACGCCGAGGGTCATGTGGCGGGAATAGCCGGGGCCGTAGCGGTACGGGTAAATGTCCGTGCCTTGCTTCGAGATGTTGATGTTGCGGACCGTCAGGTCATTCGGGTTGGGGTTGGCCACGGTGGCTTCGGAAGCGGCCCGGATGCGGGGCAGGATCGCCATCAGATCGGAGAGGCGGAAGCCGGTGGGCAGGGCCCGGAAGTCCAGCGGCGTGCCGACATTGACGTTCGGCAACAGGCCGGGGATGGGGTTGACGATGCCGGCCGTGGGGTTGGGGACGCTTTGCCCGCCGATCTGCTGGCGGCCGTTGCCCACCGGACCGATGGCCGCCCGCTCACCCAAGCGCTGCGAGAGCTCCGTGGTGTCATAGTAGAACCCGGCCCCGCCACGGATGACGGTCTTGTTGTTCTTGAAGGGGCTGTAGGCGAAACCCAGTGACGGGCTCCAGTTGGTGTAGGTGGGCTTGGTGGGGTCCAGGCTTTCCATGATCGGCGCCAGCAACGCGGGCTTGCTCAAGTCACCATTCACCAGCGTCGATTCATACTGCCAGGAGATGCCGTAGTTCAAGGTGAACTTGGAATTGACCTTGTAAGTATCCTGCAAGTAGACGTGGTACCGGCGGTTGTTGCCGGCTTTGTCTTTGTTGTAGGGCGGCGGCTGCGACGGGTCGCCGATGCCCATGGCGAAGGCCGCCAGCGGCAATCTCAGCACGTCGGCGTTGGTGGTGAACTGATTGGGAAGCCCGAAGGCGGCCAGCGGAATGCGGTTGGCCACCATGATGTCCGGCCCCCACAGGTTGCCCGCGGCCGGATCACCGAAGGCCCAAAAGCCCGTGAAGGGCGAGTTCTCAAAGCTGCCGCCCACGCGCCAGCGGTGCGCGCCGCGCTGCCAGGTCAAGTTGTTGACTATGTTGTAGCGCCGGATGTCGCGGCCTTGGGTCGCATTTGACGTGTTGCCAAACCGGACGTTGGTGCCCACCACCGACATCTCCGGCAGGCCCAGGCCCAGGCAGCCCGGGCATTCCTTCTCGGTGGGGTGCAGGTTGCGGTTGTTACAGTAGTGATAGGCGAAGCGGAAATCGTTCACTAGCGCCGCGCTGAAGGTGCCCGTCCAGCCGAGGATGCTCTGGCCCGCCCAGTTGCGGTTCACCAACCAGTTGGAGGGGAGCGGCGCGCCGCTGCGGGGTCCGAAGCCGTTGTTGCCGTCATGGGAGTAGCGGGCGAACAGACTATGCTTGGCGTTCAACCGGTAATCGAATTTGGCACTGATCTGGCGGCCGTTGTAAGGGGTGTTGGCATTCTGCGCCAGGCTGGCAAAGAAAGGCGAATCGGGCTGCACGGTGACCACCGAATCCTGGTTGTTGTTCTCCAGGTTGAAAAAGAAAAACAGCTTGTCCTTCTTGATGGGGCCGGAGAAGAGTAAGCCGCCCTGCCGCCGCGCAAAGAAGGGGTCTGGAGCAAACGGATTGCGCCGCAAGGCCGGGTAGGCCGAAAGATTGTTGTCGCGGAAGAAGAAGTACGCGCCGCCATGAAACGTGTTGCCACCGGAGCGCGACACGATGTTGATGGCGCCGCTGGCCGCGATGCCGGTGGATAGATCGAAGTTGGCGGATGAGATCTGGAACTCTTCCACCACTTCCTGCGAGAAGTTCTGCGCGGTGCCGCCTTCCAGCGGGTTGCGGACGTTGCCGCCATCGACGGTCAGCGCCGTCTTGCCGGAACTGCCACCCAGCACCGACACGCCAAACTGGGCGTTGTACTGGGCCAGGCTCTGCGTGCCGACTCCGACGCCGGGCTCGAGGAATGCCAGTTGCAGGAAGCTCCGGCCATTCAGCGGCAGCGCTTCGATCTGCGTGCGCCCGATGACGCCGTCGATCTTATGGCTATCAAAAGACAGCTGCGCCGTCGCCGCGTCTACCGTCACTGTTTCCGTGACGGCACCGATCTGCAGCACTAGATCCACCGTGGTGGTGCTGCCCACCACGACACTGGCTTCTCGCACGGTCTGCCGGAAGCCCGCCATTTGGGCGCGGACTTCGTAGCGTCCGGCGGGCAGCGCGGGAGCGCTGAACTGGCCTTCGTTGTTGGACTGCAGTTCGCGCTTCAGGCCGGTTTCGACATTGGAGACGGCCACCGCCGCCCCGACGACGACGGCACCGGAATCATCGCGCACCGTCCCAGCGATGGTCCCAATGGGGGCCTGCGCCAGGCCAGCCATTGCTCCCACCATCCCCAGCACCACCCAACCGGCTACTTTTGACATTCCTAAAGTCTAACGCCACGGCCATCCCCGGGCGAGTGAAAAGCTGGTTACCAATCACGCTCGCATTCGTGGCTTGGTGCGGGCTACAGCTTGAAGAAGAGCTTCCGCCGGTAGAGCCAGACACACAACCAGATCTGGAAGGCCACCACCACAAAATCATTCACCGCCAGCAGTGGAGCGGGCCAGTAGGCCGTTCCCCAGCCGGTGAAGACCTTGGCCGTGCGCGTCAGCCAGTCCTCCGTGATCTCGTGGAAAAGGTAGATGAAGATCGAGTTGGCCCCGACCATCACGAACAGTTTCATGCGCCACCCGCGTTGCTCACACAGGTACCAGAACAGCAGCAAGGCAAAGATCGTGATGCCGCCACTCACCATGGCGAACGACGCGGTCCAGATCTTCTTGATCACCGGCACCAGTGGACTCAGCGCCACGCCTCCGGCCAGCAGAATGCCGCCCATGGTGGCCAACCGCTTTAGTTGACCGCGCCGCAACATCTCACCGGCCACCACGCCCAGCAAGGTATTGGCCGCCGAGGATAGGCAGTTGATGGTGGCGTAGTGGCCGCCCCAGCTTTTGCCAAAGACGGCCTGATCGATCACTTCGCCCAGATTCTCGGTCTGCATCCAGGGGTTGCCATAGGCCATGAAGGCCACGGTGTGCGCCACCAGCAAGAGAGCCGCCGCACCCAGTTGCACGCGCTCGCCACGTTTGAGCATGGCGAAGGCTATGGGGTACGTCACCGCCAGTTGCGCCAATACATTGATGACATCCAGCACCGGCCGCCCCGCGCGGATGCTCCGCGCAATCACGCCCCACAGCAGCAACAAGGCACTGCGCTTCAGCACAAAGCCCCAACCAGCGTCCGGCCGCTTGGCGAACGACCACGGCATCACGGCGCCGACGATAAACATGAAGAACGGCTGGATCATGTCCCAGGCCGTCATGCCGATCCATGGCGCGTGCTGGAACTGTCCCAGCAGCGGGGCCAGCGCCGCCGTGTCCTTCAACTGCATCAGCCCGAAACCTTCGCTGACCATCATGATCATCGTGAAGCCGCGGAAGGCGTCGAGCGCGGTGACGCGATCAACAGTGGTGGGCGGCGATGCCGCTTCAGCAAGTGCTCCCATGAGCCGCCATGCTACCACGCGGAGATCTTTATGGTGGCCAGGGGTCGGGCGCCCCCCCCTATCGGTACTAGCCATCGAGAGTACCGATTGCTCATTCCGCCGCAGCCCCTTGCCGGGATATCAATGGTTGTAGCCAACCAGGGCAAAACAATGAACAAACTCAAACTAATCACTCTGGCCGCCACGATCAGCGTTTCCAGCGCGTTCGCCGGCACCGTCTTCCAGGACAACTTCAATACTGAGAACGGCGGCAATGGACAACTGAACTACACGGGCCTGGCCCAGTGGACAGTGGACCGCGACTCGATCGACCTGATCGGCCCCGGCTTCTGGGATCTCTATCCCGGCAACGGAATGTATCTCGACATGGATGGCTCCACCGGCGGTTCTGGCAACGGCAAGATCACCACCAAGATGGCCTTTGGCGCGGGCAGCTACACGCTGATGTTCGACCTGGGCAACAACCCCGGCGGCGGCAGCAGCATCAACTCACTGACCGTCACCCTCGGCAACTGGAGCGAAACGTTCCTGACCACCGGCTACCCGGCCCTGACCACCATCACGCGCAACTTCAGCACCACCGGTGGCAACCTGGTGTTCGAACAGGGCGGCCCCTCCGATCAACAGGGCACCATCCTGGATAACGTCTCTCTCGGCACCAGCGGTGTCCAGAACGTCGCCACGCCGGAACCCGGTTCGCTGTTGCTGGCCGCCTCGGCCGCCGTCACGGCGCTGGTTCTCCGCCGCCGGAGCTAACACTACCGACCGCCAGCCACAGCTGCTGGCACTGAACGATTGATTCTCCTTGTAGCACGTGCCCCGAGTGATCTTCTTCACTCGGGGCTCGTCGCTTTCCTGGGGGTACTCTGTGGTCGAATCAGCTCAGGCCGTTGGCCGCTGGCGGCGGATGGTGTCGTAGTCCACCACTCCGACACGGGACGCCCAGGCATCCCATTGCGCGGCCATGGCCGTTACCCGGTCCGGCATGGTGGCCGCGAGGTTATGCAACTCTGTGCGGTCCGCCTCCATGTCGTACAGCTCCCACGGCTTCTTGTACTCCGCCACTAGCTTGAACTTGCCCATCCTCACCGCCCGGTGGCCTTCATGCTCCCAGAACACCGCCCGGTGCTCATCCCGCCGCTTGCCCGCCAGAATCGGCTGAAGGGACTTGCCTTCCATCGGTGTGATCGCCTCACCGCGAGATGTTTTGGGATACTGCGCCCCCGCGACATCCACCGCCGTGGCCATGATGTCGATCAGGTGCCCGTGCTGATGATCGACGCGGCCGGGCTTCGAGATGCCGGCGGGCCAATGCGCGATCAGCGGGGTCGAGATGCCGCCTTCGTGTTCCCAGTGCTTGTAGAGCCGGAACGGCGTGTTGGAGGCATGGGCCCACTCCGGTCCATAGCTCTGGAAAGTGTCGCCAGGACCGGGCATCACCGCCGGATTGTTGCCCAACCGCACGGTGCGGCCATCGAGCGTAGTGCCCGCATACCGTTTGATGCCTTCGGCGTCCCAGCCTTCGGCGCAACCGCCGTTGTCGGCCAGGAAGAGGAACAAGGTATTGTCGCGTTGCCCCGCGGCATCGACGGCTTTGATCACTTGGCCAATGCCCTGGTCCATGCGGTCGATCATGGCGGAGTAGACGGCCATTCGCCGCGCGTGCCAGTCCTTGTTGGTGATGTCTCTCCAGGCGGGGATCTTGGGGTCGCGCGGAGCCAGGCCCCACTCCTTTTTCACCACTCCCAGCTTGATCTGCCGCGCCCAGCGCTGCTCGCGGAGCACGTCCCAACCGATGCGGTAGCGGTCTTGATACTTGCGGATCTCTGCCTCGTGCGCCTGGATGGGCCAGTGCGGCGCGGTGTAGGCAAGGTAGAGGAAGAAGGGCGACGCCGCCGTGCCGCCCTGCGCTTGGACGAACTTCGCCGCTTCCTGGCTGAGCGCGTCCGTGTAGTAGTAGTCCTTGCCTTCCGGCTTGATGACCTCGTTGTCGCGCACCAGTCCGTGCGGGTTGAACATGTTGCCCCCGCCGGGGATGGTGCCGTAGAACGAATCGAACCCGCGCTGCCGGGGCCAGTTTTCTTTGTGATCGTAGTTCTCGTGCGTAACGTGATACTTGCCGCACATGCCGGTGCGATACCCCGCCCCCTTCAGCACCTCGGCAATAGTGACACAGCGGTTGTTGATCTCCCCCCGATAAGAGGGATGGCCGTTGTCGGCGACCATGTGGCCAATGCCGGTCTGATGCGAATAGAGCCCGGTCAGCAGTGACGAGCGCGTCGGACAACACCGGGCCGTGTTCTGGAACTGGGTAAACTTGACGCCGCCCGCAGCCAACCGGTCCAAGTTGGGCGTCTCGATCTCGGAGCCATAACAGCCCAGGTCAGAGAAGCCCATGTCATCGGCCATGATCAGGACGATGTTGGGTCGGCTGGACCGCTTGCCTTGGCCCAACAGTGACGGGCCACTGCTGGCCGCCATCGCGGTCCCGGCCGCGGTATGAAGAAACTGCCGACGCTGCATTGATGAACTCCTAGTCCAGGAATGTACTAGCCAAGCAATGTACTAGCCAAGCAACGCCTGCACTAGTCGAGGTCAGTGCAGGCTACCGTCACGCCGCCTTGCGCAATCGACTTGCGCCCGGCCTCCACCACCGCTTCGTTGTAGCGGCTATTGCTGGGAGTGGCGATCAAGCCTTGGGCATCCACCAGAGCCAACGTTGTGCGGCCCGCTTCGAGATCAATCACTGTCTGCGCGATCGCCTCAATTGAACGGAAGCCGTAGCCCACGGGCCGCACGCCGCCGTTAATCGTTTCCACCATCTGCATGTAGTCCGGACTGGGCTGTTTGTAGCGGCCATCGAGCGTGCAGTATTCCAGGCCCCGGTATTGGTCGGAGTGGCGCAGGAATGATCGGTCACACCACATCGTCAGGCCCTGAGTATTCGGCCCCGGGCCATGGTCGGGATAGCCCAGCGCATTCTGCACATTCAGGCAGGCGCCATTGGACCACACGACGCGCGCATCGGTCCACAGCCAGCCTTCGTGGCCGTTGGGGAACTTGTCGGCAATGCCCACCACGCTGACGGAGACGGGCTTTAGACCCGTCATGAAGGCCACCAGATCGACATAATGGCAGCCAATGTACGTAAACGCGTCGGTCTCTTCTTTGGTGAACCAGTTCTGGAAGTTGGAATCGCGGTAGAGCCACGGCTCAAACAGAATCGCGGTCCCCAAACGGAATTCGCCGAACTGGCCTTCGCGAAAGCGCTGGCGCGCCATCAAGGCGCGGTCGTCGAACCGCTTGTGATACTCCACCGCCACCATTAGGCCTCGCTTGGCGGCTTCGGCCTCAATCAGGTGAGATTCAGCCAGCGTCCGCACCAGCGGCTTGACGCACAGCACGTGCTGATCGGCCTGCAAGGCCGTCATCACGGCATCAAAATGCGTCTGGTCCGGCAACGCGATCACGGCCAATTGACGCGGCGGCAGCTCGGCCAGCACCTGGGCGTAAGGCTCCAGGCGCGGCCGGAACGGCATGTCGGGCCGGGCCGCCGCCAGCGCTTCCAGCGTAGACGGACGGCGCGCACACACTTCGATGTCACTAACAACGCCCAATCGCCGCAGATAATCGAGCGACGGCAGGATCTGATCGATCACGATCATCCCGCCGCCGATGACGCTGACCCGCACTACGGCCGGGCCTCCGCCGTGGCCTCAGCGAAGCATTCCGCCAGTACCGCACAGGATTCCCGCAGAGCCTCTTCATTGATCACCAGCGGCGGCGAGATCTTCACCGTGCCGCCAGCAAAGCCGACGGGCGAGAACATCAGCACGCCCTTCTCCACACTGCGGCGCACGATCTCAAACGCCAGGTCGCCATCGGGTTCCAGTGAACCGGGCTTGACGCAGGCCACGCCCGCCACCAGACCCTTGCCATCCACCCAACCAATCTGCGGATACTGCGCCTTCAGCGCATGCAGTTGCTCGTGCAAAATCGCACCCATGCGCTGCGCATTGCCGGCCAGGTCCTCTTTCAACACCACGTCAATGGAGGCCAACGCCGCGGCGCAGCAGACCGGGTTGCCGGTGTGCGTGGAGGTCATCGAACCAGCCGGGAACAGATCCAGCACGTCGGGGCGTCCCGCCACAAACGCCAGCGGCAACGAACTGGAGACACCCTTGCCCCAAGTCGTCAGGTCTGGCTTGATGCCGTAGTGCTCAAAGCCCCACAGCGTGCCGGTGCGGCCAAAACCCGCCTGCACTTCATCACACACCAGCAGCGCCTTGTGGGCGGTACACCATTCGCGCATCTGCCGCATGTACTCGACCGGCGCGAAGGAAGCGCTGCCGCCTTGGTACGTCTCAAGGATCACGCCGGCGACGTTGGCGGCATGGATACCCGCATCGGAGAGGCACTTCTGGAAGAAGTCAAATGAAGTGTCCGGAGTGCGGAAGCCGTCCGGGAAAGGCACCTGCACAAAGCCGGGGTCGTGATTGACGATCCATTCCTTCAGCGCCGGAATGCCGCCTGCCTGCTGTGAGCCCAGCGTCCGGCCATGGAACGCCTTCTCAAAGCTGACGATCACATTCTTGCGGCGGCCGCCTTCCTTGACGCCGTTGGCACGGCAGAGCTTAATGGCGCACTCAATCGTCTCGGAGCCGGTCGTCAGCAGAAAGATCTTCTTCATCGGCTCCGGCATCAGCTCGCTCAACCGGGTGGTGAGCCGCGCGCGGATCTCGGAGGGGAAGCAATAGTTGGTCAGCAGCTTCGATTGGGCCTGCTTCACGATGGCCTCAATGATCTCGGGGCGCCCGTGGCCGACATTGGTCACCAGTACGCCGCTGGACCAATCGATCCACGCATTGCCCCACTTGTCGAACACGCGGAAGCCTTCGCCATGGTCCCAGACCACCGGCGGCTGTCCCTGCATCGCGATCGGCTCCGTGCGGTGGAGCGCTTCCAGAATGGGCAAAGATTCGGGTACGGGAAAGGCGGTCGCAATCCGGCGGTACTTCGTTTCAACCGGAGCGACGCTGCGGGGCGTCAGAGAAAATTCACGGGCCATGTCCTATTGATTATGGTCTACCCGAAAGGTGAATGAGCAAGAGGTGTCTGGCCGGAGGCGCGGAGGCCTCGGGCAAGGGGTGAGAAGGTGCCGGGACACGCCGCTCGCAGGCGTCGAGTCGAATATCGGACAGAAGCGGGGTGTAATAGAGTTGGCGAATACAAACGTGGATCGAAGCAGCCGAGAACTTCTGAAACTCAACCCAGTCCAGTGCGCGCCAAGCGCATTGCTGGCCCGGCGGTGGCAGAATGGCTACTTCGTTGGGTTGGCCTGATTTTGCCTATGCGAGCGGTTTTCCTTTCACTTGTAGCCTTACTGCGAGCGGTCGCCGCGGCGGGGCCACAGCAGCACTACATCGTCACGCAGTGGCAGACTGAACAGGGCCTGCCGGAGAATTCGGCCACGTCGATGGTGCAGACCCCTGACGGGTATCTGTGGTTTGGCACGTTTAACGGACTGGTCCGCTTTGACGGTGTGAAGTTCACGGTGCTGAACACCTCAAACACACCACTACTTCCGCACGACGGCATTGTCAACCTCCACTTGGACCGTCGCGGTGCCCTCTGGGTCAGCACGCTAGGCGGCCTTGCCCGGCTGGACCAGAATGCCTGGACTCGCTACGGCGCCGCTGACGGATTCACTGGCAACTTCGTTCGCTTCTTCGCTGAAGGCCAGAACGACGACGTCACAGTCAGCACGTTTGACGGCAAGATCCTCCAGTTCCGATCCGGACGCTTTCACGACCTCGGGCGCCCGGAACTCTCCCGAGGAACACCAAAGGGTGCGTTCCTGATCGCCTTTGACGCGCGAGGAATACTGTATGCCGCGCAGCACACCACCTTGGCGCGTTGGGAAGGCAACCGTTGGACGCCGATGCCGTTCACTCCACTGAAGGGTACGGAGCGCATCGGATCACAGTGGTTCTCTTCCGCCAAGCGCGGCCTGTGCGCGGTTCCGGCCGTCTCGCCCACCCGCATGACCTGCTGGCGTGAGGGACAACCGCAAGAGGAAGTGTCATTGGCTGGATTGCGGGGGTTCTGGGCGGTGAGTGAGGATCCGGACGGTACGCTTTGGTTCGCCACCGAAGGAGCATACCGCTTGCGCGCTTCGGGCGAGCGGCAGTTCTACAGCCCAGCGGATGGCTTTTTCAGCGACTCGCTGCGGTTTGTGTTTCGCGACCGCGAAGGCAACCACTGGGCCGGGTCCAATGGCCGGGGCTTGGCCCGCCTGCGGGACCGGATCTTCACCTCGATCGGAGAGCCCGAAGGGCTGGCGCCCAACCGCGTGACATCCGCCTCCTTTCTGCCGGACGGGTCCATCCTGGCGGCCACCTACGGCCGCGGCATGTTTCGCATCGCGGACGGCCGCGCCCAGCCTGTCCAGGAGAATCCGCCCCGCCGCTTCCTGCAAACCCTCCTGCGGGACCGCCAGGGACGGCAATGGAGCGGGCGGTTTCAGGGCGGCCTTCAGGTGTCTCCCGCGGGGTCAACACCCCCGCTCCCGCCTTGGCTCGAAGGTGTCACCAACGTCATGGCCTTGTTTGAAGATAGGCGGGGCCGAATCTGGATCGGCACATCCCGCTTTGTGGCACTTCTGGACCAGGGGCAGTTTTCTCAGTTGGTGCCGCCCCAATCAGCCGGAGTGGATCTGGTGCACCACTTCGCCGAAGACCCAGCCGATGGCTCCGTCCTGGTGGCGGGTGACGCCGGGCTATTCCGCACCGACGGCCAGCTCTTAACCCCCGTCGTCACCGGTGACAACAAGCCCCTCCCCGCCTTGCTGAGCGTGCTGGCTGACCGCGAGGGGCACATCTGGATGGGGTCCACCTCTCGCGGCTTGCTGCATCTCCGCGATGGCCAACTGACTCAGATTGGAGCTGGCCAGGGACTGATGCCACGAAGTATCGGCACCATCCTCGAAGCCGGGCCGTATTTTTGGATGTCCTCGAACGAAGGGCTGTGGCGCCTACCCCGGCAGGAGCTATTGGAGGCGGTTCGCGAAGGCCGCCAGAACCTTGGTTGGCGCGCCTTCGGCCTCGCCGACGGCCTACCCAGCCTGGAATGCTCCCATTGGTTCCAACCGGCCATGGGACACGCCCCGGACGGCCGCATCTGGGTGGCCACACTGAAGGGACTGGCCTTTGTCGATCCGCGCAGGGTGCCGGAGGACAGCCGCCCTGCGCCGCTACGCCTGGAGGAGGTGAGCTATTTCGACGCCCAACAGCAACTGCACCGCGAGGAACTGCTTGGCCGGCAACGGATCAACTTGCCCGCGGGAAGCCATTCGGTCCGGATCAGCTACACAGCGCTGCACTTGACGGCCCCAGAGCAGGTGCTGTTTGACTATCAATTGACCCACGAGCAGATTCTAACTGGCTCCGGCCGGATCGCGGCGCGCGAAGTGATGTTCCATCAGTTGGCCCCGGGCCTGAGTGAGTTCCGATTGCGGGCGCGGAACGGCCTGGGCGTCTGGAGCACTGAGCCTGCGCTGCTCCAGATCGAGCGGTCACCTCATCTTTCAGAGACCGCTCTGTTCCGTTATGGGCTGCCACTCTCGGGTGTCGGTTTCGCCACGGTCGGCCTGCTGTGGTATTTCCGGCAGCGGCTACGGCAGCAACAGGCCGCACTGCAACAGGAGCGCGAGGTGTCTGCCGTCAAGGCACGCCTGGCACTGGTCCTGGAGAACACGCGCGACTCCGTGCGGTTTGCGACACCCAGCGGCCAGCTGATCTATTTGAATCGTGCCTCTCGGGATCTGATCGGGATGGCACCCGATGCGCCGCTCGACAGCCTCCGTCCGGAGAATCTCTATCCCGCTTGGGCCTGGAAGTTGATCATCGAGAAGGGGCTGCCCTATGCCTTTGAGCATGGGTCTTGGCAGGGCTACACCGCGGTGCTGCATCGGGATGGCCATGAGATTCCGACGTGGCAGAGCTTCTTTGTGCACCGCAGGCCGGATGGCGAGCCGGACTTCATCTCATCCATCTCGCGCGATATCACGGAGATTCAACAGGCCGCCGAGGCTCTTCGTGCGGCCAAAGAAGATGCCGAGCGCGCCTCCCGGCTAAAGAGCGAGTTTCTGGCCAACATGAGCCACGAGATCCGGACACCCATGAACGGCATCCTGGGCATGACGCAGCTGTTGCTGTTAGGCTCACTGGACCCGGAACAGCGCGAGTTCGCCGAGACGGTGCAGTATTCCGCGCGTTCCCTGCTCCAGTTGCTGAATGACATCCTCGATCTGTCACGGATCGAAGCCGGGCGGCTGGAGTTGCGCATCGCCCCCTTCCACCTGGCCGGCACCGTGGAAGAAGTTCTGGGCCTTTGTGGCCCCAATGCCAGAAACCGCGGCATCGACCTCCGCTGCGGTGCGCTGCCGCCGGACCTGCCGGCATTGATCGAGGGAGATTCGCTGCGTCTCCGGCAGATCCTGCTGAACTACCTGGATAACGCCGTGAAGTTCACGAGCGAAGGTTGGGTGGAGTTGTGCGTCACGGAAATCAGCCGTCAGCCGGATTCGGTCTCGCTCCGGTTCTCCGTGCGCGACACCGGCTGCGGGATTACGCCGGAAGATCAAGGGCGTCTGTTCCACAAGTTCAGTCAGGTGGATGGCTCCAACACACGACGCTATGGGGGTGCCGGCCTGGGCCTCTCGATTGCCCGGCAGTTGGCGACGTTGATGGGCGGCTCCGTTGGCGTGGAAAGCACGCCGGGCAAGGGTTCTACCTTCTGGGCGGAGTTGAAGTTTGGCCTGGGTGCCACCCAGGCGGTTGTTGCCGGCCCCAGTCTTCCGGCATTCCAGTCGAATGCCCCGCGCCGGCTCCTGCTGGCCGAGGACAACCTCGTGAACCGGAAGGTCGTCCAAACCATGCTTACCCGCTTGGGCTGCGAAGTGGAAGTGGTGGCCAATGGTATTGAGGCCGTAGAGAAGTGCCTGGGCAACCGCTACGACCTGGTTCTGATGGACGTCCACATGCCCTCCATGGATGGTCTGGAGGCAACTGAGCGCATCCGCTCGGCCCAGCCGGACCTGGCCCGTTGTCCAATCATCGCGATCACCGCCAGCAGCATGCCGGAAGATCGCGAGCGGTGCCTGGCTGCGGGTATGGATGACCTGCTGGCTAAGCCGGTGGATTTTGAGCGGCTCAGCGCCATGCTGGACCGCTTCGCGGCGCGCTAGCGGTGCGGGTTGGCCAGCGGTCGCAGTTGGTGTATGCTGCTTTTAGTTCGAACAAAGGGGTTCCAAGATGAACAGGCTCATACTCGCGTACGCTCTCGCGCTTGCGTCCACACTAGGTGCTTTCGCACAGGCGGTCAATGGCACGTTGGTCGGCACTGTCACCGATGCATCAGGCGGCACCGTAGCGGGGGCGAAAGTCACCCTGACCGCCACCCAAACCGGCCTCTCTAACAACAGCCAGACCAACCAGAGCGGCAACTACTCATTCAATAATCTCCAGCCCGGCTCCTATCGCGTGGAAGTGGAGATGGCGGGATTTCGCAAAGTGATCCGGGATCAGGTGGATATCCTGGTGAACTCCACCGCCCGCATTGATGTCAGTCTTCAACCCGGCCAGGTCAGCGAATCCATTGAAGTGACGGCGGAAGCCGCCCTGCTCCAGACGGACCGCTCCGACACGGGCCGCAAGATCGAATCCAAGACGCTGGCCGACATGCCGTTGAGCTACAACCGCAACTTCCAGAGCCTGGTGAACCTGGTACCCGGAGCCACCCGCTCCTTCCGCCCGCACTCAGAGTTCTTCAATGTGCAGGATTCGCTTTCAACCCGTGTCAACGGCCAGAGC
>JAPKYX010000050.1:17226-21640 GCA_026394075.1 Acidobacteriota bacterium
GAGCCGCTTGTCGAACAACGTGCAGCTGGATGGCGTTGACAACAACCAACGCACCGGCCTACTGACGGCAATGATTCCGCCCATTGAGGCACTGCAGACGGTCGACGTCACCACGTCCAACTATGAAGCGGAGTTGGGCCGCGCTGGTGGCGCGGTGATGAACGTCAACTTCAAGTCCGGCACCAACCAGACACACGGCAGCTTATTCGAATTCAACCGCGTCAGCCGCCTGGGTGCCCGTCCGTTCTTTGCCAACGCCAAGCCGGTGACCACCGTGAACAACTTTGGCTTCACCCTCGGCGGCCCGATCCTGAAGAACAAGCTGTTCTACTTTGTCGACTACCAGGGCGTGCGCGACCGTCGCGGCGACTTCTTCCAGGGCACCATCCCAACCGCTGGCTTCCGCCAGGGCGACCTGAACTGGTCACGCGGTACCGACATTTACGATCCCGCCACCGGCGCGGCCGATGGCACGGGCCGCCTGCCGTTCAACAACCGGACCATTCCGGCCAACCGCATCAGTCCCATTGCCCGCGGCATCATGGGCCTGATCCCGGCACCGATCACCACCGGCGAACTGAACAACTTTGCGATCGCCACCGTCCGCCAGAAGGACACCGATGGCGGCGACGGCAAGGTGGATTATCAGATCACGGCCAATGATCGGATCAGCGTCCGGTATTCCCGGCAGGAGTCCACGATCTTCGATCCCCCTCTCTATGGCGTCAAGGGCGGCGGCTTCCGCGACTTTGCCGGCACCGGCAACCAGAAGGCGATCAACGGAGCGCTCAATTACACGCGCGTCTGGAATCCAACGCTGATCACCGAAGTCCGGCTAGGCGTGATGTACTACCGCAACAACGCCAAGAACGCCGACAGCGACCTGAAGACCTCCCAGGAACTCGGCATCCCCGGCGTCAATGTCTCGGACTTCACTGGCGGCATCACCAACATCCAGATCAACGGCTTCTCCAACCCGGTGGTGGGCTACTCGGCCAGCCTCCCCTGGGAGCGTGGCGAGACCAACCTGAACTTCATCGTGAACAACACCAAGACCATTGGCAATCACACCATCAAGTTCGGTGTGGACTACCGCCGGAATCGCGATGAGTTGTTGCAGAACCAGACGTTCAACCCGCGCGGCCGCTTCAACTTCACGGAAGGAACCGCTTCCCTGGCGTTGCGCAATGCCGCCGGCCAGATCACCAACGGTTCCACCCAGAGCTTCTCCAACGCCTTCGCCAGCTTCCTGCTGGATGCGCCGAATCAGCTGGGCCGCGACCTGCCGCTGATCTTCCCCACCTTCCTGCAACGGCCGTTCTTCAGCTACCTGCAGGACAAGTGGCAGGTGAACTCGAAACTGACGCTGGACATTGGGCTGCGCCACGAAATGTGGCCGCCGCCGGTGCCGCGCGTGGCGCGCGGGTTCTCCAACTTCAACCCCTTCACCAATTCGCTCGAAGTAGGCGGCGTCGGCAACGTTCCGCTGAACCTGGGCCGCAAGACCTACTACACCAGCTTTGCCCCGCGTCTCGGCATGGCCTACCGTTGGAACGAGAAGACCGTCATCCGCGGCGGCTACGGCATCAGCTGGGTGCCGCTGGCCGACAACGGGTATGCGTTCAACTTCCCGGTGCGCGAGAACAATTCGTTCCAGGCCACCAGCGCCTTCACCACTGCTGGTTCGATGCGCGAAGGCTTCCCGGCCTTCCGTCCGTATCCGATTCCGTCGAACGGCATCATCACGCCCGCTCCGGCCTCGGTGTTCAACTACATCCGCTCCGATGCGCGTGAAGCCTACGTCCAAAGCTGGAACCTGGCCGTACAGCGTCAACTCCCCGGCCAGCTGGCCTTGGAAGTGGCCTACGTCGGCAACAAGGGCACCGGCATCACCGGCGTGCTGAACATGAATCCCGGCCTGACCGTTGGTGCGGGTGCCGCCGGTCAGCCGTTCAATGTCTTGTTCGGCCGCCGCGATGCGATCAATAACATCTTCTTCGGTACGAATTCGAATTACCACTCGATGCAGACCAAGCTCGACCGCCGGTTTAAGAACGGCTTCGCACTCACCACAGCCTACACCTGGGCCAAGGCCATCGATTCCGTGGGTGCCGACAACGGCGGCTTCCGCTACTACATCAACCCCCAGCGCAACCGCGCCCGTGCTGACGGTGATGTCCGCCATGTGTTTGTGCAGAGCTACATCTACGAACTGCCGTTCGGCAAGGGCAAGAAGATGCTGACCTCCGGTCCGATGTCCTGGATCGCAGGCGGCTGGCAGATCAATGGCATCCTCACGGCGCAGACCGGCACGCCATTCAACCTGGGCGTCCCCGGCGGCATTATCAACGCCCCCGGCAACGCCAACGACCCCAACCTGGTAGGCGCTTACGGCAACCCCAAGGGAGTGGGTACGCACACCACCTGGTTTAACCCGGCCAGCTTTGCGCAGCCCACGGCGGGCAGCTTTGGCAACATCGGCCGCAACGTCTTCAACGGACCCGGCCTGTTCAACATTGACAGCTCCTTGTTCCGCCGCTTCGACATCACCGAGAGGTTCAAGGCTGAGCTGCGACTGGAGAGCTTCAATACCTCGAACACGCCCAAGTTCAACAACCCCAACGGCGACATCACCAGCCCGAACTTCGGTAAGGTCACCGGTGCGCAGGGTGCCCCCAACGGCCCCCGCGAAGTTCAGATTGGCTTGAAAGTTACTTTCTAACTTTTCCGTTTACTCCGTCACCGGATGCCCGGCGCCATCACCCGATGGTTCCGGGCATCCTTGTTTTCAGGCGCACTTGCCATGGACGCGACTCGTCGGCTAATGTCGAATCCATGTACCGGCTCGCCCGCTTCGCATTCATCCTTGCTTTCCCCGCCTTACTCCCCGCCGCGGTCGCCGACAACCCGGATGTTCAGGGCGCGATCCGGCTGTTTGACGCTTGGATGAAGGGCCAGATGGTCTTTGGAGGGTTTCCCGGTGTCGCGGTCGGCGTGGTTCACGATCAACAACTGGTCTGGTCCAAGGGCTACGGCTATGCCAATACCGCCGCCAAGACTCCGTTGACCGCCCAAACCAAGTTCCGGATGGCGTCACACTCGAAGTTGTTCACCGCCACGGCGATCATGCAGCTCCGCGAGGCGGGCAAGCTGCGCCTGGATGACCCCATCACGAAATACCTGCCGGGCATCGCCATCACCCCCGCCGACCCGGACGACCCAGCCATCACCATCGAAGAACTTCTAACCCACGCTTCCGGTCTCCCGCGCGAGGCGGGCTCCCACTGGGTGGATTACCGCTTTCCGGACGCCGCCGAAGTGAAGCAGTACCTGGCTACGCACCGCGCGCCGTATTCGCCGGAGGTGCGGTGGAAGTACTCAAACCTGGCATTGACGTTGGCCGGCATGATCGTCGAAAACGTCTCGGGCGAACGCTACAACGCCTATATCGACCGGCACATCTTCGCGCCGCTCGGCATGAAGGACTCCAGTTTCGACCAGCAGGTACCGGGGCTTGCCACCGGCTACGGCCGCCGAATGCCTAATGGAAGCCGCGCCACTATGCCCTATATCGATGCCAAGGCGATGGGGCCGGCAACGGGCCTAACTTCCACCGTGGAGGACATGGCCCGCTTCGTGTCGCTTCAGCTGCGGACCGGCAGGACCGGCGGCGCACAGATCCTGAACACTGGTTCCCTGCGAGAGATGCACCGCGTTCGCCGCCTGGAGAATGACTGGACCCGCGGCAATGCTATCGGCTTTGCCGTGAATCGCATGAAGGACAAGCTCTACGTCGGCCATGGCGGCAGCTACCCGGGCTACAAGACCCATACCTACATCCAGTTGGACAGCAAGGTGGGAGTGATTGTGCTGACCAACGGCGACGATAGTGGTCCCGCCGAGATCGCCATGCGTCTGATGGACACGGTGGGAGATGCGGTGGGCAAGGCGGGCGCAACGCCCAAGAAGACTATCCCCTGGGAGGCATCCTGGAGCCGCTTCGCCGGGCACTATTCTTCGGCATCGGGTGAACTGGAAGTCGTCGAGTTGAACCAGCGCCTGGTGATGATTGATCCGCAGGCGGAAACCCTGTCAGCAACGCAACGGCTGGAGCCGCTGGGCAATGGCCTATTCCGGCTGGAGGCCCCCGCCGGAGGCGCTCCCGTCGGCGAGACGGTGCGCTTCATTGAGCAAGGCGGCAAGGTCACCCGCATCTACGTGGGCGACTCCTACCGGGAGCGCGTGCAGTAGCGAACGGGAGCTATTGCTTTCCCTGCCCCATCCGCTGCCGGTACTCCTGCGCGTAACGGTCAGCATCGGCCACTCGCCCCACGGCGCGGCAAGCTTTGGACAAAGGCAGCAGTAGCGCCGGATCCTGCGCGACCGCCGCTTCCAGATGAGGCAACGCTTCGTC
>JAPKYX010000299.1 GCA_026394075.1 Acidobacteriota bacterium
CAGCGGCAGGAACTCCGCCAGATCGCGGATGGCCAGGTCGATCACTTCCTGACGCGGCATTTCGAGCAGCGATCGCGAGGCGCTGACCACCACCTGCAGATAGTCACCGGAGCCTTTGGTGAAGAACCATTGCATGGTGCGGTCGAGCAGCGTGCCATGCGGCAGGTCCGTGACGGGCCGGTCAAACCAGAGGTGGATGCCGGTGATGGGCGAATAGTCGAAGCCGCGTGAGGGCTCAACGGGCAGGGCGGAGACGTATGCGTCGGCGGTTTTGAGTTCGCCGTTGACGCGGACGCCCGCGCCGCTGAACTCGTCGACGCGCGCGCGCAGGTGGATGCGCACGGTGGGGTAACGGCTCCAGGCCTCGCTGGAATAGAGGCTGCCCAAGGGTACGTTGGGGATGCCCATCTCGTAGGAGTCGCGGGCGGCGAGAAAGCCCAGCCAGAAGACCTGGAAGCCATGGATGGCGGCCATGCGGTCCAGCTCTTCATTGATGGCGCTGACCAGGACTTGCCGCCAGAAGCGTTCGATCAGGCGCGGGGGCTGCTTCTTTTCCTGGAGCCAGTCCAGCATGGTGATCTGCGCCAGGTCCGTGCGGGAGGTGCGCTCCATTTGCAGGGCTAGCAGGGCGCGGCCGAGCGCGAGTTTTTCGCCGAGCGAAAGCCAGGTGGCTTTTAAGAATGATTCGGTGAAGTGCAGCGGCTTGGGGAAGTGGCCGGCTTCCAGCGTCGAGGTGCGGCCGCCGGGTTCGATGAAGTAGAAGCGCTTATGCCAGCCGATGCGATCAGCCACCTGGAGGCGGCCGTAGAAATCGAGCAGGTTGACGCAGCACTTGAGCAGGATGTGCTGGCAGTTGTCGATGTGTTCGCCACCGACGTCGTAGGAGGTGGCCCGGCCGCCCAGGAAAGGGCGGGCTTCATAAAGATCCACCTGATAGCCCGCATCGCCCAACGCTGCCGCGCAAGCCAGGCCCGCCAAGCCGCCACCGGCAATGATTACCGAGGGCATGGGGCTGCTTTCAGGTGCGAGGATGGAGCTGGGAGGTGCGACATGGGCCGGTGTAGGGTCGATCTAAGTGTTCGATGAGAAGTCGCGCGCTTAGTTCCAGTTTAGTTGGCGGGTTGGGTGGTTTGGGGAAAACAAGCCCCACGTGGAGTGCGTGAGGCTTCGGTTCAATGGCAGGAGGCAGCAGCTACTGCAGGTGCTTTTCGACCCAGCCGATATGGCGCTCCATGATGTTCTGCACGAACTTGGGCTCTTGCGGTCCGTGTTGGGTGCGCGGGTAGGTGACCATCTGGGTCTCGATGCCGCGGCGCTTGAGGGCACTGTAGAACTCCAGGCCTTGCGACGGCGGGACGCGCGGGTCCAGCGCGCCGTGCAGCACCAGTAGCGGCGTGGTGGCTTTGCTGACGTGATAGAGCGGGGAGCGGTCGATGTAGAGCTGCGGTGTCTGCCATGGGGAGCCATCGAAGTAGTCATCGAGCACGGAGGGGATGTCGTTGGTGCCCCACATGCTGATCAGGTTGGTGAGACCGGCTCCGGCGGCGGCGGCTTTGAAGCGGGTGGTTTGGGTGACGGTCCAGAAGGTCATGTAGCCGCCGTAGCTCCAGCCCATGACGGCCATCTTTGCGGGGTCAGCGATGCCATCGGCGATCACTTTATCGACACCGGTCATGATGTCGTTGTAGTCCAGCGTGCCCCATTCCTTGAAGACGCCCGCCTGGAACTTGTTGCCGTAGGCGGTGGAGCCGCGTGGGTTGGGGCGCAGCACCGCCCAGCCTTTGGCCGCGAAGCTGGCGATGGGGTAGAGGCCGGGTCCGGCGATGTAGTTTTCGCCAAAGACACCGGCGGGCCCTCCGTGGATGTTCAGCACCAGCGGGTAGCGCTTGCCGGCTTCATAGCCCACTGGCAGGGTGAGCACGCCTTCGACGTCGAGGCCGTCTTTTGACTTCCAGCTGATCACCTTGGTGGCGCCGAGCGTGTGGGTGGGTGCGCCTTCATTGGCGTTGCTGAGTTTCATCGCCGCGGGCGGCGAGAGGGAGAGCGAGTAAGCTTCCGGGGCTTGGTCGGGCGTTTGGTAGGACGAGCACAGAACCGTGCCGTCCGCCGACATCTTGGGTGCAGAGAAGACACCACGGGGCGGCGTGTAGAGCACGGTGGGCGGGCCATCGACGGGCATGCGGTAGACGGCGCTGCGGGTTTTGCGCGGTTCAAATATCAGCATGCCGGTGGAATCGGGCAGCCAGTCCATCAATTGAGGGGTTTCGTTTTCGGTGGCGGGGAGTTCGCGAACGTCGCCGGTGGCGCGAGTGAGCAGCGCGACTCGGGAGCCATTCAGGCGCTTGGCATTGGTGTTGCGGACGAAGGCCACGTAGCGGCCATCGGGCGAATAGCGCGGCTGGCCTTCGGTGGCTCCGGTGGCGGCCAAACGGGTGACGGCTCCGCTTTCCACCACCACTTCGGCGATGTCGCTCTTGCGGGCGTCGTCGGCTTCAGGGTTGGGGCGGATCTCAAAGGCGATGCGGCGGGAGTCGGGGGACCAATCGAGTGCGCCTACGTTTTCGGCTCCGGTGGTGAGCTTCTTCAGTTCACCCTTGCCTTGGGCGCTGGTGACCCAGAGGATGCCGTTGCGGGGATTCTCGTCGACCACGGTGAAGTCGCGCTTTTCGCGGACGCGGCGTTCGCGGTCCGGGTCGGCGGGTGCGGCGACGATCGCCAGCCACTTGCCGTCGGGCGAAAGCTGATAGCTGGAGAAGCCGTCGGGTAGGCTGGTGATCTTTTCGGCTTCGCCACCGGCGACGGCGATGCGGTAGATCTGGCGCTTGCCATCGCGGTCACTGGCGAAATAGAGGCTTTGCGAATCGGTGGACCACTGGGGCGCATTCGCACTCTTGTCGCCGCGGGTAAGTTGCTTGCGGCGGGAGCCATCAATGGGGCCTACCCAGATGTGGGTCCGCTGCTCGCTTTTGTCGGTGTCCATGACGGCGCGCGTCTGGGTCCAGGCGGCCCAGCGGGCATTGGGTGAAGGCACCACTTCGCCGATAGTGACGATCTTCATCTGCTCAGCGGGGGTCCACTGAGCCACAAGCAGGAGTAAGAAACTAGCGCACATAGCGATCCATCCATTCCATGTTCCGGGTCATGATGTCGAGCATGAACTTGGGCTC
>JAPKYX010000185.1 GCA_026394075.1 Acidobacteriota bacterium
CGCCAAGCTGCGGGATGAGAACCGGCAGCACTGGCTGGAGCGGGATCCCGAGATCAAGTGCTATTTGCCGGGCGTGCCGCGGGCCAACTACATGCCCTTCCCGTTCCAGATTCTCCAGAACGCGAAGCAGTTCTTTATCGCTTACGAGTACGCGGGCGCGGTGCGGGATGTCTATTTCAAAAACCCTGGACCGGCGGAGACGGATTCGTGGATGGGACAGTCAGTTGGCCGCTGGGAGGGCGACACACTGGTAGTGGAGGTGTCGGGCTTTAACGACCAGACCTGGTTTGACCGATCCGGCACGCACCACAGCAACCAGCTGGTGGTGGTGGAGCGCTATCGCTTTCTGTCGCCCGACCACATCCAGTACGAAGCCACGATGACTGATCCGCAGGTTTTCACGCAGCCGTGGAAGATCTCCCTACCGCTTTACCGGCGCATGGAGAAGGACGCGCGGCTGATGGACTTTAAGTGTGTCGAGTTTGTCGAAGAGTTAGTGTTTGGCCAATACCGGCGTAAGCCGCTCCCGAGGTAAACCCGATGCAGATCCGATGGGCAGCAATCTCAGCATTGACGGCCGTCTCCACGGCCAGTGGATGGGGTGCGGACGCGCCCCGCAAGGCGGTTGTGCGGCCTGATTTGTCGGGCTTCTACGACATCGCCACACTGACGCCGCTGACGCGGCCGGCCGGTTTGGGCGACCGGCTATCGTTGACCGATGCCGAAGCCAAGAAGATCGCCGATGAGGCAGCAGCGTTGCGCGCCGCCACCAGCAAGGCCAGCGACCCGAACCGCAAAGCTCCGCCCGAAGGTGGTGATGGTTCAGAAGGCGCGGCGGGCAACGTCGGCGGCTACAACACCGTGTGGGTGGATACGGGCGAGAAGAACTTCAAGATCGATGGCAAGTTCCGCACCTCGATCATCACGTCACCCGCCAACGGCCGCATCCCCGCCATGACGCCCGAAGCGCGGAAGCGCGGCATGGAGCGGGCCAAGTACAACCGCCCCAATCGCGGCGATGCATTCTGGATTACCGAGAATCTCTCCCCCGGTCCGTATGACGACCCCGAACTGCGGCCCACGGCGGAGCGCTGCCTGTTGTCGTTCGGCTCCGGCGGCGGCCCGCCCATGCTGCCGGTGCTCTACAACAACTTGAAGCAGATCGTGCAGACCAAAGACACGGTGATGATCCTGAATGAGATGGTGCACGACGCGCGCATTATCCGGATCAATGGCCAGCATGAGCCACCAGAGATCCGGCGCTGGTTGGGCGATTCGATCGGCCGCTGGGAAGGCGACACGCTGGTGGTGGACACGACGAACTTCAACGATATGCCGGCGCTGAGCGGGGCCAGCCGGAACCTGCATGTCATCGAGAAGTTCAGGCGGCTGGATGATAAGTCCCTGCTCTATTCGTTCACGGTGGAGGATCCTACGGTCTGGACGGCGCCCTGGAGCGGTGAGATCCTGTGGCCCGCCACCGACCAGCGGATCTTTGAGTACGCCTGCCATGAGGGTAACTACTCCTTTGCCGGCATCCTGAAGGGCGCCCGCATTCTGGAGGCGGACGCGGAGAAGAAGAAGGCGGCGAAGTAGATAAAATGGGGATCACGATGAAGTCCACGATGAAGTCACTGACGCGAGTGTTGTTGAGCGCGGCCGCGGTGGGCGCAGTCGGCTTGGCGGTGTTTCAAATCCACAGTGTGTACGCGCATCATGCGTTTGGTGCCGAATTTGACCCCAACCGCCCGGTGCTGTTGAAGGGTCCGGTGACAAAGGTGGAGTGGATCAATCCCCATACGTGGATCCACTTGGAAGTGACGAAGGAAGATGGCAAGAAGGAAGTGTGGATGGTGGAAGGCGGCACGCCCAACAGCCTGCTGCGGCGCGGCCTGAAGCGCGACAGCATCCAGCCGGGACAGGCCATCATCGTGGACGGCTATCAGGCCAAGGACCGCTCCAACCGCGCCAACGGCCGCGACGTCACGCTGCCCGATGGGCAGAAGTTCTTCATGGGTTCTTCGGGCACGGGTGCTCCGTATGACGCTCCGGGCAAGGACCAGCGCAAGTAGCTGGGTGGGCCCGAGTTTGCGGGGGCGCGGCGATACGGGCTAGCCTCTCGGCCATGCTTGAGAGCTC
>JAPKYX010000083.1 GCA_026394075.1 Acidobacteriota bacterium
ACGGAAGAACGTATCCCGGTGGCCGGAGAAGGCCGTGTTGCCCATCTCGCCCGGCAACTGAGTGCCTGGAATATGTCCCACCGCCCGCCGCAGCGTCACGCGGCCCACGCCCTCCGCCACCATGACGGAGACGCCCAACCGTGGGATCTCCAGCCTTCCAATCAGAGCGCGGTTGGCCGGAGCCACCAGGGCCGCGGGCTTGACGACGCCCTGCGCCCGAGGAGCTTCGGTCGGCGGTTGCCGCAGTTCATTCAGCACCTGCTGCTGCTGGTGTTGATAGAACCAGGTGTCAGCCAGCACCCAGCCGACGTAGGTCAGTGCCAAGGCCGACCCGGCCCACAGTATCCGCTGCAAACCTTCCAGCAGCCCCAGCAGCATCCGCCCGCCGATGATCACCTTCATGGGTGCACCTCGGCGGCCTTGGGGGTCGAGACTGCCTGGTAGCCCGCGCGCGTGCGGACCGTCAATCTGCCCCGGTCGGACCGGACCTGGACACGCACCGCGTGGTAGCCATCAACCGCGTTGTTTGACACGTAGCCCAAGGAGTACTGGTGCCGGATGTCGGTGGCGATCCGTTCGCTGATGCCGACCACGTCGCGGGGCTCACGGGGCAGGAATGCCTCGCCGCCGGTGGCCTGGGCCAACTTGCGCAGCACCCCGGGATTGCGGTCGTGGTTCTCTTCATCAAACAAGCCGATGGTGAAAACCTGCGCGCTGGAGACGCTGGCCGAATGCAGCACATCGGCCAGACTGTGGACGCTGGCGTTATCCGCGCCATCACTGATCACCACCAGAACGCGCTTCTCCGGAACGCCGCGCTGCACCCGGCGTTGCGCCTGCAGGACCGCGTCGTAGAGGGCGGTCTTGCCTTCGGCGCGTGTGTGGGCCACGGCCCGCGACAGTTCCGATGGCTGGCTGGTGAAGTCGACGCCTGCGGGCAGGCCCAGCGTCAGAGTCTCGTTGAAGTTCACCACGAACATCTGATCCTCGGGGCGGCTGAACTCCGCAAAGGTGCGGGCGGCGGCCACGACGTCGGCCAGCTTGTGGCGCATACTGCCGCTGTGATCCACCACCAGGCCCACGGTAACCGGAACATCCTCGTCGCGGAAGAACTGGAGAGTTTGGCGCACTCCGTCCTCAAAGATGGTGAAGTCCTCGCGGCGCAGCCCCGGCACATAGCGGCCGGCGGCATCGCGCACGGTGGCCTGCAGCACCACCAGATTCACGTTGACTGAGATGTCGGAGCGGCTGCCCTCATTGGGGTTGACCGGCAGCTGCTCGGTGGCCGGCGCGGACAGCAGGGCCAGCACCAGCAAAACTTTGACCCCGGCCGGCCCGGCGCTGATCAGGGCACTGGGTGTCACTTGAGACCTCGATGTGGGTGCCGCTCCAAACTCTTCCAAGTCCGCGGGAGCGAGGGCCCGGCGTCGCCGCCCCACCACGCTGTCGCGCGCTTAGTGCCGGCGTAGGTCAAGCGCTGGCCGCATGCCAGGCACACCACGTAGACCCGCGGCGGAGGTGCGGGCTGGTCGCCATGCAGGCCTCCGGTTCTCACGGACAGTGGAAAGCTGGTGTGACGATGGGAGCAGCTGAGCGCCCAGTTGGCCCAGTCCACCAGGCGCACCCGTACACCAGTCGCCGCCGCCACCACCAGTTCGCCGATCTTCATTTGATGGCCTCGATGCGGCGGTATTCGGGCTGCCACATGGCGGCCTGCACTTGCTCCACGATGTCGTGCAAGGGAACCGTGGCCAGCCCTTCCTCTTCCGCCGCTTCGGCGACGGCCACGGCCACCGTTAGCGACACACTACGCAGGTCGTCGATCTGCGGCAGCAGTGACGCGCCCGGTTGAAAGACGGTCACCAGGCTGGAGACCGCACTGGCCGCCGCGGCAAACATGCCGTCGCTGATGTGCCGGGCCCGGGAGACGATTGCGCCCAGGCCCAGCCCCGGGTAGAGCATGGCGTTGATCAGCTGGGCCACCACGTAGGTGACGCCGCGGTGGGTGACGGGAACGCTGGGGGTGCCGGTGGCAATCAAGGCCCGGCCATCGGTCCAGGCGATTAGATCGGCTGGTGTGGCCTCCGCCTGGGCGGGTGGAATGGACAGGGCAAAGATGATGGGCCGCTCCGTCTGGGCGGCCATGTTGCGGATGATCGCTTCGGTGAAGCCGCCGCCGTCGGTGGAAGCGCCAATCAGCATCGTCGGCCTGACCCGTTGCACCACCTCGGCCAAGCCGATGCCGGACTTGTCGCATTTCCAGCTCTGGCTTTCCGCCGCCGGACGCGCATAGGCGGCCTGATATTCATGCAGCGGCTCCGGCATGGAGGTGGTCAGCAAGCCCTGGCGGTCCACGCACCAGAAGCGCCGGGCGGCGGCTTCTGGTGAAAGCCCTTCCCGGATCATGGACCCGCGCAGTTGATCCGCAATGCCCATTCCGGCCGTGCCCGCGCCGAAGATCACAATGCGTTGGGAGCGCAAAGGAATGCCGGAAACCCGCACAGCCGAAATGGCGGCCGCCAGTGTAATGGCACCGGTGCCCTGCATGTCGTCATTGAACATGCACAAGCTGCCGCGGTACTTCTTCAGAATGCGGCGGCCATTGAGGGGCGCGAAATCTTCCCATTGCATCAAGGCGTTGGGGAAACGGCTGGTGGCGGCTTTGACGTAGGCGTCAATGAAGGCGTCGTAGCGTTCGCCGCGGATGCGGCGGTGGCGGTTGCCGGCGTACATCGGGTCGGCCAACAGTTCCGGCCGGTTGGTACCCACGTCCAGCATCACCGGCATCACGCGCTTCGGGTCAATTCCGCCCGCGGCCGTATAGATGGCCAGCTTCCCGATGGCGACTTCGATGCCGCCAATGCCCCAGTCGCCCAACCCCAGAATCTGTTCAGCATCCGTCGCCAGGATCAGATCGATGTCGGCGACGCCGGCGCCAAAGTTGGCGAACGCCTCCTCAATCGAGTCCGGATGGTTAATGGAGAGATAGACCCCGCGTGGGCGGCGGAACTCGTGGTGGTATTGCTGCAGGGCTTGGCCCACCGTAAAGTCGTTCACCACCGGGATCATCTCCCGCAGGTGTTCGGAAAAGACGCGGTAGAACAGCACCTCATTGCGGTCATGCAGCGCGGTGAGATAGATGTTCTTGCTCAGTGCGTCCGGCAGCCGCTCGTAATGAAAGTAAGCCCGCCGGGCTTGCGCGGCCAACGTGCTGATCTCCGGTGGCAGCAGCCCCGTCAGCCCCAATTCCGTCCGTTCCGCCACCGTGAACCCGGTGCCCTTGTTCAGCTGGGGTGAGTTCAGTACTTCCAAGCCGCGGGCAGTGGTTTGAAGCGGCAACTCCACCACGGAGTGTGGTCGGGACATTGCCGCCAGCAGCGGAATCACTTTCTGTCGCATGGGTCTCCGCCTTGTTTCCAACTGTTGAACTGACATGCAGCGCGCCCTCCGAGTTGCGCGCTGCATATTGATGATCCAAGCCCCGTCTAGCGGCCTGTAGTGAAGGTCCCAAATCGACCGCTTATTGACGTGCGCGGCGGTGGTCGTAATGATGTTCCACAGAGCCACGCACGCAAGCAGGCGGGGGTTTCGGCAGCGGGCTTAGCGAAGCCGCTGGCCGGAGGCGCGGATCGCAAACGCACCGGCAAAGCCCATCAAGCCCAAGATGAAGATCATGGGTAGCGGGCTGGCCGTGGCCGGAAGTGAGTTCTCAGCCACCGCGGCTGTCGGCTTTTCGGCGACCGCCGGCTTTTCGGCGACGGTCGGTTCCATGGGAGCAGGGGTGGTTACTACCTCGGCCATGAGAACTTCCTCACCGGTCGGCCGGATGGCCATAACGGGGGCGCGCTTGAGTTCCGCGACAACAGGAGCGTCCGCCGACTTGATGGGCTCGGCGACTTCCAGAGGGATCTCGGCGGTTGTGTAGAGTACCGGTGTGTTAGCAGCTTTGGCGAGCTGGACGGCCCGGGACTTGGGATAAACAAACTCCTCACCGATCGTGCGGCCCGGGTAGAACCAGGCGCGCAGAGCTTCCGGCTCTCCGGCTGGCCGCTCGGTGAAGGTGATGACGGTTTTGTCGGTCGCCCGTAAGCGCTCGTTCGGGATAGCCAGAATGGTGGCGTAGACCGTGCGTTCATCTTTGCTGAAGATCTGCACGATGTGCCGGTCCGACATCGAATCCAGGATCTTGAAAACATAGGTGCCCGCGGGCAGCACGCCCCAGCCGGCCAAGTGAACGCCGGGGATTTCTACCGGGCCACTAAAGGTGATGACGGTCTTGCGGTTCCAGTCGTCAGCCTGGGCGCTGGGTGCCAGGACAACGCTGAATACGCCCAGGCAACATAGCGTCGTCGCTGCAGTGAATAGCTTCATATACTTCTTTCCTTTGATTTGCTCCAGCCTCCTGACGGATAACGCCACCACGGCGTCCTTCGCGGACCTGGACGGGTTCTACCCGCACCACCAACGGTGCACGCTGGAGGCCTTTGCGCCGCAGGACCGAAAGGCCCTTTGTTGCCCGTCCGCCGCGACCCTCCCGGAGCTTCTGGGGGCGTCCCCGCCCGACGGTGCAGCGTCACGTGACCGTTGAGGGTCAATGCTCCTTGCCGAAGGCCCGTAAACCGTTCGGCCCTTGGCGTGCTGAAGGTATTCCGGGCCTTCGCCGAAGGCACCCGGAAAAGTAGCTCACTTTATGCACCACCAAGAACAACCCAAACGGGAAAGCACAGCTATCGTCAGCCGAGCCCTGCTGGCGATCGCACCCCTGGCCCTACTCTTCTGGACCGCCACCGCTCCGGCCATGGCCGCACTGCTGGGATCCGCCCAAAGCTTTGCGGTCATGGGCGCATCGACGGTTACCAATACCGGGGCCACCACCATCAGTGGAGACTTGGGCGTGTGGCCCGGCCCGGCCATCACCGGCCTGGGCACCATCACCCTCACCGGAGCCGTCCACCAGACCGATGCCGTGGCGAAGCAGGCCCAGTCCGACATCACCACCGCCTACAACACCCTGGCACTGCTGCCGTTCACTACTGATTTAACGGGACAGGATCTAGGCACCGTCGGTACGTTGAGCCCCGGCGTCTACCGGTTCTCCTCCACCGCCCAACTCACCGGCACGTTAACCCTGGATGCCATGGGTGACCCCAACGCGCTGTTCGTCTTCCAGGTGGGCAGCGCCCTCACCACGGCCAGCAATTCCGCGGTGAACGTCAAGGGCGGCACCGGCAACACCGGCGTCTACTGGCAAGTGGGCAGTTCGGCCACCCTCGGCACCACCACCGCCTTCGCGGGCAACATTCTCGCGCTGGCCAGTATCACGCTGGACACCAGCGCCACCATCATCTGCGGCCGGGCCTTCGCGCGGACGGGCGCGGTCACCATGGATGGCAACACGATTTCAAACAACTGCACGGTCCCCGGCGGAGATGTCGACACCGGCCGTCTCGACTTTGGCAGTAACGGTTTTAGCGGAGGCTTGTCAGCGACAACGCCCGAGCCTGCGACCGCACCCCTTCTGGTCATCGCCCTCCTCGCGATGAGCTACTTCCGCTCCGGGCGGGAACGGAAGAGCTAAGGGTTGGCGGTCAAAGGGGGCGGCCGAAATGGCTGACCCCCTTTCTTCTTTTTCCGGGCCGATATCCTGCCACCGGTCGCCATCTGAGCGGCATAGTGTGGTGTGGAGAAGGCCGAAGACCGCTTGCTAACGCGCGCGGCTCAGTAGCCTCGCCTGTTGAATTGCAGCCACCTACAGAGCCACTCGCCGTGAGGGAGTGGTCTCGCAGAACCCTCTTCCGCAGCCGGCTGGTGTGAACACGCCCCTAGCCGGATCGGCCACTACGCCGATGCTACGGGCTCCTGACCGAATCCGCCGGATTGTAGTTCACAGTCTGTTATGAAAGCCGGAAACTGCGGACGTTAGTCCACAGGCCAGCCACCTGTAGTAACCAGACGCACACCGCGACCACCACCACCACATTCAGAATCGACTTAATGCTGGAAGCCATCGGGATGTACCGATTAATCAAGTAAAGCCCCACGCCCACGATAATTAACAAGACCACCACATTTACTAAAGGCATTGTTTCTGTCCTCGGTGATCATGCAGCAATTCGATACCCATCCTTGCGCAGGGACGGTGAACTACATCACACCGCGTGCAGTGGCGCAGTCGCCCGGCGGCGGGGGGCGCCAAGTGACCGTATATGGTCACGACTGGCCAGCGGCGATTTCCCGGCGGCAACGCGTAACTGCTTCTGGTGCAGCGCTATGCGAGGCTGGCGGGAATTGGTGCCGTGCCTGCATATTAGCGTGGCGATACCACCACGGTTCCTGCGAGTAGGAGGGCGGCGACGGCCTTCTACCCAGCGGTCTGAGGTGTCATTTTGATCCGCTCACGATCGATGGGGTGCACGATTGGTCGTGAGCGGCCCTACCCAAGCCCGCGCCACCGGCGAGGAAGAGCTAACCACTATCACGCAGAATAACTTTTTGGGGCCGGTCTGGGTTGCGGTCCATTTCCGCACCGCCGCCGCCGCGAAGGCCGGGCGCTCCGATGGTACACGCACGGCCACCATCAAGTCGTCCAATACAGGAAGCGCGGCTAAATGACCAAATACGGTCGCCCACTTCATCCAAGGCGCATTTGGGGCCGACTAGTGATAGTCTCAGGCAGTGGCGTAACTGCTCAAGTCCAGCATGGCTTCTGCGGTGAAGGGCGGATGGGACCGAATGAAGGAGACCGATCTGGCTAGCGTCGCGATACCGAAGCCCGCCGGTGGTTGGCTGCTGAGCCACGGGCCACAACAACTCGAACAACTGTTTCGGGCCGTTGTGTTCCACCCGGCGGTTCCCATTGTCATTACCGATGACGAGCGTGCCTCCCACGACGTCAGTACGGGTGCTGCACGTCTGTTAGGGTTGCCCCGGCAGAGCATTATCGGCCAGAAACTCGATGATTTTACCGAGCCGTCATTCCGACCGAAGTTGCCGGAACTGTGGGAAACACTTTTGCAGCAAGGTGCCCCCTCGGCTTCCCTTAAGTTAGCGTTGCCGGATGGAGCTGTCAGAGAGGTGGAGCTTGAAGTCCGCCGGGACGTTTTACCCGTGCGGCATGTCGTCGTCCTGAAGCCACAGGCTGAAGGCGCGGGACCGCCGGAGACTATACCGGTCAGCATGCGCGATTTTGCCTTGTGCCTGCTGGATCCGGAAGGCGAGGTCGTCACTTGGTATGGCGGATCGGAGCGCACTTATGGCTACCGCCCCGATGAGATTGTGGGGCGCTCCGCCGCCATCCTCTATCCCGCTGAATCCTCACCCGAGGAGGCGCTGAGCGAGGTGCTGGTGCGGGCTGAGATCGAGGGGTACTTTGCCACCGAGAGATGGCACCTAAGAAAGGACGGCTCGACTTTCTGGGCCAACTCGATCACCATGGCGCTCCGGGATGAGCGCGGCCAGTTGCAGGGCTTCGCGCGGGTCACCCGTGATTTTACAGACCGCCACGAACGGGATGAGAAGTTACGCCGCAGCCGCGCACGGGCCCGGCTGGTGCCCATGGAACCGGCGATCGCCGGGATCATCTCCGGCGAATACGACCAGATTCCCGAGGCTAACGACACCTTCCTGACGCTACTGGGCTATGAACGGGCGGACCTGCAGAGTGGCCGCCTGCAATGGTCGGACCTGACGCCGCCCGAGTATGCGGCGTTGGACGATCTGGCGCATGAAGAGGGGCTGCGCTTTCGCGCCTGCTCGCCATATGAGAAGGAGCTGCTGCACCGGAACGGAACGCGCATACCGGTCCTGGTGGTCTCTGCCGTGCTGAAGCTGGCACCGTTCCGCTGGATTACCTTTGTGCAGGATCTGCGGGAACGCCAACGCTCCGAATCGGTGCCGGACGAGGTGGTGGAGGTCCAGCAGGAGTTCAAGGAGATGGTGGGCAGCAGCGCTGCGCTGCGCCGCGTCCTGCAGCAAGTGGAGGTAGTGGCGCCCACCGACGCGACGGTGTTGATTCTGGGCGAAACCGGTACCGGCAAGGAACTGGTGGCCCGGGCGCTGCACCGCTTGAGCCCCCGGCATAAACTCCCGTTCATTACCCTGAACTGCGCGGCCATCCCCACGGGCCTGCTGGAAAGTGAGTTGTTCGGGTACGAGCGCGGTGCCTTCACTGGCGCGCTGATGCAAAAGATTGGCCGCTTTGAGATGGCCCATCGCGGCACGCTGTTTCTGGATGAAGTGGGCGACATTCCGATCGATCTGCAGCCCAAGCTGCTGCGGGCGTTGCAGGAAAAGTCGTTTGAGCGGCTGGGGGGCACCAAGACCATTCCCATTGATGTGCGCCTGGTGGCGGCCACCAATCGCAACCTAGCCCAGATGATGGGCGACAAGCTGTTCCGCAGCGATCTCTACTACCGGCTGAAGGTGTTTCCGATTTTGACGCCTCCCTTGCGGGACCGGCCGGAGGACATACCGCTGTTGGCCCGCCACTTTGTGCGCAAGTATGCCACGAAGATGGGCCGCACCGTGGAGAAGATACCCGACGAGACGCTTCAGGCGCTGTGCAAGTGGCCCTGGCCGGGCAACATTCGGGAACTTGAGAACTTCATGGAGCGGTCGGTGATTCTGTCGAGCGGTAACACGCTGCGCGCTCCGCTGGTGGAGATCCGGCCCGATGCCGCCCCTGCCGCCGCCGGCGCGACGCTGGAGCAGGTGGAGCGCGAATACATTATCCGCGTCCTGCGAGAATGCGACGGCGTCGTCACCGCGGCGGCCACCCGCCTGGGTTTGCACCGCACCACGCTAAACGCGATGATGCGCAAGCTGGGCATCTCCCGCAAGGATGTCTAGTGGTGTGCTTCAGAGATTCTGACCAATAGGCCGGTGGCGCAGGCTGTCAGCCTGCAGGCGGACTTCAGTCCGCCCGGGGGTGCATTTATGGCTAAACATTCACCCGGTCGACGTTCGTGCAGATACCGGCGGGACTAAAGTCCCGCTGCAGGCTGACAGCCTGCGCCACACCGAGCCGGACCTACCTTATACAGGTCCTTCTGTGCGAAGTGGGGATCGAATTGCAGGTGATGGCCCATGGACACAAAACTGGCCGACCAGGAGAATCCGGGGCTCTCGAAGATCGTCGGACGGAACATCCGCACCATCATCGAACTGCGCCAGCAAGCCGCCCGCCAGCAGACACGTGAGGATCGGGCCGCCGACGCGATAACGGGCTTCTCCGGCAGCATGCTGTTTGTCTACCTGCACTGCGGCTGGTTTGCGCTGTGGGTGGTGCTGAACACGGGCTGGTTTGGCCTAAAGCCCTTTGACCCGTTCCCCTATGGGCTACTGACAATGGTTGTATCCCTGGAGGCCATATTTTTGTCCACCCTGGTTCTCATCACCCAGAACCGGCTGACGGCCGAGGCCGAGCACCGGGCCGACTTGGATCTTCATGTGGGCCTGTTGGCCGAGCATGAACTCACCCGCGTATTGGTGATGCTGGAGGCCATCCACAAGAAGCTCGACATTGCAGAAGAGGCGAGCAACGAGCTGCAGGACCTGGAGATGGAGACGCGGCCGGAGGATGTGCTGGCCGAAATTGCCCGTCTGCAGCGCTCCGCCACAACTGCAGACGGCCAAGCCGTTGGAGGCACACCGGCCGAAGAGCCGCCATGTGGGCTGGCCGGAGCGCCGCCATGTGGGCTGGCCTCCGGCAGCGATGAGTCTGATCGAGCCGCCCGGGCGGCCCATCAGTAATGACGCTACACGACCCCGCGGCGGCCGTTGATCAGGTTGATCACCGTCACCACCAAGGCCACCACCAGCAATAAGTGGATCAGTTGTCCACCTACACTCAGGCTGAATCCAAGCAGCCAGAGAATCAAGAAAACCGCGACTATAGTCCAAAGCATAAGTTCAAGTCTCCAACGCCCCGGACGGGACGTCCAGTTCTGAAAGATGGGTGCGTTCCCGGAAGTAAGTACCTAAGGCATTCCTTAAGCTTCCATGGCGAACGATTGGTAGGCCGGTTCCAAGGCCGTGGACTCCTGCTGGTCGGCGGAGTGCTGGCACTTGATACACAGCGGCGCCCAGGGGATGGCGGCCAGGCGCTTCGGACTGATGCTCTCTTCGCATTCGTCGCAGATCCCGTAGGTCTGCTGCTGGATGCGTTGCAGTGCGTCGCGCACTTCACGGAGACGCTCCACGCGTCTCTCAAGCGCGCCCATCGCGTAATCCCGCTCACTGGCATGCTGTATCTGGTCCAGAGAATCGGGGCTGGTTTCGATCGCCAGCTCGTCCCGCCCCTGGGTCTCACGCACCAGTTCTATTTGCAGTTGTTCGAGAATCTGGCGGTAATCCAGTGCTTCGGGGATGTTCTTCATCGTTAGCTCCTTGTGGGGTGTGGGAGGGCCGCCCTAGTTCATGGAGGTGGCTTTCTGCCCCTTCACTTGTAGTTCGTTCACTACCTGCTGGACGTCGGCGACGGCCGCGGCCGTTGTTTCCGCAAGCTTCCGGTTGGCGGGTGAGTTCACCGTGCCGGTGAGGGTGACGACGTGGTTGTTGACGGCGTACTTCACATCACGAAGCTTGGCCTTCACCATGGCCGCATCCAGGTTGCCTTCGATCGCTTTGTCCAGCGCGGAGTTGACCTTCTTGGAATCACTTTCGGCACCCGTCATCACGACGGCGATTTCGTTCGCCACCACCTGGGTGCCGGCAAACGATTGAGCAATGGAAGCGGCTTGAGTTTTGTCGGCGTCAGCGGGTACATGACCACCGAGGGTCACTACGCCTTTGTCGCGGTCCTGACTAACGGACACATCCTTCAGGCCGGCCTGGTCCAGCGAGGTGCGCACGCTGGCAGTAACATCAGCTGCCTTGGTGGATGTGGTGGAACAACCGGTCAGTCCGGCCACCGCAAGGGCCACCGCACTGATGGTGAATACTTTGAAACTTGTCATATTGAATCTCCTAATGATCTCGGTCAGCAGCATGGAAGCACGCCGAGGGCCGAACTGCTGGAGCCTCTCCGGAGGATGCTGGCGGGGGCAGCGGGGAATAGGATGTCTCCGCGCAAAGCAAAGGGCCCGGCCTGCCATGCGCAGTGCCCGGGCCCTTGACTGAAGTGCTGTTGGATTGCTTGGCTCCCCGGGCGGCCGGGGAGATATGGAACTAGAGGGCCAAAGCCTTGTGCCGCTCTTCGAACGCCTTGATCTGGCGCTCCGCCTCTTCCTTCACCAACCCATACCGCTCCTGCAGCTTGCCCGCGAGTTGGTCCCGCCGGCCGGCCGCCACGTCGAGGTCATCTTCGGTGAGCTTGCCCCACTGTTCGACGATGCTTCCCCGAAACTGCTTCCAGTTGCCCGCCATAATGTCATTGTTCATAGAAACTCCTGTGTACATCGAGATCTCGCACCGCAGCCGGAGCCCGGTGCTACGGTTTCCAACTGAGCAGGTAGACGGCCAAAGCGCCAACGGTGTCCGATCTAGCCGGATTGTGCATCTTCTGGCTGTAGCCTACGCCACCGGCACTGGGGGCGGCGTCCGGCACCATCACACTGACCCTGAGGCGTCAAACGCCAACCGACGGTCAGAGATCATCAACGCCCCCCGCGTGCCTCGCCTTCCGGAGGGAGGCGCCGCTCTCCATTGGGTTAAGGCGTTTGGAACGGCTGGGAGTGGTGTTTAGGGCCATTGGCCCCGCACCTGCAGCATCTGTGCCGAATAGCGGCGGGCTGGTGGGCTGAGGCCTTTGGGTTCGACGCCTGCTTTGTCGCCGCCTCAACGTCCAAATCAATCCAAGGAAAAATCAAATGAACTTTAGACAAATAGTCTCTGCCGCGTCCCTGACTGCGGTGACGGCGTTCTTGTTGGTACCTTCCGCCTCGGCGGGTACCGTGACATTTAACACCAATGCTGCTGGCACCGGGTTCAGTGGTGGAAGCAGCCTGGTGCTGAACAACACCTCCGGTGAAGCCGCCACCCTCACCTTTACTCCGAATGGCGACGCCGTGACGGGCACGCCGTCGTTTGTCAATCTGGGCAAGTTCTTGCTGGTCTGCACCACCTGCACCACACAGGCCGGTGGCATGGGTTCCACCTTTGGAGCGTTCACTTTCGATCTGGTGATCACCGACGTCACTGATGGCGGTGTCGGCACCTTTCTCGGTACTTCGACCGGCGGCGCTGTGTTTAGCGACCTCAGTGGCATTTCGATCAATTGGACACCGGCCCAACTAGGCCCCGGCACTACCGGAGCCTCCAGTGGCTCGTTTGGCACCACAACCTTTACCACCACCTCCCTCAGCGGCATCGTGGCCCCGAACTCGGGCGCGATTCCGGGCGAAACCACCAAACAGGGATTCGTCACCTCCACGCCGGAGCCGGCCACGTGGGGACTGCTGGGCGTGTCCATGCTTGGTCTCGGTCTCCTGCGCCGCAAGTTGAGCGTTCAGTAGACCTACTGACGCTGGCTGCGGCTGGTCCGCACAGGTTCTCGCAAGTGAGGAGGCAGACCGCAACGCCTCTTCACAATTTCGATTTACTACGAGTTTGGCGAGGGCGCTCCTATCCAGCCCTCGCCATTTTTTCGTTCCGCTGCTGGATTCTGGCGCGGCGTGCAACGCAACCATCCGCGGTCATCTGGCACCGGGTGGTCTTTGGGACACCTACCGCTACGATGCGACCCGAGCTGCTTCAAGCCAACGGCGCTCTAACGGGGAAGAGCTCCGCGCAGCCCGATCACGATTTGGGCCTCGGCATGCACAACAGATGCTGGATGCCCTCCAACCGCCAACCCGTTGAGCAGCTCCACTGGTGGCCAAACAGACAGCCACTGGTCGGGGTCCATCCGTCGCTTTGGCCACTGATGGGCGTCCTTCCGTCGCGGACTTCCGCGGCAACATCCCTGAACACCCGACAACACGACTAAAGGATTTCAAGATGAGTACCACTAAAACCGCTGTATTCGGTATTTTCCATACCGTATCCCAAGCCGAACGGAGTGTCGATGACCTGCGCTCCGCCGGCTTCTCCAATGACGACATCTCCGTATTGCTGCCCGACCACCAGAGCACCAAGGAGTTTGCCCACGAGAAGAACACGAAGGCACCGGAGGGGGCCGCCGCGGGAGGTGCCACGGGCGGTGTCATCGGCGGCACGCTGGGCCTGCTGGTGGGAATTGGTGCACTTGCCATCCCCGGCCTGGGCCCATTGATCGCTGCGGGACCCATTGTGGCGGCGATGGCGGGGGTCGGCGCGGGTGGCGCTGTCGGCGGGTTGGTTGGTGCTCTGGTCGGGCTCGGCATCCCCGAGTATGAGGCCAAGCGCTATGAGGGCCATATCAAGGCCGGTGGCATCCTGCTTTCGGTCCATTGCCACTCGGACGCCCGCATTGACCGCGCCAAAGAGGTCTTGAAGCAGACGGGCGCCCAGGATATCGCGTCTACCAGTGAAGCGAGCGCCGACCATCCCGTCGCCGCCGCCACGTACTCGGGACACTAAATCGCAGTCGCCGGCCCCGCCGGCTGAGGCACCGTTCCTGGCGGACGGTGCCCGGCGCCGGCGAGGCGGGGAACCTGGAGAAAGAACTATGAAAACATCCATTGGTATCATCCTTGTCGGTATTGGTCTGCTGAGCATCGGCTGGACCAGCTTCAGCTACACCACGCAGGAGAAGTTGTTCGATATCGGGCCGGTGCATGCCACCCGTGAGAAGACCCACCTCGTCACGTGGCCTCTGGTTGGCAGCATCGCGGTCCTGGCGGGTGGCGCGGCAATGCTGCTGGTGGGGCGAAAGGCCTAACGTGCGGGCCGTCCGGCACGTATAAAGACGAATTACAAGAGAGGACCTATTCCATGATCATTCTATTGATTGTATTGTTGCTGTTGCTCGGCGGCGGCGGTGGATATTACGGACATAGCCGTTGGGGTTACGGCGGAGGGGCCGGGATCGGCGTAGGCACGGTGCTGCTGATTCTGCTGGTGGCCTACATGGTGGGTGTGATTCACTAAGCCATTTGTGCGCCGGCGGTCCGGTTGAAGAATGCCCGGCCACCGGCCTGTGCTTGGAGAGCTGGTGGAGTCAAGGCTCGGAAGGCGTTGACCCACCTCCTTGGGCGGCATCGAGGCCTCTCGTTGGCCGCATGGAATCGTTTCCGCGGCGTCGTGATTTGCCGTTGGCATGATGCTCGGAAGTGATGGGGGCGTCGTCGCGGACCATGTATGGTGCCCGGCGGCCCTCAGATGTTCGTATTCCGCATCAGTTGATTCTCGTTCCGTCCGGAACAATAGACACCCATTCAGTGCACGTGACTGGCCACTTATGGCGCGGCCCGCGGGTCGCCCGGCCATCACCACTCAGCGATATGTGACCATGGACGGTCGATTCTCCGCCTGGCAGGGCCAGTCAGCGAAATACTCTCCACTAAGCCACTGAGAAAGCGGCCTTTCCCTGTTTGGCGCTCGTCGTGCATATACGTGAGGTGCCGCCACCGATCCCGTAGTGGATCAAAGGCGGCGAAAGAGGTAAGAATATGCGGACACTTTTAGTAGCTACGTTGGCGATCGCGCCGCTTCTGGCAAAGGACCACGAGCCGGCTCAGCGGTTGAATGAAGCGGCAACCGTTTTCTCCGAGATCATGGCCACGCCGGACAAGGGAATCCCGGAAGACATGCTGGCGAACGCCCATTGCATTGTCATTGTTCCCAATCTCAAGACAGCGGCTTTCCTGGTGGGCGGCAAGTATGGCAAGGGCTATCTGTCGTGCCGCAACAAGGGCATGACCGGCTGGTCAGCGCCCGCCACGGTCCGCATCGAGGGCGGTAGCGTGGGCTTCCAAATCGGCGGCTCAGAGACCGATCTGGTGATGTTGATCATGAATGAGCGCGGGATGGACAAGCTGCTTTCGAGCAAGTTCACGCTTGGTGGCGAAGGTTCGGTGGCCGCTGGACCGGTGGGCCGTACGGCTACCGCCCAAACGGACGCGCAGATGCACGCGGAGATTCTGTCTTGGTCGCGTTCGCAAGGTCTGTTTGCCGGGCTGGCGCTGGAAGGCGCGACGCTGCGGCAGGACCTGGATGACAATATGACGCTCTATGGCAAGAAGCTGGAGAACCGCCAGATTGTGACCACGCGGGTGCGTGCCCCCAAGTCCGCGGCGCGGCTGCTCAGTTTGCTGAACCGGTACTCGCCGCGCGAGCGTACGACACCGCCCAGCCAGTAACTTGTTCGCGACGAAGAAGAACCCTATGAACCAATACACACTCCTGGGTGCCGCCATTGTGGCCGGCACTCTTCTGGGGCAGACGCCCAGCCCCGCCGAGAACGCGGCCCGTATGGCCGCCGGCGGGGTGCCGGTCTATCGCACCAGCGTCACCACGCGTACCGCCAAAGCGGTGAACTATCAGCACCGTAGCGGTGCCACCAAGATTGATTTTCGCGGGTCGGACTTGCTGCCCGGCGCTCGCGGAGAGGCCAAGGTGGAGAGCAAGCAAGGCTACATCGAAATCGAAGTGGAGTTCGATGACCTGCAGCCCGCCACCAAGAACGGCCCGGAATACCTAACCTACGTCATGTGGGCCATCACCCCGGAAGGCCGCGCGTCCAATCTGGGCGAGGTGTTGCTGAATGGGACGAAGAGCAAGCTGAATGTGACGACGGAACTGCAAGTGTTTGGCCTGGTCATCACGGCCGAGCCCTACTACGCGGTCTCCCAGCCAAGTGACCTGATCGTGATGGAAAACGTCGTCCGCGCCGACACCAGAGGCAAGGTGGAGGAGATCGACGCCAAGTACGAACTGCTGCAGCGCGGACAGTATCAGCGGCTCTCCAACCCGCTGGCGCTGAAGGCTGATCCGAAGATCCCGCTGGAGCTCTATGAGGCCCGCAATGCGGTGCAGATCGCCCGGGCCACGGGTGCTGACCGGTTCGCCAGCGACACTTTCGTCAAAGCCGAAAAGTCACTTGCCCAGGCCGAAGCCTATCAGGCGCGCCGAGCCGGCAAGAAGCCGGTAACGATGACGGCCCGCGAGGCGGTGCAAACCGCCGAAGACTCTCGCGCCATTGCCGTGAAGCGGCAGGACGAGGCGGCGCTGTCGGCCGAACGGCAGCAGTCGGCGGAACGCGAGGCTCGTGCTGATAGTGGCAAGGCCGCCGCCCAACTGGAGACTGAGCGCGTGAGCCGCGCAGCCGAACAGGCGCGGATACAATCTCTCGCCGATTCAGTTCGCCTGACCCGTGAGAAAGACGCCGAGACGGCGGCGGCCTTGGCCGAAGCCGCTCGGGTAAAGGGTGACGCCGATGCTCGCTCCGCCGCAGCGACAGCAGAAGCCGCTCGACTCAAGAGCGATGCCGATGCCCGTGCCACCGCCGCGATGGCGGAGGCGGCCCGCCTGAAGCAGGCCAATGACGAACAGCTGGCTGCGAATCAGGCCGCCCTGGACGCCGCCACCAAGCAGAAGCAGCAGTTGGAGGCAGAGAAGGTTGCGCTGCGCAGCCAGTTGCTGAAGCAGTTCAACGCCATCCTGCAAACGCAGGACACGGCTCGGGGGCTGATCGTCAACATGTCCGATGTGTTGTTTGACACGGGCAAGTTCACGCTGCGCCCACTGGCGAGGGAGAAGCTGGCCAAGGTAGCCGGCATTGTCTCCGGCCACCCGGGGCTGCGGTTGGACGTTGAAGGTCATACCGACAGCGTGGGCGAACTGGCCTACAACCAGACCCTATCCGAGCATCGCGGCGAATCGGTCCGTGATTATCTGACGGGGCAGGGCATGCCCGGAGGCTCCCTATCGAGCAAAGGCTATGGCGAAACCCAGCCGGTGGCCTCGAATGACACGGTCGCGGGTCGCCAGCAGAACCGGCGTGTCGAACTGGTCATCTCAGGTGAGGTGATTGGGACGGTGATTGGGGCAGTGGTCGGCTTCGTGCCGGTTGCCCAGCGATAACGCTTCGCTTCTTACGTTGAACCGGCAGTCGGATTCGTCCGCCTGCCGGTGTTCGTGATTGCCGCAAGACTACACGCCCCAAGGCCAATTGAGCGGCCGCCACGTCTTCGTCCGCGATTCCCGAGCCTCCCAGCTGCTCCGAGACAAACCAGACCTGCAGTTCGTTCAAGCGCAGCACATCACTGATCAATAGATCGCTGGTGCCATCATCGCCTTCCGCAGCCGCCGCTCGGGCAAGCTCGCGGGATTCGGCGATGATCAGCTCGTGACCTTGCAGCAAACGGAACAGCTGCAACGCCACATGCTCGCGGTCACGCGGTGGGCGGGCGATGCGAGTCATCTCGGCTACGTCTGGCGCCATGGCGATGGCTACGCCACCCAATGTCTGAATGCGCTCCGCCACCGCATCTACCACCAGCGCCTGCTCTCCGAAGTGTTTGTCATAGAGCAAGTGCAGTTGGTAGAACATGGCTCCGGAAACCTGCCAGTGGTGCTTCTTGTAGAGATCACGGAGCGTCATCGTGTCTGCCAGCACTTGATTGAGATTATTCGTGCTCGCCAGCCGGACGCGATGGTCTAGCGCGAGCGGCCGATTGGATACGGTTCCATAGGACTGCGCCACCGTCAGTGAGTCCTTCTGGTTTTTGGGTTTGGTTGTGGTTTGTGCCATGGCGTCAACAATGCAAGTGAGGGGCCGCGGCTGGCGCGCGCTGTTCTGTGGCCCTGTTAGCGCCGCCGGGCACCGCCGGGTGGCAACATATGGTCATGCGACTTCGCGGAGTCAGGTGAGGAGCGGGTTGAACCATCGCGACTAAAGGCTGTTGCTTCTCGGAGATGGCCCCGCTCACCCGTTGTGGCCCGGCGATTGCTTGAAGAGCGGTGGTGCCGCACTCCATCGCCTCCAATCCGCAACCATGGCTCAGCCGGTTTCTTCTGGGCGTGGAGGAGTCTCTTGGTTGGTTCGGCGGCTTCTGTCAGTTTGCCGGGCTCATCATTCGGGAATCGATCCGTCGGCCCTTTGAGTTTGGTGAGTTGCTCCGGCAAGTGGTGGCTGTTGGGTACCGCTCAGTTCCCTTGATCGTGCTGTCCGGCCTGGCCGTGGGCAGCGTGCTTTCCATGCACACCCGGTCCACGCTGGAGCGATTTGGTGCCGAAGCGATGATCCCCACCGCCCTGGCCTTTGCGTTGGTGAAGGAAACCGGGCCGCTGGTGACCGGCCTGTTGATGGCGGGCCGGGTTGGTGCGGGCATTGGCGCGGAGCTGGGCGGCATGCGCGTCACTGAACAGATTGACGCACTGGAGTCCCTGGCGGTCAACTCCGTTCACTATTTGGTGGTCACCCGGGTGTGGGCTTGCGTCATCGCGGCCCCGTTGTTGACGGTGCTGATGAATTTCTCCGGCTTGGCGGGCGGCTTCCTGGCGGAAGTGATCGTCTCCGGAACCTCATTCACCTACTACCTGCACACGGCCTTCAGTAGCTTGGCCTTTGCCGACTACATACCGCCAACGCTGAAGACGATGGTCTTCGGCTTCATCATTGGCACGATGTCCACCTATCTGGGCTACAACGCCTCCGGTGGTGCCGAGGGCGTGGGCCGGGCGTCGACGCAAAGCGTTGTCTATTCCTCCATCGGTCTCATTGTGGTCAACGTCCTGCTGGTGAAGTTCATCTTCTTTCTCTATCCGGGCGGTGGCGCATGACCGCCACGGAGAACGCGACACCCGGCGCGCCCATCGAGCTCCGCGCAGTCTCAAAATCCTTCGGCCCGCGCAAGGTGCTGGAGGAGTGTTCCTTTAAGGTGACGGCCGGGACTGCATTCGTGCTGCTGGGGCGAAGCGGCACCGGCAAGAGTGTCACCCTGAAGCTGATCTGCGGACTGATTAAGCCGGACGCAGGCGCGGTGTTCGTCAACGGCGAGGACATCACGCCGCTGGACAGCAATGCCCTGGCCGTCACCCGGAAGCACCTGGGCTTCCTGTTCCAAACTGCCGCCTTGTTCGATTCGATCTCGGTGGGCGAGAACGTGGCCTTTCCCCTCCGCCGTCGAGCGGAGAAGCCCGATCCCGAAATTCGCAACCGGGCGGCTGAACTGCTGGAGAGCGTCGGATTGGGTAACGAGTACGACACCATGCCCAGTGAGCTGTCGGGCGGCATGCGCAAGCGCGCCGGACTGGCCCGCGCCCTGGCCGTGGAGCCCTCCATCTTGCTGGTGGATGAACCGAGCGCGGGGCTTGACCCGATCACCTCGTCCGAGATCGACCAGCTACTGCTGAAGATCAAAACGCAGCAGAAGACCACGCTCGTGATCGTCACCCACAACATCCCCAGCGCCCGCCGCGTGGGTGACCGGTTTGCTTTTCTGGACGGCGGCCGCCTACTGGCCGAAGGCACGGCGGATGAACTGACCGCTAGTGAGAACCCACTGGTGCGAGACTTCATGAAATCTCAACAGGCAGGATGACGTGGAATCAAAGAACAAAGTACTGGTTGGTCTATTTGTGGGCGGATGCCTGGTGCTTTTTGGCGTCGGCCTATTCCTGATTGGAAGTGCCAATCAGCTATTCACGAAATCCTTCCATGTCTACGCCGACTTCGCCAAGATCACCGGCATCCAGAACGGCAGCAAGGTGAGAGTAGCGGGGATGGACGCCGGTACGGTGATCCGCATCGACGTGCCGCCACGCCCGGAGACGAAGTTCCGGGTGCACTTCCGGCTGGCCGAGAAGCTGCATCCGATCGTGCGCGCGGATTCCATGGCGTCCATTCAGACGGACGGATTGCTGGGCAACAAGTACCTGCAAGTAGCTGCCGGCACTTCGGACGCTCCCGTGGCCGCGGCCGACTCCATGATCCCCTCCACGGAACCATTTGACTGGGGCGACCTGATGGACGAGATCAGCAGCGCGGTCAAGCAGGTGAATGGAGTGCTCACCGCCGTCAAGGAGCAACTGTCCTCGACGCTCACCGAAGTGGAGAATGTCGTGCGGTCAGTTAACGTGGTGGTAAAGGATGCCACGCCGGCAGTCAAGGGTATCGTCGAGTCCGCGCACAAGATCACGGGGAGCTTGAACGAGATCATCGATGGCGTGCAGGCGGGTGAGGGGACGATGGGAGCGCTCTTCAAGGACAAGGAGCTTTACGCCAGCGTGCGGCGAAGTGCGGAGAAGACCGAGCAGACCATCGAGAATGTCCGTGAGGCCACGGCCAGCGTCAAGAAGATCACCGCGAAGGTCGACGAGAGCGATATCGTTCCGGAGGTTCAGCGGACCGTCGCGAATCTGCAACGGATCACGCTCCAGGTGAAGGATGCGGTTGATAAGTTCCAATCCGCTTCCGGTGAAGGTGGCGTGGGCGAGAACCTGCAGCGGACACTGGCCGACGCGCACGAGGCGATGTCTGACCTGGCTGACAACACCGAGGCACTGAAGCACAACTTCTTCTTCCGCGGCTTCTTCAAACGGCGCGGCTTCTACGATCTCGGATCGATCACCACGCGGGAGTACTTGAGCAAGGGCTTCGCGAAAGGCTTCAAGCAGCACCGCATCTGGCTGGAAAGCGCGGAGCTGTTCAGCTTAGACTCCAAAGGCATCCAGGTGCTGAGCCCGGCTGGAAAACGGAGATTGGATGAGGTGATCGCCGAAGTGATGACGCTGCCCAGGAATGGGCCGCTGATCGTGGAAGGCTTTGCCGGAGAGGGGACGGATGCTCAGCGCTACCTGGTCAGCCGCCGCCGTTCCAGCCGCGTACAGACCTATATCATCGACCGCTTCCGCTTGCGTCCCACCTATGTGGGCATCGTCGCGCGGGGCGCAGAGCCGGTTGCCCCAGGTTCCGCGGTCAACAAAGAAGGCATCGCCATCGTGTCCTACTACAAGGAGTGAACGCGCCCCGAGCGGCGTGCTGCTGGCCGCTGGACTACCTCTTCACTCCCCGGACGGTCCTTGCTCCAGCGACAGATCCTCCGCCAGAACCTCACTGCTTTGGACCTCCTCCACATC
>JAPKYX010000234.1 GCA_026394075.1 Acidobacteriota bacterium
CCCGCCCGGTCTCCCCCTTCGGCGTGGCGCAGGGTTTCGAGCAACGTGTCGGTCACCTTCGACATCGCCGACACCACCACGGCCACCGGCCGCACTTTCGCTTCGCGCGCGACGATCTCGCCCGCCACCCGCATCCGGTCGGCGGAGCCCATGCTGGTGCCGCCAAACTTCATCAACAACAAACGATCCAATGCCATACCCTTTCGATTCTTAGACCCCCCGCGCGCGGCCGTTGCCAGCGCTAGCGGGTCACTTCCTTGCCGTTGCTGGCCCGGCTTCGGACCAGCTTCAAGATCACTTCTTCCACATCGTCCACGGTCTTGCCACTGGAATCGACGTAGATGGCGTCCGGAGCCTGCATCAACGGTGATGCCGCACGGGTCATGTCGCGCGCATCCCGCTCTTCAATCTGGCGGGCCACGGTGGCTGTCTCTTCACCCGTTTCCGCCCCCCGGCGGCGGGCGCGTTCGGTGGAGGAGGCGTCCAGAAATACCTTCACCAGCGCGTTCGGGAAGACCACCGTACCGATATCACGCCCTTCCATCACCACCGAAGTCGCCTCACTGTACCCGCGCTGCTTCTCAACCAGCGCCCGCCGCACGCCGCTGATGGCCGCTACTTTGGAGGCCAGTGCCGAAACTTCCTGGGTCCGGATGGCGGTGGAGACATCTTCGCCGTTCAGCGTCACCACCCCGCCCGCCAGCGAGATCTCGGCCGCGATGGCCAACTGCTCCAGTTGCGCGGTGTCCTCCATGCTCAACCCGTTCCGTAGGGCCCATAACGCCACGGCGCGGTACATCGCTCCGGTGTCGATGTAGAGAAAACCCAGCTTTTCCGCGATGCGCCGCGCGATGGTGGACTTGCCCGCACCGGCCGGACCATCGATGGCGACGACGATTCGTTTAGACATGTAATCTTTTATTATGCGTGTCACCCGACTGATCTCGACAATCTGCCTGGCCGTTTCCCTGCTGGCCGAAGACGTCACGGCCAAAGCCAAGGCGCTGATGAAGGAAAAGAAGTTCGACGAAGCGATCAAGCTGCTGGAAGAGGATTACGCCAAATCGAAATCCGCCGCCGTCAAGACGGTGCTCGCCGACGCCCACGTCGCCAACGGCAACAGCCTGATGTACAACGAGGCGCTGCCCCCGATGCGCAAATACCCGGCCGCCCTCCGCGAGTTCCGTGCCGCGTTGAAGTACGACGGCGAGAACAAGAAGGCCAAGGCCAACATCGACACGATCGAGAGCATCTACAAGTCGATGGGCCGTCCGGTCCCGCAATAAGCATCGCCTTATCAACTATGGCCAAACATGCGGTTGTCCTCTACTGGAGCAACGAGGACCAGGCGTTCATCGCCGAAGTGCCAGAATTGCCCGGGTGTGCCGCGGATGGGCCAACCCGCCAACAAGCACTGGCCAATGTTGAGATCATCATCGACGAGTGGATCGCGGTCGCGCAAGAACTCGGTCGCGAGATACCGGAACCCAAGGGGCGTCTGCTCTTCGCGTGAGTTTGTGCGGCGTCGCGTGTAACCATCGGCGGACCCATTCGTAGTCCAGGCATGCGGCTTGCTGCTCATCAAGAGCAGCCGCGTACTGAAAGGACTTCACCATGATCCACCGTGGTGCGGGTGCCGACGCGGCAGTCACTAACTGGACTTGCCAACTGGGTTTCCGGGCTGCGGTCTGCTGGTCGCGGCTCGGTCCCGAACGGACTACGCCGAAGGACGCGCCTAGGACCGAGCCCCGACTTGCGGGAGGGGCCTCTTCCAGCAACCCCCTACTTCACATCATCAAAATGCAGCAGCGAGTTGAACAGCATCGCGAACTCGCTGTGCGTCTGCCAGCGGTAGCAAGGGTTGGTAGCGAACATGACCACCCGGCCCTTGCCGGAAGGGACGTCCATCACGGCGGGGTGGTCTTTCAATTGACCAATGCCCTGGATGTGGCCACTGAGGATTCCCTTTTCGGTGAAGGGGTACTTCAGCAGGGACCATTTCTGGCGGTCCTGTTCGGATGCGTAGAGCAGCGGCCCGTTGGCGTAGCGGATGGCCACCGTTTTTGCTGTGTAGCCGTAGAACATGGGGTGTGACGGCTTTTCGATTTCGGCATCCAGGATTGGCCCCGGGGCGTAGAATGCGCCCGCCGGGCGGCTGGCGTCGACACGGCGGACGAGGCCGAATTCAGCGGGCAGCGTGCTGGCTCCGGCTAGCGTGATCATGACTCCGCCGCCGGTGACAAACTTTTCAAGCTCCACCACGCCTTCCAGACCCATGCCGACGCACATCTCTTCGGTTTCGCCATAC
>JAPKYX010000254.1 GCA_026394075.1 Acidobacteriota bacterium
CGTGGGTGACGCGCTGGCTGGCCGCGCTTCTGATTGGAACCGCTCCCGGTTGGTGCGCACCCAAGTGCCGTTTGCAATTGGCTAGCGCCCAAGCCAACATCAACGCTCAGCGTTTCAGCCCGGCCCTGGCCGATACGGAGCAGTGCCTGGCGGAAGAACCGCTCCATAGTGCGGCGCTGGTCCTGAAGGGTAATTTGCTTTACCTGCTGGGCCGCGATGCCGAGGCGATCACATTGCTCGAAGATCTGGTCCGTCGCGAGCCGTTCAATGCCGATGGACGGTACGCGCTGGGCCGGGTCTACTACTTCAACGCGCGGCCGGATCCGGCTTGCACCCAGTTTGAAGCCATCGTCGCCGCCCAGCCCGATCACTATCGCGCCTGGGACAATCTGGGCTTGGCGCGCGAAGCCGCCGGGCGCATTCCGGAAGCGATCCAGGCTCATGTCCGGGCCATTGCGCTGGTGGCCACCGCGCATCGCGAGTATGACTGGGCCCACGCCAATCTGGCCGAGCTGCTGATGAAGGAAGACGACAACCGCCGCGCCTTCAGCCTAGCCGTTGAGGCAGCGGAACGCAATCCTCAGAGCTCGCGTAATTTCTATCTGGCCGGCAAAGCGCTCACCCGCCTGGAGCAATGGCCCAAGGCGGAGCGCTGGCTGCGCCGGTCCGCCGAGCTTGATCCCACCGACGCCGCGCCGCACTACCTGTTGGCCCAACTCTACCGCCGCGTACAGCGCCCCACCGAGGCGGAGGCGGAGCGCAAACTGTTTCTCGAACTGCAAGCCAAGGCTCCGGACAAGCGCCGCTGATGCCGTGCTACGATCCGGGCGTGAAGCGCCCTGTTGCTGCGTGTCTGATCTTGCTGACGGTGATCGCCTTGGCGGTGTGGCCGCAAGGAATGGCCACGGCCAACCGCCGTCCGCAGTCACGCCGCCCCTTGCCGCCGGGCAAGGTGGCACCAGCCATCGATTATCGTGACGTGGCGCGAGAGGCGGGCCTGACGGCCGTCAACATCTCTCCTTCACCACGCCGCGCCAGCTACATCACTGAGGTAACGGGCAATGGCGTTGCTCTGGTGGATGTCGATGGCGACGGTCTGCTGGACGTGCTGCTGCTGAGCGCGGGTGAGATGGCTGATCGCAAGCCTCGCCCGCAGACGCTCTACCGCAACCGTGGCGGGCTGCGCTTTGAGGACATCACCGCCACCAGCGGCATTCCGGCGCTCGAGTGGGCGCAAGGGGTCTGCGCGGGGGATTTCGACAATGACGGCCGGACCGATCTGGTGATCACGCAGTGGGGCTCCAACGTGCTGCTCCGCAACCAGGGCGGCAAGTTCGCCGATGAGTCCTCACGCTTGCCGGCGGCCACCACGAAGCGCTGGAGCACGGGCTGCGCCTTCGTGGACTACGACCGCGATGGCGACCTGGATCTGTTCGTCGCGCACTATGCCAACATCGATCTGGCCGCCACCGCCCGCCCCACCGACAAGAATCACTGCACGTGGAAGAATATGGCCGTGGTCTGCGGGCCCCGCGGCCTGCCCGGCGAGAGTATGTCGCTTTACCGCAACGACGCCGGCCGCTTTGTGGACGTGACAGCAGCGGCGGGCATCGCCACACCGCCGCGCTACTACGGCTTCACCGTGCTGGTGGGCGACTTTGATGATGACGGTTGGCCGGATGTCTATGTGGCCTGTGATTCCACCGCCAGCTTGCTATTTCGCAACCAACGCAACGGCACCTTTGAAGAGACGGGCGTCACCTCCGGTGCGGCGCTGAACGAAGATGGCCGCGAACAGGCGGGCATGGGCGCTACAGCGGGTGACTACAACGGTGACGGGCGGCTGGACATCTTCAAAACCAACTTCACCGATGACACGCCCACGCTCTATCGGAACATCGGCACCTTCGGCTTCCAGGACGTCACCTCCGCAGCGGGACTGGCCATCAATACGCGGCTGCTTGGTTGGGGCGCGGCCTTCATCGACGTCGATCAGGACGGCTGGCGGGATATCTTCTATGCCAATGGCCACGTCTACCCGGAAGTGGATGCAGCGGCCATTGGCGAGACCTTCCGGCAGCCCCGGACGCTGTTCTGGAATCGTGGCGATGGTCAGTTTCATGACCTCTCCACGGCCGCGGGCGAAGGCGTGCTGGCTCGCCATGGTTCACGGGGCTTGGCGGTGGGCGATCTAGATAATGACGGCGCGCCTGAGATCTTGATCGTCAACATGTATGAGCCGCCGTCGCTGCTGAAGAACTTCGCGCCTCGCGGCAAATCCGTCTTGATCGAGCCGCTGCTGGCCAATGGACGGCACGCCGTGGGTGCGCGCTTGCGGCTGACGGCGGGCGGGCGAACCCAAGTGGATGAAGTCCGCAGCGGCGGCTTCCACATCTCGCAAGGCGACTTCCGCGTACACTTCGGCCTGGGCCAAGCGGAGAGCGCTCAGCTTTCGATCCGCTGGCCGGATGGGACGGAATCGAGCGTGGGCTCGGTGGTTGCGGCCAACCAATGGGTGACCGTGCAGCAAGGCAAAGGGGTCACACGGTCCCGTGGCTATTAGATGGGTGAAGTGCTGGCGTAGCTACCTTCGCCACATTGGCATCTCCCACCGCTCCCTTGCGGTCGCGGCTCTGAAGGGATATGCAAGCGCGGAATGTCGGTTCCGAGCCGCCATGCGCAAGCATGCGGGTGCTGAATCTCGCGAGGCAAAGTATCCGGAGCTACTGCTTTTTCTCCGTCCCCTCCAGCGCCGCCACGCCTTTGCGCTCGCCTTCGATGGCGCCACCGAGCGCCGCCTTCACGCCGCTTTTGAGCAGGATCGCTTCACCGGGGCCCTGGAAAAAGGTGAAGCCATCGCGGTTGGTCCAGGCCAGCGGACCACCCAGCTTCTTGCCGGCCTTTAGCGTCGCTTCCTTGATCTTGGTGATCATCTGCTCGTACTGCGGCTCACCTTGCTTAAAGCCAGAAAAGCTGGTCAAGTCGGTGCTGGCGGCGAAGACGGCGTCGACACCGGGGAGCGAGGCGATCTGGTCGGCGATGGCGACACCGGCGGGCGATTCGATCATCGCCACGATCATGACGTTGTTGTTGGCGATCTGGCGATAGTCTGCGCCCCACAGCGAGCCATGCTGCCCGCCGCCCTGGCTGCGCGCCCCCACCGGTGGGTACTTGGCGAACTTCACGGCATTCTTGATCTTCTCCATCGACTCCACCATCGGGATGATGATGCCCGCGGCACCCATGTCGACCGCCTTCTGGATGTCGCCTTCCGTGGCGTCCGGCACCCGGATAAACGGCATCGCAACGGACCCGCGGCAGGCCCAGATCATGCGCGCCACTTCCTGGTAGCTAAGCGGGCTGTGCTGCATCTCGATCCACGTGAAGTCCCAGCCGGAGGAGGCCATGGCGCAATAGATGTCCGGGTCGTTCGATGAAACCGTCCCGCCCATCACCTTCTTGCCTTCGGCGAGCTTCGTCTTCACCGTGTTGAAGATCCGCCCAGAGCCTTGTGCGGCGGCGGGCAGCGCCAACAAGCTCGACACCAAAACCAAGGACAAAACGCGGCCCTGCGCTAAACGAGAAAACATGAAGAAGCCTCCTTACCGGCTGC
>JAPKYX010000262.1 GCA_026394075.1 Acidobacteriota bacterium
AGTCGAAGACCAAAGTCGGGGCGGGCACGTTTGTCGGCTCCAACTCGACGCTGGTGGCACCGGTCGAGATCGGCGATGCGGCGTATGTGGCGGCGGGTAGCGTGATCACCAAGGACGTGCCGGCCGATGCACTAGCCTTTGGCCGCAGCCACCAGACCAACAAGGACGGTTACGCGAAGAAGATCCGGGAGCGGTAGAACGCCTCGGACCGAGCCCCGAGTTGCGGGAGGGGTCTTTTCCGCGAGCGCAACATGCTGACCAGCCCAGATAGCGGTTCGCATCGGGATTTCGCGGCCTCCACGGGCTGATTGTGCGTTTTGAGGGCAGGCCCCTCCTGCTGGTCGGGGCTCGGTCGGCGCTTACAGCACCAGCATCGGGTGGTAGACGTTGGGCATGGTCTGCTCGGCGATGCAGACCAGCTTGGCATCGGTCCCCACCGCCTTGACGAACGGCGCGGCGGGTTGGGGGCGGAAGGGTGAGACGCGGAATTCGCGGCCGTGGCGGATCTGGCTGGCGGTCAGATCATCGACACGCTCGACCGGAAACTGCGGCAGCATCTGCTCGAGCGGGATCAATGCTTCCACCAGTCGTCCGGTGGAGGCGAGCGCTTGCATCTGGTCCAGCGTGCGGGCGGCGTCTAAGTGAAAGTCACCGGAGCGGGTCCGGACCAGCGCGGTCAAATGCGCGCCACAGCCGGCGCGCTGGCCCAGGTCGTGGGCGATGCTGCGTACATATGTGCCGGACGAACATTCGATGTGCAAGCGCACTTCGGGTAGCGCGAACGAGGTGATGGAGAGCTCCGTGATGGTCACCTCGACTGGCGGGATGTCCACGTCGATGTTCTTGCGAGCCAGCTTGTAGGCCGGGGTTCCGTTGATTTTTTTGGCTGATACGGCGGGCGGCTTTTGCCAGATGGTGCCGCGATATTCGGCTAGCCAGGCTTCGAGTTCGCTGGAAGTAAACTCGGGCGTCCGCGGCTCGCTGGCGGGCTCGCCTTCCGCATCATAGGTGTTGGTGCTGAAGCCGAAATGGACGATGCCGTCGTAGGCCTTGGTGGACTTCGTATAGAACTGCGCCAACCGCGTCGCGCGGCCGACCACTAGCGGCAGCACTCCGGTGGCCATGGGATCGAGCGTGCCCAGATGGCCGATCTTTTTGGTGCGGGCAATGCCGCGCATCTTGGCCACGACGTCGTGCGAGGTCCAGTCGCCTTGCTTCATCACAACCAGCACGCCATCCAGCGTGGGAGCTACGGGTTTGGCGTCCAGAACAGAGGCCGCCGGAGTTTCAGTCATCTTCTTCCAGTGTAGCGGCCGGCTCCGCTGAAGGCCCTGGTCTACATTGCGACAATAGAAGGCGAGTGGAAGAAGAGCCTAGCGGTAAACTTTACGACGGCCAGCAGCTGAGGCGCCTGGCCCGGTATCTGTTGCCATACCGGGGCACGGTGGCCATTTCCGTGGCGCTGCTGTTTCTGGGCTCGGCCGCGGAAGCGTTGCGGCCGTTGTTGACCAAAACGGCGATTGACTACTACGTCTTGAAATCGCCTCAAGTCGTACCGGACTGGGCGGCGGCGTGGCTGTCACCGGATGCGGTGCGCGGCATCATGCAGATCTCGATGGTCTATCTGGCCGCGCTGGGCATTGAGCTGGTGGTCGAGTTTTCGCAGACCTTCCTGATGACCCGCACCGGGCAGCGGGCCATGTTCGACCTGCGGCGCGAACTGTTCACGCACATCCAACGCCTGGACGTCAGCTACTTCGACAAGACGCCCCTGGGCCGCATTGTCACACGGCTGACCAACGACGTCGATGCCTTGAACGAACTCTTCTCTTCGGGCATCGTCACCATCTTTGGCGACTTTGTGATGCTGACGCTGGTGATTGTCGCCATGTTCAACTTGAACGCCGGCATGGCGGCCATGCTGCTGGCGCTGATGCCTCTGGTGGTGGTGGCGACCATGGTGTTCCGCCGGGCCGTTTCTGCCAGCTATCGCCGCACGCGCGTGGCGGTAGCGAAGATCAACAGCTTTCTGCAGGAGCACATCAATGGCGTCACCGTGCTCCAGTTGTTCAACCGCGAGCGGCGCAGCCAGCAAGCCTTTGAGCAGATCAACCGCGAGCACATGGAAGCGTTCAAGGACTCCGTGTTCGCTTACGGTTGGTTCTACCCGGTAGTGGAATTCTTGTCGATGCTGGCCCTGGCGTCACTGTTGAGCTACGGCGGGTTTGCCGCGAAGAACGGAGAAGTGACGCTGGGCGCGGTGGTGGCCTTCTTCCAGTACGGTCTGCGCTTCTTCCGGCCCATCCAGGATTTGAGCGAGAAGTACAACATCCTGCAAGCGGCGATGTCGGCCTCGGAGCGCGTCTTTAAGCTGCTGGATACCGAGGTGGCGATTACGGCTCCGGCATCACCCAAGCCACTACCCGCAGGGCCGCAGGCGATCGAGTTTGACCAGGTCTGGTTTGCGTACAAGCCGGGCCAGGCCGCCGATTACGCCGAAGCCGATTGGATTCTCCGCGACGTCAGTTTCCGCATCGCACCGGGCGAGACCATAGCCGTGGTGGGCCATACGGGCGCCGGCAAGACCACGTTGATCAGCCTGCTGCTGCGCTTCTACGATGTGCAGCGCGGGGCCATCCGTGTGGGCGGTTGCGATCTGCGCGAACTCGATCCGTTGGATCTGCGGGCGCGCTTTGGTGTCGTCCTGCAGGACCCGTATCTGTTCACCGGCACACTGGCTGAGAACATCCGCCTAGGCACAGCCTCAATTGAAGACTCGCACTTACGGTTGGCGGCGGAGCGGGTGAATCTGCTGGAGTTTGTGGAAACGCTGGAGGCGGGTTTTGAGCATCCCATCCGGGAGCGCGGCGCGGGGCTTTCCACCGGGCAGAAGCAGTTGGTGAGCTTTGCGCGGGCGCTGGCGCACGATCCGCAGTTCCTGATTCTGGATGAGGCGACCTCGAGTGTCGATACCGAAACTGAGGTGCGCATCCGCGAGGCACTGGACCATCTGGTGGCCGGACGCACGTCGATCATCATTGCGCATCGGCTGTCCACCATCCAGCGTGCTGACAGAATTTTCGTGATGCACAAAGGCCAGCTGCGCGAAGCGGGCACGCACCAGGAACTGCTCGCTCTGCGCGGCATCTACTACCGGCTCTATCAACTGCAATACAAGGATCAGGAGATTCCCCATGGATCAGGCAATGGAACCGGGCCCGGCGAGACACCGGGCACTGTCACGGCGGGCCTGCCTGTTGATGTTGGGGGCAGCTAGCATGCCCGCCGCGCAACTGTCGAGAGTCCGCAAGACGGCCCGCGAATGGGGCCTGATCATCGGCAAGCTGCCCACCGGTCCGCGCAATGCCATCAC
>JAPKYX010000111.1 GCA_026394075.1 Acidobacteriota bacterium
GGCGCAGCCCACCGTCATGCCCAGCCAGACGGCGCCGGTGGTGTCCGCGCGATCCTTGGCGTAGATCTCGGCATACGCCGCTTCAATCAATCCGGATTCGTTGGTGGTGACGTTGTTGCGGTGGAAGCCGGTGGCAACGCGTTGTTCAAGCGTCGGGTTGGGCAGCAGGTCTCCCGCCAGTTGCTCAACGGTGAACTGGTCAAAAGTCAGGTTGCGGTTGTAGGCCTGGATCACCCAATCGCGGTAGGGCCACATCTCGCGGTAGTTGTCGACGTGGATGCCGTGCGTGTCACCATAGCGGGCCGCGTCCAACCAGTAGTGCGCGCGGTGCTCGCCATATTGAGGTGAAGCCAGGTACCGGTCGATCATCTTCTCGTAGGCGTTGGCTGATTTGTCGGCCAGGAACTGCTCCACTTCCTCGGGCTTGGGCGGCAGACCGGTCAGGTCCAAAGCGACGCGGCGGATCAGCGTGCGGCGCGGGGCGGCCGGGGCGGGCGTCAGGCCCTGCGCTTCCAGCTTGGCCAGGATAAAGCGATCAACGGGCGTACGGGCCCAGGTGGTGTTCCGCACCACGGGTGCTGCGGGACGCACCGGTGCCTGGTACGCCCAGTGCTCTTTCCATGGCGCGCCTTGCTCAATCCAGTGCTTGACGGTGGCCACCTGCGCGGCGGTGAGCTGCTTGTGCGAATACTCGGGCGGCATCTTCTTGGCCGCGTTGGTTTCGATGATGCGCTGGAAGGCCAGGCTCTCGGTCGGCTTGCCGGGGACGATGGGCGCCCCGGATTTGCGAGCTTCCAGTGCCGAGGCCTTCAGGTCGAGGCGCAGGCCCGCCATGCGTGACTTGGAATCCGGTCCGTGGCAGGAGAAGCAGTTGTCGGAAAGGATCGGGCGGATGTCGCGCTGGAAGCTGACGGTCGGCGTGGCCGGCGGGGCTGCCCAAACCAGGGGCAGCGTAACGAACAGGAGAGCGATTCTGGACATAGTCAGCCTTTTTAGCTGACCCGATTATATCTTTGCGCGCGGCGCAGCGTCGTGCCGCGTCCACCAAAAACAACAGCGTCCGTGGAGCCAAGGCTGGCCCAACACGGACGCTGAAGGTTGCCCGAAGGCGAGGGCGGCCTTAGAATTCCAACCGCAGCGAGACTTGGCCCGTGCGGTTGCCACCGAAGTCGGAGCCGCCACGGGGGCCGGTGATGCGGCCGAAGTTGTTGTCGTTGATGTTGGACACCGGGTCGCCCAGGTTGGTCCAGTTGGGCACGTTGGTGAAGGTGCCTTCCAGGCGCATCTTCAGCCGTTCGGCCAGCGCAAAGCTCTTGCGCATACCGGCGTTCCAGCTAAAGGTGCCGGGGCCGACGGCGATGCCGACGCCCGAGTTGCCGAAGCGGCCAATGGGGGCTATGTCACGGCCGGGCAGCACGCCGACGGAGCAGTTGAACTGATCGGCGGCTCCGGGCACGCGGCCCGGGCAGACAAAGGCCGAACGGTCCAGCCAGCGGGTGCGATCCGGTTCGGCCAGTTCACCCGTCGCCGCACCCACACGATCCGGCCGTTGCGTGCCGCGCCGCGGGGCGTTGGTGCCGGAGGGGTCGCCACCGGAGAAGGTGGGGGTGAGGAACGGACCGGTCTGGATAATCATCAGGGAGCTCATGCTCCAGCCACCCAGCACGGCATCGGCGAAGCGGTTGGCATTCGACATCAGGCGGCGGCCCCGGCCAAACGGCAGATCGTAGACCAGGCTGTTGACGAACCGATGACGGCGCGTGGCATAGACATCGCCGCGGTCCGCGCGGCGGTTCAGTGAATTGGTGACGCGTCCACCACCGGTCTCGCCGGCGTAGCCGCTGGGGTTGGGTCCGGCCCCATCCCCCAACTGCTTGGCCAGCGTGTAGGCGCTGTTCAGCGTGAAGCCGCTCTTGAAGCGCCGGTTGAGTTCAGCCTGGAACGATTGATAGATCGAGTTGGCCCCGGCGTCGCGGGAATAGATCAAGCCCCAGTTAGGGAACGGGCGATCGGTCAACGGGCGCTGCGTGAAGAACTGCGTCGAGGAAGCCGCCTGGTTCAGGTCCGGTGCCCAGGGCATGTTGGTGGACTTGTTGGCGATGTAGCTGAGGCGCAGGCCGGTGGTGCTGCTCAGTTCGCGATCGATCGAGAAGTTCCACTGCAGCATCTGCGGCGGCTTGAAGTCGATCTGGTTGGCCGTGCGGAACTCAAACGCGCCCAGCGATCCGCCCACGACGCCGTTCACTCCCGGCGGCCGCGTTTCCGGCAGCGAGAAGATCGGCCGGCCTTGCGGCGAGATGTTGTTAAAGGAGCGTACGTCGGACTGCACCGTTCCGGTGAGCGAGAAGAAGACACTGCCCAGCAGGATCATGTTGTACAGGCCCGCCCCGGCGCGGATGGTGGTCTTGTTGTTCAGCCGGTAAGCGAAGCCGGCGCGAGGCAGGAACTGGGCGTAGTAGTTGTTGCGGAGCGATTCCGGGATACCGGCCTCGCTGGCCGTCACAAACGGGGTACAGGGCACGCCGCCAATCGCGGCTCCCGGGCAGGCGTTGATGGAACTCAGCACGGCGGGGGCAATGAACTGCTTCGCCTTGGGGTCGGTGGGGATCACCACGCGGCCCGTGCGCGGCACGGTGCGGTCAAAGTTGGCGATGTTGAAGCCGGCATCCTTGTAGCCCGGATGCACCTCATAGCGCACGCCATATTCCAGGGTCAACCGCGGCGAAATGCGCCAGCTGTCCTGCGCGTAACCCTTGTAGTGAATCGCGCTGCCGTCGTTGTCCAGTTGGACCACGGCCACGGAGGTATTCACCGGTACGCCCAGTAGGAAGTCGCCCCAAGGCTGACCGGTGAAGTTGCCGTTGAACGCGTAGTCGCCGTAGTTGTCACCGGTGGTGAAGCCCAGGTTGGTTTGCGCGCGCAGGCTGCGGATATCGACGCCGAACTTGAAGGTGTGCTTGCCTTTGGTCCAGGTTAAGTTGTCGATGAACTGCGTGTTCCAGGAGATGCTGCGGCCGGGGCGGCCTTTGTTGAAGCTGGTCTGCCGGTCGATGGAGAAGTTGGGCAGCGCGTTGAAGAAGATGTCGCGCTGGATGTCCTTCAGGTTCAGGCTATTGGCAAATGCGAGACCGTCAAAGGGAAACTCCGAGCCGGAGGGCGCGTACGAAATGCCGCCACGGAACTCGTTCAACAGGGTCGGCGCGATGGTCCAGGTGTAGCTCAATACGGCTTGCTTGTAGTTGGTGAACTGGGTGTCGGCCGGCAACAGCAGGTTGTTGGGGCTGGTGGACGGGTTCGTCTTCTGGCTATAGCGGCCAAACAAGGTGTGCGACGTCGAGAACTGGTGGTCGATGCGGACGTCGTACTGGTTGGACCGGATGTCAGCGCGACGGTTGTCAATGTAGTTGGCTTGCGCAAAGCGCGCGGTGTTGCCGAAGTTGGCTTCCGGGTAGAAGGGGATCACCGCCCGGGCCACGGGATTGATCCGGCTGGCGGGGATGCGGTTGCCTTCAAACGGCAGACCGGTAAAGGGGTCCCGCAGCGTGAC
>JAPKYX010000106.1 GCA_026394075.1 Acidobacteriota bacterium
GGTGAGCGGCGGCTCATCCGGGAACTGCAAGGCATCTTCGATCAGCCCATAGCCGCCGCGCGCCGGCCGGTTCTCGGCGTAGTGGAAGACTTCCATCGACCCTTCCTGCTTCCACTTGTCGAGTGCGGGGCCCCAGTTTCCCGCAAAGCCAAAGGCCGGAGCCATCAGGATCACCGAATGCGTCTCCGGATGCCGCGCGGCGTAGAGCGCCGCCAGATAACCGCCCATGCTGGACCCCATCAAGACTGCCGGTTCGCCCTTGAGCAGCCGCTCGACCACGGCCAACTGGCCGGTGACGGTGAGGTTCTCAAAGCCCTGGTCATCCAGCGCCGGAACCTCCAGATCCAGGCCGAGTTCGGCGAAGCAGCGGTGGAAGTATTGGGCTTTCTTCGAGCGGGAGCTGGAAGCAAAGCCGTGCAGATAGACGTATCTCACGGGTTGGGTCTCCGGTTGGGATTGGCCGGTGGAGCGGCTGACGGTGGCTCTTCCTCCTCGGCCGGGGTGAACTTGATTTCGCTGTCGGACGAGAAGCGCTTGAAGTTGCTGTAGGTGAAGTTGTTTTCCGCCAGCAGCTGGTTGTTGGCCATGCGGCGGTGCAGAACGGAGGCGGGCAGCAACAGCCCCACCGGGTTGCGGACATAATCGATCACCGCATCATCGGCGACCTCAACGCCATCCTGGCCGCCGGTGGTGGTGTTGAGATGAATCCGCAGCGGCAAACCGTCACTGGCGCGCAGCCAGATGTGTCCGGTCAGCTTCTGACGCACAGTTTTCTTGCCCTGGAAGATCGTGAAGGATTCATCGCCCCCAGACTGGGTGAACGAATAGATCATCGCCTCATCGGCGCCCACGCGTTCCCGCCGCACCGGAGCGAACTGGTAGTTCTCCAGATTGCGGCCGCGGAACATCAGCAGCGAGAGCGTGAAGTCCGTGGCGGACCCCAGCAGCCCGTGCTTCTCCAGATCTTCGAGCAGCTTCTTCTTTACGAGGTCGTCATCCGATCGCAGGCCCAGCACCAGCTTCCGGCGCGCCTTGTCGGTGGACTGCACGGTGCGTCCATCCACCAGCCGGACTTCCCGTGCTTCGTGCCACAGGTCGCCGATGGTCGTGTAGCCGAACTCCGAGGCTAGCTCCCGGGCCTGGTAGACCGGTTTGGGCGGCTCCAAGGCCGCCTGGCCGATGCGCGGACGGAACCGGGTGCCGCTTTTGAGCGCGCGCTGCCGGATGGTCTCTTCGCCGATCAGCTTGGCCACCGATTGCGCAAACACCTCCGCTTCCTCGGCCAGGCGGCTCAGCAGGGGGTCCCGCGGGGGGGCCGGCGGGGGTGAGGGCGCGAGGGCCAACAGCAACACGAAAGCGGCGCTCATACTTTCCATCTTATCGGCGCGATAATGGCGTGAAGAGCCGGCGGTGCGCGCTTCGCGGTGCGTGCGGCTCGGGATGGGCGAAAAGGACAACGACGAATGCGGAAGATTGTAGGACTGTTCGCGCTGGGCGCGGCCCTGGTGTCTGGTCAAGGCCTGGAGTACGTCAAGGCGAACTACACCAAGTACGAATACAAGGTGCCGATGCGCGATGGCGTGAAGCTGTTCACGTCGGTCTACGTACCCAAGGATCAGACGCAGAAGTACCCCATCCTGATGTCGCGGACGCCGTACACGGTGGTGCCCTATGGCGTCGACAAGTACAAGGCCGATCTGGGCCCCTCGCCCCTGTTCGGCAAAGACGGCTACATCTTCGTCTACCAGGACGTGCGCGGCAAGTGGATGTCGGAAGGCGAGTTCGTCAACATGACGCCGCACAAGCCCGTGAAGAACGGCCCCAAGGACATCGACGAATCCACCGACACCTAC
>JAPKYX010000108.1 GCA_026394075.1 Acidobacteriota bacterium
AAACCTATAAAATCTGGCCGGACGTCCTCCAGATTGTGCCTCTGGCGGGCGAGACGATCAAGGTACCTTTCACTTCAGAGGAATGTCTTGACCTGCTTCACAAGGCTACAACCGCGTTTCACTCACTAAATGCAACCGTATTGACCGGAGACCCACTAACAGCGGAAGCGCTAGCGGCGCCGTCGCCGAACAATTGCCGATTCTGTTCTTATCGTCCAGCCTGCAATGCATACCAAAAGGTACGCCATAGTGGAGGCACGATGACGGACTGGCCCAACGACGCGGTGGGGATTGTATGGGACATTAATGTGCTCCAAAACTCTCTCGTCAATCTCCAAGTCGCGGGCGCCACCGGTGAGCAATACACGTTTAGATCATTGAGCTTGGAGCGGAACCCCGCGCTTCGCAAGATTCAGCGAGGCGAACAAGTCGGCATCTTTAACGCCCGCATAAACTCGGGCGGAAGGGAATTCTCCGAGTCGCAGCTATCGGTGCTCTACACGCTGCCCAATACCGGTGTGCCCTCCGTGCCAACATAGCTGAGACACTACCGGTCCCATTAATTAGAGAGCAGGGCGGAGGAGCCAACCGTAATGAACAAGCAGTAGAGAGCAGGGCGGAGGAGCCAACCGTAATGAACAAGCAGTACAGCAATGGTCTAGCCTCGGCGTTGGGGGCCGTGGAACGGAGTGGAGGCGAGCGGAGCGAGCCGGAGTGTGTTGGACATGAATGATCGATTGGGGGTGCGAGTCCCCTACAGGGCCAGTTGAAGGCAACTGTGAGCCAAGGGCAACTGCGCGGCATCGTGAGAGCGCGTGGGGAAGAAGCCGGAGGCAAACTGCGGCACCGAATGCAAATGAATCCCCGTAAGGCCGGTCTGACGGAGGCAAGCGTGCTCGGAAACGCGACGCCCAATATTCAACCGTTGTCAGGACGGTATGGGGGACGGGAGCTGCAGGACATTGATCATTCTTACTCCAAGAGATCTCGTTGGGTCCGCGAGAGCGGTAGGGCGGAAGGAATTAAAGACGACTGCCCAACGCCCAAGGAGAAGTCGGATCTTCTCATAGTAGCGATGAAGCTGGTGAAAGCCAGTGGAGCGAAGGGGGAGATGGATTGAAAAGCGTAGAACCCCGGCAGCTGACCTTCGTGTTCGCCGACAGCCCGAAAGGGAACAAGGCCCGCGATTCACAGGACGAGTCCAGTGGAAAGCGTTTCTTGGTGCATATAGCGAAGGGCAACGGCCGCATGGTACCTGCCACTTGCACGACCGTCGCAAGACGGTTGTTGGAGTCAGTGGTGTCGGCGAGTAATTTGGCGCAGGCGCTGCTGAATGTGTTGCGAAATAAAGGAGCGCCCGGAGTAGACGGGCGGAGTGTGGAGCAGGTGGTCGAGGAGGCCCCGGCTCTGCTGCCTGAGTTGCAGAAGTCTCTTCTCGGAGGAACGTATCAACCGGGCGATATCCGGCGGGTATGGATTCCAAAGCCGGGAGGCGGCGAGCGCGGCTTAGGTATTCCGAATGTGGTGGACCGGTGGGTTCAACAGGCCGTGCTCCAAGTTTTGGAGCCGATCTTCGAGCCACTATTTCACCGCAGTAGTCACGGATTCCGCGCCAACCGGGGAGCCCACACCGCCATCGCTGAGGCAAAGCAGTATCTGGGAGAGGGATACCAAGTCGTAGTGGATTTGGATCTATCGAAATTTTTCGATCGGGTTCATCACCAACGCCTGCTCAACCGTTTGGAGCAGCAGTTACGCGACAAAGGGGTTCTGAATCTGGTGCGGCAGATGCTAAAAGCGAAGGTCGTGTTGCCGGACGGTACAAAGACTTCCACGGAAGAGGGCACGCCGCAGGGCGGCCCGCTATCTCCACTGCTGTCCAACATCGTCTTAGACGAATGGGATTGGGAGCTGGAGCGCCGTGGACTCCGCTTCGTAAGATACGCCGATGATTGTAATATCTTCGTGCGGAGCCAACGAGCCGGAGAAAGAGTGATGGCCTCGACGCGCCGGTATCTGGAGAACCGCTTGCGGCTCCAGATCAATGAGGCGAAGAGTTCCGTGACTCAACCGGACAAGGTTCATTTCCTGGGATTTCGGTTTGGAACAGCCAGCAGCAGCCCGAACGTCGATGTGCTGATCTCAGCCAAGACGAAGGTGAAGCTTGCCGCCAAGATTTTGGAGATGACTCCAAGACGATGGGGGAGTTCGCTACGGGTTTGCATGGACAAACTGGACCGGTATTTTCAGGGTTGGATCGGGTATTTCTGGATTTGTACCAAAGCAGGAGCGGACGAGTTCCGACGGTATGACGCACACGCACGCCGCAGGTTGCGGGCGATTGTGATCTGCCAGAAGAAGCGGTCTCGTTTTCTGTACCGGCACTTAGTGAGACGAGGAGCCAGTTCCGGGCAAGCCGCCGGAGTCGCTTTTTACAGGCAAGGCGTCTGGTCTCGCAGCAACCGCCGGGGGATGACTAAGGCATACCCCAATGTTTGGTTTCAAGGCCAGTTCGGTTCGCTCTACGACCGCTGGCGCATGGCCAATCCTCCCGAGCAAGTTCCCCGCCAGTTAAGTTTGGCTTGGTGAATCATCATTCCAAAGAGCCGGATGCGAGGCCCGCAAGTCCGGTTCTGTGAGAGGCGCGGCGGGGCAACCTGCCGTGCCTACTCGACGCGCAGTTCCACGGCCCCCAACGCCGGCGACCCGCCGCCACCCTCCCCCGAGGTCCGGCCCCGCGCTCAACGCCGCCGCTTCACGGCAGCCTATAAGCAAAAGATCCTCGCCGCCGCAGACGCCGCCACCGCCCCAGGAGCCATCGGCGCTCTTCTCCGCCGCGAGGGCCTCTACTCGTCTAACCTCACCCACTGGCGACAGGAACGCGCCGCCGCCATCACCCAAGGCCTCACGCCCAAACCCCGTGGTCCCAAGTCACAACAGGATCCCTCGGCCAAGGCAATCCAGCAACTCCATCGCGAAATTGAGCGCCTTACCGAACGTCTGCGCAAAGCAGAACTGATTATCGATGTTCAAAAAAAAGTGGCCGCTTTGCTTGGCCGGACCCTGGACTCCCCGGACCCGGAAGACCTGCGCTAATGGAGTCCGCGGCGGCACTGGCAAAAACAGTCGGCGTAGCACCCGCCTGCGCCGCACTCGGGCTGCCGCGGGCCTCCTTCTATCGATTCCAACGGCCGCTGCTCGGCCCAGCTCCGGCCCGCCAACGGCCCGCCCGCGGTCTGGCGCAGTCCGAACGCGACGCCGTGCTGACTCATCTGCACAGCACCCGATTTCAGAACCATTCTCCCATCGAGGTCTGCGCCACTTTGCTCGACGAAAACCAGTATCTGTGCTCCGTGCGGACCATGTACCGCCTGCTCGCCGCTGCTGGCGAGAGCCGCGAGCGCCGCAATCAACTCGTCCATCCTTCCTATCAGAAACCGGAGTTGCTCGCCTCCCGGCCCAATCAGCTGTGGAGCTGGGCCATCACTAAGCTGCTCGGGCCTGTGAAGTGGACCTACTACTACCTGTATGTGATCCTGGATGTCTTCAGCCGCCACGTCGTGGGCTGGATGGTCGCCCATCGAGAGAGCGCGGCACTGGCCAAACACCTGATCGGCGAGACCTGCGCCAAGCAGCGAATCGCCCGCGATTCGCTGACCATTCATGCGGATCGAGGCTCTTCAATGACGTCCAAACCGGTGGCTTTCCTGCTCAGCGACCTGGGGGTCACCAAGACCCATAGCCGCCCCCATGTTTCCAACGACAACCCGTACTCGGAGAGTCAGTTCCGGACCATGAAGTACCGGCCGGACTTTCCGCAGCGGTTCTATACGATTGGAGAGGCCCGGACTTTCGTGATCGCCTTCATGGACTGGTACAACAACGAACACCATCATTCCGGTATCGCGCTGTTGACACCGGCGGATCTCCACTACGGCCGGGCGGCGGAGATCATCATCCGGCGCCAGGCTGTACTCGATGACGCTTATCGGGCCCATCCGGAACGTTTCGTGAACAAACCACCGGTTCATCCCGAAGCGCCAATCGCCGTCTGGATCAACAAACCTGCGGCGAAACCAGACAACAATACTCAGTAAACTTCTTTGCCGACTGTCTCATAGTCGTTGACACGCGCCGTGGCCTGCGAAATTGCTAAGCCCGAATCCCGGTTCACCGAGGAGGGCATTCAACGCAAACTACGCCGTTGGCTGGCCACCCCTTATCTGTCGGAGATTCTCACT
>JAPKYX010000201.1 GCA_026394075.1 Acidobacteriota bacterium
CATGCGCCTGGATCCGGGGGGCGAGACGCTGTGGCTGCTGGCGCCCGCGGAGCGCAAGTTGATCCGCGTGCGCCTGGATACGCTTGATCCGGACGCCATTATTGCGCTGCCGGAAGGCTGCCGCGACATCGACATTGCCCCCGATGGCGGCCTGCCCTATGCCGCCGTCAACCTAGGCGACACCGGCCGCGTCTCCATGATGAATCTGACGACGCGTAAGGTGCAGTACGAGCTGAAGGTGGGCTCCCAGACCGGGCCTCTGCAGTTCCTGAAGAATGGCAAGGTGCTGCTGGCGGGCAGCCCGGCGGAGCAGTTGCTGGTGGTCTTTGACGTGGCCACGGGCCAGCGCATCGTCGAGCTTCCCTTGTCGTTGAAGCCGGAGCGGTTCTGTTTCAAGCAGGACGGCGGCCAGTTGTTCATCACCGGAGCCGGGCAGGACGCCGTCGCCGTGGTCTACCCGTTCCAGACCCAAGTGGCGGGCACCATTCTGGCTGGACACGAACCCGGAGCCATGGCCACCTCCGTCAACCCGGACTTCCTGTTTGTCGCCAACCGCTCCTCCGGCGAAGTCACCGTGCTCGACATCCAGACCCAGAAAGTCCGCGCCGTCGTCCCCGTCGGCCAGGACCCCGACTACATCTGCATCACGCCCGACAACAATTTCGCCCTAGTGCTGAACCGCCGCTCCGGCGACATGGCCGTCATCCGCGTCGATGCCATGGCGGGTAGGCGGACCAAGGCCGGGCCGCTGTTCACCATGATCCCGGTCGGGTCAATGCCGGTGGCAGCGGTGGTGGTCGAGGTTTAGGCGGTGCACGGATCTCCCGCGGCCCCGTACTAGAATGCAGGCATGACCTGTTCGCTTCCTCGCCTCGCGCTCGCCTCCCTCATCCTCACCTCCGCCTGGGCCGCCAGCCCCTTTGAAGGCCGCTGGAACTTTAACCTCGCGACGCCGGCAGGCACCCGCGCCAGCTGGCTCGGCATCACGGAGAAGGGCGGGCAACTGGAGGTCTGGTATCAGCCTACGGGCGGCAACGTCTACCTGGTGAAGGACGTGAAGGTAGAGGGCGGCAAGCTGATTCTGCCCATCGTGAGTGCCACCAATAAGCGCCCGGCCATCACTTGGGAGCTATCCGCAGCGGGCGGGGAACTGAAGGGGATCCAGAAGCGCGCCGAAGAGACGATGGCCCTAACCGGCGTCCGCGCCCCATCGCTGAAACGCAGCGCCCCCAAGGCCTGGAGCGCACCGGAGCCTCTGTTCAACGGCAAGGACTTGACCGGCTGGTCACCGCTCGGCGACCCCACCAAGAGCCACTGGGTGGTGAAGGACGGCCTGCTGGTGAATGAAGATCACGGCGCCAATCTCAAGTCCGACCGCAAGTTCGAAGACTTCAAGCTCCACTTTGAAGTGAACTGCCCCGATCATGCCAACAGCGGCTTCTACCTCCGCGGCCGGTACGAGATTCAGCTGGAATCAGAACCGCTTTCTTCCAACCCGCTCGAACGCCGCATCGGCTCCGTCTATGGCCGCATCGCCCCCAAGACTGAACTGCCGCGCCGTCCCGGCGAATGGGACGTCTTTGATATCGAACTGGTGGGCCGCACCGTCACCGTCGTCCGCAACGGCGTCACCACCATCGACCATCAGGAGATTGAAGGCATCACCGGCGGCGCACTCGATGCCAATGAAGCCGAGCCCGGCCCGTTCTACATCCAGGGCGATCACACCGGCGGCCTGAAGTTCCGCAACATCACTGTTGCCCTACCCAAGCCGTAGCGGTGCCCTACCCAAGAAGTAGCGGCTACTTGGGCGGCAGCACGATCTGGTCCACCTTGGGCCGGACGCCGTAGTTTGAAGGCAGCGTCTTCCAGTCCACCGCGCCGCGGGCGTTCCAGTTCCAGACCACCTTGCCCTCGCGCAGCGTGAGTTCGCAGGAGAGCCGTTCGGCGGACCGCAAGCCGCCGCCCGCGTAATCGGCGAAGCCAAACTCGCCCTTCAAGACATTCCACACGGCCACGTCCGCCGGTGCGCCCACGGACAGGTGGCCCAGTTCCGGGTGCTTGATCAACTGCGCCGGGTTCCAGGTGGACTCGCGAATCACTTCGGTGAGCGGGATGCCCAGCGCCAGCATCTTCGACATCGTCGTCGGCATGTCCATCATCTGCCCGTTCATTGAGCCCGTATGCTGGTCGGTCGAAATCGAATCCGGGTAAAAGCCCAGCTTCACCGCCGGCACGGCATTGCGGAAGACAAAGCTGCCGCCGCCATGGCCCACATCAAACTTGACACCCCGCGCCCGCGCCCGGGTCAAGTATTCCAGCAGCTTTCCATCAGGCCCGACAAACGGCACCGGCCCCCGGAACATATGCGTCGAAATGTCACCGGGGCGCAGGCGTTCGGTCACCAGTTGCCAGTAAGGCCGCTCAATGTGGAAGTAGCCAAAGTCCACCATGATCGGGATATTCGCCTCACGCCCGGCCTCCAGCGCCCGGTCCACGCTGTCCCAGTCCGGCTTCTGGTAGTGCGCGCTCTTCACGCCCACCACGATGTCGGAGTGCTTCTTGGCCAGGCGCGCCAGCTCCTTCGGATCAAAATCATCCTGCTCCGCCACGTCGGTCATCATGCCCAACCCGGCAATGTTGATGAACGCGAAAACTCGCGTCTGCACGCGGTCGATCACCGTATGCCGGAACGTCTCGAAGTTGCGCCAGCCGCTCGATCCCGCATCGGCCATCGTCGTCACGCCGGTGCGGAAGCTGAAGCCATCCGGCCAGATGCTGTTGTCGCCCGCCCAGGCATTCTTGACGCCGGTGGTGGCAAACAAGTGGACGTGGATGTCGATCAGCCCCGGCGTCACCACCAGGCCCTTCACATCCAGGGTCTGCTTGCCGCTGAGGTTGTCGCCGACGGCCGCGATCTTGCCCGCGGTGACAGCCACGTCAGCCACGCGGTCCACGTTGTTGCGCGGGTCGATCACGCGCCCGCCTTTTAGTACCAGATCGTACTGGGCCAGCAATAGCAAAACGACGGAGGTCATCTCGCTATTCTAAGAGCGAATGTGGGTTGCGATGTTGGCCATGCTGTTGAAGACCCCGGTGCTCGAGCTGCCGCACCCGGTCCCGGTGACGCTGCGGTTCACGGAAACCCGCGTGTTTATTGAGATGGCGGGTGAAATTCAGGATCCGGTGAAGGTTTTTGCGCCGCAAGCGCTGGAGACCTGGGTGAACCAGGAAAAGATGACCTGTCGCCGATATGGTGGCTATCGCTGGGTGACCTTCCCCATCCTGCACAACCAGGAAGCCTGCGAACCGTATTAATGTAATGACATGAGAAGTTCCGTCCTGGCGATCAGCGTAGCTCTGTTGGCTACCGCCGCCACCGCCGCCCCCGCACCCACCAGCTTCAAAACCTATTGCTTCAGTTGCCACGGCAAGGCCGCGATGGGCGGTGTGAATCTCGAACAACTCTCCACGCAACCGTCCCCCGGCGAGAATTTTCAACATTGGGAAAAGGTGGCCACAGCACTCGAAACCCGGCACATGCCGCCGGCCAAGATGAAGCAGCCCACCGACGAGGAGCGCACCGCCGCCGTCAACTGGATCCGCACCGAGCTCCGCACCTATGCGCTCAAAAATGCCGGCGACCCCGGCCGTGTCACCGTCCGCCGCCTCACCTCCGGCGAGTACGCCTACACCATCAAGGACCTCACCGGCGTCGACTTCCGCGCCGACCAGGACTTTGTGACGGACGAAGTGGGCGGCGTCGGCTTCACCAACTTTGGCGACGTGCAGTTCTTGCAGGATTCCAGCCTGGAACGCTACCTGGGTGCCGCCAAATGGGTGGCCGACCGGGCGGTGATCGGCTCCGGTCCGCTGCAGTTCTACCAGGACCCCGGCCGCACCGGCCTGGAGCTATCGGCCATCAACCGTATCTACGCCATCTACAGCGCCCACGGCTTCCGCGCCTCCTCCGGAGAAGGCGGCCGCCCCTTTGGCCTGGATCGCTACGCCAAAGCCATTCACGCTGCCTGGCGCTATCAGCATCGCGCCGCGCTGGGCGAACCCAAGGTCACCCTGTCCCAGTTGGCTGCGCGTGAAGGCCTGCTGACGCCCTTTGTCGAGCACATGTGGAACGTGCTCCAAAAGCAGGGCACCAAGTTCCCCACCGCGGAAGTGATCGAACGATTCCGCAAGCTGCCCGCGCCCCCGCAAGATGACGCCAAGATCCGCGCCGCCTGCGACCAGATCCGCGACTTCGTCATTGACTGGCCGCGCTGGCTGCTGGGAGCGGGTGAAGCCGCCGCCGGTGGCCTGGGTGATGAGCGCGCGCTTATTCTGACTGACGAAACGGTCCAGGCCAAGCCCAGCCAGAAAATGCGCTTCAACGTCATCCGCCGTGGCCGTGAAGACAGCAAGACCATTCGCGTCTACCTCACCATGGGTTCGGCCAACCCCGATGCCAAAGACCAGCCCTACATCATCTGGCGCGACGGCAACATCCGGCTGATCGGTAAGGATCGCAAGCAACTGCCGCCCCAACCCCTGCGCAGTGCGCTCACACCTGAAAGCGTCGCCCAACTGGGCTATGGCAAGACGCCCGATGGCCGGGAGATCTCGCTGGATGAGTTCACGACGCCCAGCACGGGCACCGTCACTTTCGACGTTGCACTGCCGGATGCTCAGGGCTCATTCGTGCTCTCCATTGAGCCCCAGATTGGCCCGGGTGCGAACAACGACGCCGTCATCCGCTGCACCATCTCCGACCGTCCGGAACTCAACAAGGGCCGTCCCTTTTCGGCGCTAGTTGGCAAGCCCGATTCCCCGGCCTACAAGGCATGGAAGGCCAACGTAATGGCCTTTGCCGCTGACATTCCGCTCAACTCCCACGCCGAAGGCAACCCGTCCGACAAGGACCCCATCCCGGCGCCCTACGACAACACCTACAATCAGCCGGAGCGCGATGTCTTCCACACGCAGGTGAAGTACTACCGGGGCGACCGGTTCCTCTACCAGAACATGCTCGACGCCCCCACGCGCATCAAGCTGGACCAGGCCTGGAACGATCTGCTGGCCTCCTTCGACTACCACGACAACTTCCTGCTCTTCGTCAAGCAGAAGTACAAGCTGGACCTGAAAGACAAGACCATCGCCCAGCTGACCCCGGCCGACATCGCCGCCTTGCCCGCCGAGCCCCGCAAGTACATTTCTGCCCTGCGCGCCGAATACGACGCCGTGCACAAAAGCCAGATCACCGGCCAACCGCAGCACATCGACGATGCCGTCCGCTTCGCCGCGCAAGCCTGGCGCCGCCCGCTCACTGAGGCCGAAAAGGCTGACCTGAAGCTCTTCTATTGGACCCAGCGAGAAACGTTGAAGCTGGACCACGCCGCCGCCCTTCGCGCGCTGATCGCCCGCATCCTGGTGGCTCCGGCGTTCCTCTACAAGTACGAACAGCCAGCTCTGACCTCCGCCGCGCCCAAGGCGCTGACTGGTTCCGAGCTGGCCAATCGGCTCTCGTACTTCCTCTGGTCCTCGCCGCCTGACGCTGAACTGCGCCGCGCCGCCCAGGCCGGTGAACTGGCCCAGCCAACCATGCTGGCCAAGCAAGTGAAGCGACTAATGGCCGACGCCCGAGCCCGCCGCTTCTCCACCGAGTTCTTTGGCCAGTGGCTGGGCTTCTATCGTTTCGACCAGTTCCGCGGCGTCGATTCCACGCGCTACCCCGAGTTCAACGACGAACTCAAGTCCGCCATGTACGACGAAGCCGTCACCTTCTTTGAGCACATCATCCGCCAGGGGCGACCGGTGGGTGAGATCTTCTCGGCCGACTACACCTTCCTGAATAAAGCACTCGCCAAGCACTACGGCGCCAAGCAAGAGGTGAAGTCCACCACCACGCCCGAGCTGGTCACCGGAGCCAACGCCTTTGCCCGCGGCGGCATGCTGCGCCTGGGTGCCGTCCACGCCGCCACCTCGGCTCCGCTGCGGACCAGCCCGGTGAAGCGCGGTGATTGGATGTTGCGCCGCGTGCTAGGCACTCCCACGCCGCCGCCACCGGCGGATGCCGGCTCCATTCCGGCGGATGAAAAGAACTTCGGTGGCCTCTCCCTGCGGGAGAAGCTGGCCGCCCATCAACGCAACGCCACCTGCGCCGGCTGCCATACGCGCATCGACCCGCTGGGCTTCCCGTTTGAGCGCTACGACGCCATCGGTCGCCTGCGCAACAACTACCCGGACGGCAAGCCCGTCGATGACTCCTCGGTTGCTTCCGACAAGACGCCCATCGCCGGCATCGACGGCCTGCTGGCCTACTTGAAAAAGCAGGAACCGCAGGTGCTGAAGAACCTGTCGCACAAGCTGCTGGGCTACGCGCTGGGCCGCACGATCCTGGCTTCCGATCAACCGCTGGTGGAGAAGATGGTGGGTCTGGGCTCGCAAGCCACCTTCACCGAGCTGGCCACCGAGATCGTCATGAGCCGCCAATTCCGCTTCCGCCGCGAAATGCCGGAAACCTCGCGGGCTCCGGCGACGCCTCCCAGTCATGCCGCCGTCCGTGCTGAAGGAGGACAATAGAGAAATGGCCCCGCTCGCCCCACGCCCGCTCGCCCGCCGCAGCTTCCTGCGAGGTGCCGGAGTAGCGCTCACGCTGCCCTGGTTTGATTCGTTGACAGCCCAAGCGGCCACCCCTGCCAGCAAAGCTCCCGTCCGCTTCGGCTGCCTCTATTTCTCCAATGGCGTTGAGCCAGAACATTGGTGGGCCAAAGGCGAAGGCGCGGCCATGGAGATCGGCCCGGCGCTGGCCCCCATGCAGCCTCATCGCGAGGACATCGTCTTTGTGCGCGGGCTCTACCATCACCAAGCGATGATCATGCCCAGCCCGCACCTGGGCCGGTCACCGAACATTCTTTCGGGCGCGCCCATTTCGCTGGACCCGGCAGTGATCCGCTGCGGCACGAGTTTCGACCAAGTGCTGGCCTCGCGGCTGGGCGCGCAGACCGCACTGCCGTCCATGGTGCTGGGCATTGAGCCGAACGAACTGCGCTTGGAAGATGGCCTCTCGATGGTCTACGGCTCCTCCATTTCGTGGATGTCGCCCACCAAGCCCGCCGCCAAAGAGATCTACCCGGCCCGCATCTTCGATCTGCTGGTAGGCGATGGCTCCGGCCGTCAAGTGGACCGCTCCATCCTGGACGCCGTCCGCCGTGATGCCAACTCGCTTTCGACACGCCTGAATTCCGGTGACCGGCACAAGCTGGACGAGTACCTGGAATCGATCCGGTCGATCGAAAAGCGCCTCACTCGCGCGGCCAAGGATGAGCGCCTGGAAGGCTGGCGCCCGTCGATCTCGAAGCCCAACATCCCGCGCCCGGCCGACCAGATCCCGCAGGATGTGCCGGAGCACATGAAGCTGATGCTCGACCTGATCGTGCTCTCGTTCCAGATGGACAAGAGCCGTCTGGCGACGCTGATGCTGAATAACGACCTGTCACAGATGAACATGAAGTTCATCCCCGGCGTCCAAGGCGCACTGCATCTCGACCTGACGCACAACGGCAAAGCCGCCGCCACCGAAGCGATGTACCTGAAGACCAACCAGTTCCACATCGCCCAGTTCGCCTACCTGGTGGACCGCATGAAGAAGACCGACGACGGCAACGGCCAAACGCTGTTCGACAACACGATTCTCATGTGCTGCTCCAGCCTCTTCGACGGCGACGCCCACTCAGCCGAGCAACTGCCCATCCTGCTGGCCGGCAAAGGCGGCGGCGCTCTCAAGCTAGGCGGCCGGAACCTCGACTACATGAAATTGGGCGACGACAACCGCCGCGCCTGCAGCCTCTACCTGTCGCTGATGGACCGCATGGGCGTGCAGCTGGACCGGTTTGGGGATACGGATAAGCGTCTGGCGAATCTGTAGAAGGCCGTTCCAGTGAACGACGCAAAACTCGATTCCATCCCGATCGTGATCGGCCGAGAGGACGACGGCCGCTGGTGGGCCGACATCCAATCGATGCCCGGCGTCATGGCCTATGGAGCGTCGGAGCAAGACGCAATAACCGCTGTGCGCGCGCTCGCCTTGCGAGCGGTTGCCGACTGCATTGAGCACGGCGAGGAGCTCCCAGAGCCCTTCTCGCGGCTTTTCTCGATGGCATGAGCCGCTGGCGATCGGTAAAGGCGCGGCAGTTGCTGGCCGCATTGCTCCGCATCGGCTGGACTGTAGCTTGGCAAAATGGCTCCCACCGCCGGCTGGTGCGGGCGGGATGGCCGAACTATACTTTCGCCTTCCATGACGGCGATGAAGTTGGCTCAAGCTTGCTCGCACAGATCGCCAAGAAGACGGGGCTGCGGCCGGAGGACCTGTAGGCCATTACCCGGCTGTGCACCTGACGGCTGTCTACCAGAAGACCGACGAATGGTACGTTGCTTGGATCGAAGAGATTCGAGGCGTGAATACGCAAGGCAAGACTATGGAAGAGGCGCGCACCAATCTGAAAGAGGCGCTTCAACTCATGTTGGAATGCCTGCGGGAAGAGGCTGCGGCGGAAACCGAAGGGGTGACGGTGGCGCGTGAAGCGCTCCCGATCACTGTTCCGTAGCCGCCGCGGACCGGCCTTACCTACCCCAGCATCACCCGCTGCTTCGCCCCATCCCAGTGGGCGATCTTGCCGCGGCGGTAGCTTTCGTTGCCCATGTAGCAGGCCACGACGCCCGCCATGCCGAGATCGGCGTCGCACTTCAGTGCCTCGCCGGACCGGATGGCGCGCATCAGGTTCTGGTGGTGCAACTCCGTCCGTTCGCCGCCCGTCTTCTGGTGGACGATCATCTTGGCTTCGCCCTCAAACAGGCGCTGCGGCGTGATGGTGAAGCCCGTGTTCGTGAACTCGAGCGTTGCCTTGTGTCCGCGCAGCAGGTGCGACACCTTGGTGTCGTTGGCCATCGATGAGACTAACTGCACGGTCAGGCCGCCGGGATAATCGAGCAGGAAGTTCAGCGTGTCCGGAATCTCGGCCTTGGACTGCGCAAACTCAAACTTGCCGCCAAAGCCCACGGCCTTCTCGGGAGCCGTCAGCCCCAGCGCCTTGATGATGCGGGTGACGCGGTGGATGAACAGGTCGCTGGCGATGCCGCCGGAATAGTCCCAGTAGCGGCGCCAGAACTGGAAACGGTCCGGTTCGAAGTCATGCTTCGCCGCCGGGCCCAGCCAGCTTTTCCAGTCGAGATTCTCGCCGGGCTTCACGTCCGGGTCCATCTCGCCGGTCCAAAAGTCGTCGCGGTGGTTGCGCGAATAATCGATCTGCGCCAGCACCACCTTGCCCAGCGCTCCGTCCTTGACGTACTTGAAGGCCGTCTCGTAGGAGTCGTCCGACATCCCCTGGACGCCCACCTGGAACTTCAGCTTGGGGTTGGCCTTCACCCGGGCCACCAGCTTCTTGGCCTGCTCCGGGTTCTGCGTCATCGGCTTTTCGCAGTAGACGTGTTTGCCCGCGGCCAGCGCGTCCATCGCCATCTGGTAGTGCCAGTGCTCCGGCGTCGCGATCAGGACATAGTCGATGTCCTTGTCGCCCAGGATGGTCCGGTAGTCCTTCACCGGCTTGCCGCCCGTGCGCTTCACCATCGCGTCCATACGCTTCTGGTAAACATCGCAGACGGCGGTGATCTCAAAATTGTCTGATTCACGGATCGGCAGCAGGGAGCTGACATGGGCATTCGCCATGCCCCCGCAACCGATCACACCTACACGGAGCTTTTCGTTCGCTCCCAAAACCCGAGTGGCCGAGAGGGCCGTCATCGCGACGGCCCCCGTGAATTCACGTCGATTTACCACAGCAGCTTCAAACCAAACTGGATGTTCCGGTTCGGCACCACCGTGCTGGTGATGGCACCCGGACCCTGGCTGATGTTGGCCTGCGAGGGATACTCGATGCCCCCACCGGCCGCGCGGCGCGGCAGGAATCCGCCCCCCGTGTTCAACCCGGAATTCGGGCGAGCAAACGTCGGCGTGTTGAAGAAGTTGAAGAACTCGCCGCGGAACTGCACCTTGAAGCGCTCCGTGATGGTGAAATTCTTGAACAGCGAGAAGTCCACGATCTTGGCGCCCGGGCCTTCCAGGATGCCGACACCGGCATTGCCGTAGCGGCAAAGCTCAGGCAGCGTGGGGTCCTGGCAGCTGACCAGGCGGAACGCGTTCGGGTCAAACCACTGGTTGACCGTCGGGTTCGACAGGCTGCCATTGGCGATGCGATCGGGGCGGATGGTCACGTTGGCGGTGTTGGTGATGGCACCCTGCGTGACCGTGAAGGGGAACCCAGTGCGCAGCGTGACAATGGCATTGGTCTGCCAACCACCCAGGACGCCACGGGTGAACGCCTTGGCGTTCTTCAGCGTGGGCAGTTCGTACACCACATTGGCCACCATGTTGTGAGTGGCGTCAAACCCGGCACGCTGTTTGTCCGCCGCGCGGTTACGCGGGTTCTGGTAGGCGTTGGGGTTGGACCCGTCACCTTCGTTGCGGCCGTAACCTTCCATCAGCGACTTCGAGAACGTGTGTGCCACCGAGAACGACAGCCCATTCGAGAACCGCTTCTGCAGCGTTAGTTGCAGGCCCTGGTACCAGGCGTTGGCGCCCGAATCGAGGAAGCGCAAACGGGTCAACGGCCGGATGATGCCATCGTCGTTGATGAACTGATAAGGCCGCCGTCCCTGAAGGGTTGACGTGGCCGTATTGAAACCCGGATCAGGCGAATTCGCTTCCACCGTGTTATCCAGGTGCGACGTCTTGGATCCGACGTAGCCCACGTTCAACACCATGTTGAACGGTAGGCGGCGCTGGATGTCCATGCTCCACTGGTTTACCTGCGGTTGGAAGTTATCGGTGTTGAGAACGTTGGCGCTGGTGCCGATGGAGCGGTTAACCACCCCGAACGGATTGGCGAACGTCAACGGACTGGCCGTATTCACCAAAGCATTGTTGGTGGCATTGTTGACGAAGTTGGCCGAGCCCGAAAGCGGCGGGTTCAAGTTCAAAATCGTGTAGTTGTTCAGCTGGTGCACGTTGTAGAAGATGCCGTAGCCGGCGCGCAGAACCCACGCGTCGCTGAGGCGGTAAGCCAAGCCAATGCGCGGCATGAACATGTTGCGCTGCGGCTTGTAGAACTGATACGTGTTGTCCCGGATCTTGGTGGGCACAAATGTCCACTGGCCGCTGCGCAGTTCAGCGCTGCGCCACAGGCCACGCACGTCGGTCGCCATAGTGTTGTATTCATAGCGCATGCCGATGTTCACAGTCAGTTTGCGGGAGACCTTCCAGTCGTCGGTGACATAGAAGCCCCAACGGTTCTGGCTGACATCGGTGAGCGGCAGGCCTTCAGGCGTATTGGTGGCCGTCGGCAGTCCCAGCAGGAACGCCGCATAGCTGTTGTTCGCGATGTTGCCGTTAAAGTCGAACGAGCCACGCGGCACGTTGGCTGCGCCACGGAACAGTGAAATCTGGCGCGATTCCCAACCCGCCTTAATGTTGTGCGACGAGAAGCTCATGTTGAAGCTTTCGCTGAACTGGTGCAGCTTGTTGTCGTCAAAGCCGTTGCCGCCATCGAGTTCCGCCAAACCCTGGAAGCCCGTGAGGTTCATCGAGGGAACACCCGCCTCGCGCTTGGTGAGCGGACGGTTGCTGTCATTCACCACCCGGAAGGCATCAAGACCAATCGAACTCAGGCTGAAGTCTGAGTTGGCGCGGGGATTGAAGCTATCGGACTTCGAACGCGTAAACCCGTAGCGCGTTTCCACCACCACCGCGGGCGAGAATACGTGGATCCATTGCAGGGCCAAGTTGTCGTTGCGGCCGTCCACCAGATACGTGAACTGCGGGCGGTTGCCCGGCACCTGCAGCCAGTTCACCTGGTTGGTGGCATAGCGGCCCATGATCTTGTCATTCACGGAGAAGCTGTGGTCAATCTTGACGTAGTACTGATTGTCAGGAATCGATTGCGTGCCCGCACCGGCGTAGTTAAAGCCCGTCAGCGGATCCGGGAGAACCACTTGCGGACGTTCCCAGAAGGAATTCAGGTTGCGCGCGGTCTGTGTGATGCGTCCGGATGGGATGATGTTGCCCGGGAACGGTGTCGGGTTGGCCGTACCGGTCAGCGGATCGACAATCGGTACCGAAGGCAGCGCAGCGCCCGCTGCCGTGCGGCGATTCAACAGCGCGCTGAAGTCGCCATTGCGGAACGCATCCGAGGGCACTAGCGCCGACTGGGCGGCACCCGGCAACACGCGGCGGCGGCCCTCATAGTTGAACATGAAGAACGTCTTGTCCTTGCCGTTGTAGATCTTCGGAATCAGCACCGGACCACTCACCATGCCGCCGAACTGGTTCTGGCGAATGCCTTGCTTCGGGAACCGGGTCGATGACGTATTGAAGTAGTTCTGGAAGTAGTTTTCCGCGTCCAGCTTGTCGTTGCGCAGAAACTCAAACAGCGAACCATGCAGGTCGTTGGTACCGGACCGCAATACCATCACCAACTGAGCGCCGGAGTTGAAGCCGTATTCGGCCGAGTAGCTGCCCGTCAGCACCTTGAACTCTTCCACCGCTTCCGGTGAAGGCGAGAAAGGCACCGTGTTGACGCGAGCCTCGGTGGCTACCACGCCGTCCATGGTGGCGTTCTGGTTGGTTTCGCGCTGGCCGTTGGCCACAATGGCGATGGTCTGACCCGGAATCGGGATGCCGCCGCCGCCGCCGGACTGGCCGTCCAAGCCACCGCGCGGACCAAACATCACGCCCGCCTGCAGCACCGCCAGATTGCCGACGTTGCGGCCATTGATCGGCAGTTCCACCACGCGGCGCTGCTCGATCACTTCGCCCACGGAGGATTCATCCGTCTTCAGCGCGGCAATCGCGCCGGTCACTTCGATCTTTTCCGAAACCTGACCAACCTGCATCACAAAGTCCACACGCAGCTTGTCATTGATCTGCAGCGGCAGCCCGGCGCGCGTGGAGCTCTTAAAGCCCGCCGCTTCCACCGTGATCGAATACTCGCCAATGTCTAGCAACGGGAAGCTATAGTCGCCCGTTGAAGTAGTCACATCCTGACGCTTCACGCCCGTGCGTGTCTGCGTGGCGGTCACCTTGGCGCCGGCAACGGCGGCACTGGAGGGATCGGTTACGGTTCCGACGATCATGGTCGAGGTGGTCTGGGCGAATGATGCAGTCGCCAGCCCCAGCAATACAAAAAGACGCTTCATGGAAAAGCCTCCCGGAGATTTCAGTTAACGTTAACTATATCAATCCTGTCCATCGGATGCAGAGAATAGTTGCTGTAGTGGTTTAGGGACGTGCGTGGGCCACGGCCACCATCACCGCCAAGGCGGCCATCGCCGCCGTTTCCGCACGGAAGACATTCTCGCCCAGCGAAACCGGTGCCCACGTCGCGGTGGCCGCCAAGCGCTCGGCCTCCGTCCAGCCGCCTTCCGGCCCCACCAGAATCGCCATGGATTGCGCCGATGCCAGTGCTGTCACCAGTGGGGTCCCGCCGCTTTCATCCGCGAACAGCCGCAGCTCGGCGGGTTCGGCCAGTGCTTGCTTGAAGGGGACCGGCTCGACGATCTCCGGCATCCGCACCCGGCGTGACTGCTGCGACGCCTCCAGCAGAATCTTGCGCCAGCGCTCCATTCGTTTCGCCGCCGCCCGGTCCAGGCCCGCCTCGGTTCGCGTGGCCAGCACCGGCACAATCCGCGAGACGCCCAGCTCGGTTACCTTTTCCAGCATCCATTCAAAGTGATCAAACTTGATCAGCGCCGCGCACAGCGTGATCGTGTAACGCGGCTCGGGCACCGCCAGCGTCTCCGTCACCCGGAACACAACGCGCCCCTTGTGCGCCTCCTCCACTTCCGCCAGATACAGCGATTCGTTGTCGGAGATCTGATAGATCTGTCCCGGTTCCACCCGTAGCACCCGAGTCAAGTGCTTGGCGTCATCGCCTTCAATCGTAGCCGTGCCCCGGTGGATGGCCGGAACGTGAAAAAGCCTGCGAGCCATGCCCGATTATTGCGCGATCTGCTCCGCCGTTTGCGCGATTGAGGTAGGATCGAGCCAAGCACAAATGTGCCACAAGCTCACCGAAAGGCGGAATGCACCATGGCCGGCAACGAGATTCAGGTTGATGATTTGACACCGATGGACATCGGGGTCCTGGAGGCCATGGACCCGCGCCTTCAGCGCATGGTGATGCGGCAGAACCAGGGTGATGCCAAAACGGCAGGGACTTCCACCAGCGCCGATGAAGTGGTGGTGGCAGCGAAGGTCACCGATCTGGCCGCCTGGGAGGCACTTAGCGAAGTCCGGACCGGCCTGGCCATTCCGGGTGACGACTACACCATCGTCAGCGCCCGCGTCCCGATCGCGCGCCTGGAAGCTCTGCGGAACTTGCCGTTTGTGGCCAGCCTCAAGCTCTCGCGCCCCATCACTTCGTCCCTTGATGCCACTACCACCGAGACCGGCGCGGCGGCCCTTCCCGCCGGGAGCTTGGCGGCCGGTGGCTCGGGCGTTCTGGTCGGAGTGGTCGATTTCGGGTGTGACTTCGCCCACCGCAACTTCCGCCGCGCTGACGGCACGACCCGTCTGAAGGCGATCTGGGATCAGAACGCCGCCCCCACCGCAGCCAGTCCCTTCGGTTTCGGGGCGGTCTACTCCCAGGCCCAGATTAATGCGGCCTTGAGGTCGGCTGATCCCTATGCCGCCCTCGGCTACGCGCCGCCACCGGATAGCCCTTCCAGCAAAGGCACGCACGGCACGCACGTCCTCGACATCGCGGCGGGCAGTGGCCTGGGCTCCGGCGTTGCGGGCTGTGCTCCTCAGGCTGATCTGATCTTTGTCGAACTGGCGGCGGACGATGTCCCCTGGAGCGGTCCGGAGACCGTCGGCAAGTCCTTTGGCGACTCGGTGCAATTGCTCGAAGCCGTGCAGTGGATCTTTGATCAGGCCGGCAGCCAGCCCTGCGTCATCAATGCCAGCCTGGGCACCAACGGCGGCCCCCACGACGGTTCCTCGCTGGTCGAAATTGGCCTGGACCGGCTGCTGCAGCAGAAGCCCGGCCGGGCGATGGTGATTGCGGCCTCCAACTCCTTTTCTGATGGCATTCATGCGGCGGGCAAAGTGCCGCCGGGCGGGGCAGTGGATGTGCAGTTCATCATCGGTCAACGTGACCCTACCGGCAACGAACTGGAATTCTGGTACGCTGGCGCGGACCGCTTCACGGCGGAGTTGATTAGCCCGGATGGCCGCAGCCTGCTGCGCGTCGCGCCCGGCACGTCCCAGGCCTTGAAAGGGCCGGATGGCCGGGCCGCCGTGCTGCTGGTGAACCGTCTCAACGACCCCAACAACCGCGATAACACGATCGGCCTGTTTCTGGAATCGAACGTTCCTGCCGGAACCTGGGCCGTGCGGCTAACCGGCACCACGGTGGCCAATGGACAGTTTCATGCCTGGATCGAACGTGATGACCGTGGCCAGACGCGATTCATCGCGCCCAATGACAATTCCCAAACGCTCGGCTCCATTTCCTGTGGCCGGGAAACGATCGTCGTCGGCAGTTACGACGCCCACAAGGCCAGCGTCCCGCTTTCATTTTTCTCCAGTGCCGGCCCCACGCGCGATGGACGACAGAAGCCGGAAGTTTCGGCTCCGGGTCATGACGTCCTGGCAGCCTGGTCCCGCACCGGCACCAAGGTCACCCGCAAGAGCGGTACCAGCATGGCCGCACCCGCCGTCGCGGGCTGCGTGGCACTGGTCATGGCAGAAGCCGCCAAGCGCGGCAAGACGTTGTCGAACAGTGACCTGCGCAGCCTCGTAATTGGCACGGCCCGCCAGAATCCCCCGGCCAGCGGCGGTTGGGATTCGCGCTACGGACAGGGGCGCATCGCTCCCGCCGTGATGGTGGCCCAGGTGGCCGCCGCCAATCCGGTGACGCCTCCCAAACCACCGGCCAAGAAGGTAGCTCCGCCTCCGCCACCCCCCAAACCGCCCGCCAAGAAGGTAACGCCGCCTCGCAAACCCGCAAAACCCGCCAAGCCGCCCGCCAAGAAGCCGTCCTCGTCCACCCGGTCGGGCGAGTCGGCCGAATCGATTGGTAGCGGCCGCCGGAGGCCGGCCTCGCGAGCCCTGTCCGTTCCGGTCACCAAACCCGCTACCAAGTCCGCACCGCCCGCGGTAGCGCCCAAGGCAGCGGCCAAAAAGTCTGGGGCGAAGTCCGCGCCGGCCAAGAGGCCTGCCACCAAGGGCGGCGCAAAGCAGCCCGCACCTGCTGCCACCGGTCGGACCCAAGCGCGCTTTAAGGCCGGCAAAGCATTGCGCGATGGAGTCCACTAGTGCCCGGCGAGGTGAAGGCGATCCTTCGCGTGAGTGACGCGGATTACGTGCCCCCGGGCGTCACCGTCCGGGCCCGCATCGACGCCACTCTCTTCACCGCCTCATTCGCGGACGAACTGCTGGAGACACTCCGTCAGGACAGCAAAGTCGTGTCCATCGAAGTCTCACAGCGCCTCCGCCAGATCGACTGACGCCCGGTCGCAGAGATGGCCGGCCAGCAGGAGCGGGTCGGCCCATCGCTTTTCCGTAGCCTACTAGTGTCCGGAGTCACAAACTCGCGGAATCACCCCAAGGCGGTGCGAGCAAGCCCATAAAGATCGCAACTGCCTCAGAGCACCGCCGCAGCCGTACCGAGCCGCGACCAGCAGGAGCGGTCTGCCCTCGTTCCCACCAGCCTACCTCGCCTCACTCCGGCCCTAAAGTCCCGAGTGTCAAGGATGTCCTGGCATGGGCTGTCAAGCATGTCCTGGCACTTGATACTGTCAGCCTGCGCCACCAGTTCAGTGGCCAGTATCTCTGAAGCACCCTAGAAGAAAAAGCTGACCCCGCCCCGCAAGGCGCGCGGCGTGTGGATCAGTAGAATCTGCCGCCCGTCCGGCATGGTCAACGGCAGATACCCCTGCGCGAGCAAGTTCCGCATCTCGGCGTGCAGCTCAAACCGTCCGGCCATGAACGGCAGGGCCGGCACCGGCTGGCGAATCGAGAAGTTCAACCCGGCGTCGGGTGTCGTGATGTTGGTCAGGTAGAGGTGGCCGGGCGTCAGCGCACGATAGTCGGTCCATTGGTAGGAGGCCAGGTACCGCGTGCCCAAGCGGGGCAGCTTGCCGTACACTCGCGTTGAAACCGCATTTTGCAGGCTACGGCGGATGGCGGAACGGATTTCGGCCGGATCATTGGTCCGCATCTCCCGCTGATCGGTGCGGAGCACGCCGCCCCGGCTGAAGATCAGCGAAACCGTCACCCAATCCCCAAACTGCTGTGAGCCGGAGGCCGTGAAGCCGTTGCGGATCAGATGTCCGGCGTTGAACACCGCGCTATTGGAGTTAAAGTCCGGCAGCAAATCGGAAGACGGATACGCCCCCGTGGGCGACGCCAGCGTCAAGGCCGCATTGGAAATCGCTTCCCGGAAAAAGCCCGCGCTGATCGACCGGCGGCCGAAACTCTTGCGGTACCCCATCTCGTAGTTCTCTGAACGCTGCACCCGCAACGTGTTGTTGGCGATGCTGAGGCGCGGCAGCAGGCCCAGTGCGGCGACGTCTTGCGCCAACTCCGCCGCCGTGTCACCCTCGGCTACCTCGCGCGAGGTGCGATACCGCTCCACCGGCGGCACTCCGGAGCTGAACCCGATCTCCAACAGTCCCGCGCGGCCCAAATCCACGCTCGTTACTGCGTACGGGCTAAAGTAGTTCAACTTGCCCAGAAAGTTCAGCGAGTCAAGCGTGCTGCCCACTTCCAGACGGACCCGCTGCGAGAGCTGGACGCGGTCGCTGATGCTGGCCGACATCGACCGCAATACCGGCAGATTGCTCTGCGATCCCACAAACCGGCCGAGTCCTCCCGAGGGCAGAAAGACCTGCTTCATGGTCAGCTTCAGCTCTGGGTTGAACTGTTCCGTATCGGCGGCATGCGGACGATAGGAAGTCCGGAAGCCCGCCGCTGGAGTGCCATTGGTGGCGGAGTAGCCCACGTTGCCGGAGAACATCACGCGGCTTGACCCAAACAACGAGGTGGCCAAAGCGAAACCCGTACCCAGATCGCCCAGCGAGGCGGCATCAGCCGAACCCATCTCCCCGGCCGACAACTTCAATACACCCTGTGTCTCGGTAAACAACGCGGGAGAATTCAGGCGCGTCCGAGGTGCCTTCCACTCCGGCGCAAATCGCAACACCGGCCTCAGCGGAGCATTGGAGCGGAGCGCCCACTTCCATTCATCGCTCATCAGCGACGCCGCATTCGGTGCCGCCGATACTAGCTGAATTGAACTGGCGACGGAGGCCAGTTGGATGGCCAGGAAACTCCGAACCCCCGGGTCCACGCGCACTCCGGTCTTGGCAGCCGGGGCAAAGCTGGTCTGGTTGACGCGCACCGTGTAGGCGTCCGGCATCAGGAAATCAAAGCCAAATGCGCCGCGCTCGTTGGTAAAGGTTTTCTTCACCAGGCGCCCGTACTTGTTCAGCAGAAAGACGGTGGCCCCCATCTGCTGCGCGCCCGCCGGACCGGTGACAAAGCCCACAATGGAGCCGTGCAAGCGGATCCGCATTCCGGTATCAATCCCCGCTGCCTGGGCACTCGCCGTGAAAACGCACACGCCCGCCAGAAGCAGCAAGCTGCTCACTCGACCGACATCCTGTGCGCGGCGGAGCATCGATTTACGCCTCTCCAGTTTATGCCACTACCCAACAACCCAATTCCCAACCCGCCCCGCCACCAGCCCGCAACCGGAGTCTAGGTGACGGTGAAGTTTGCCGTCGGCGTCAGCGTCTGGTTGCGCTTCTTGTCGGTCACCTTCATTTTGAGGGTGTAATTTCCCGGCACCAGGCTCTTCATGGGCAACAGCTTCTCAATCGTTACCTGTGTGGCGGAGGCCCCGGCAATGGACGCCAGTTCTTCACTGAACTCGAAAATCTTCTCGTTGGTATCGCGCTTCACCACTTCGTACTCGATGGTTCCGCTCGGCTTCTGCGTCTTCTCATCCGGCTCGAAGTTGTAGAGCGACATGTAGATGCCCATCCGCTCGTCGCGGGCGAAGCTCTCTGACAGGCGCGGGCGCACCTTGGAGGAGCCGATCACGAACTGGCCGGAACCGATGTTCTTGGTGGGCACCTTTTCGATCTGGTCGGCCAGAATCACGGTGGAGACGCCCAGCTTCTCGTCATCAAACCGCGGCACCGCCAGCGCCACTTCGTAGTTGTTCATGTTGCCGCCGATGACATCCTTGGCCACCACGTTCAACCGGTAGTTGCCCGGGGGCAGCGGCACGGCATTCTGGTAGATTGCCTTGCCCTTGGAAGCTTCCTGCAACATCTCCGCCGGAGCCTCAATCGTCACCGGCTGTTCCCAGACGTTCACCACCCGGCGCGACATCGAAGTGATGCGCGCGTAGATGTTCACGACACCCTTGGCCACGCCATCGGTGGTCTTGAACTGAAGATCCTTCTTCTCCATTTGGATCGTGATGTAAGCCATCACGGTGGAGTTGGTCATCTTCATGAAGTCCGCGCGAACCTGAATCGGCAGCACGTTAAAGGTGACCTTGGAATTCACCTGAGCTTCCAGATCCTTAAACTTGATCGACGGTGCCTTCTGCAGGGCGGCGAAGCGCTGCAAGCGCTCAAACTGATTCATGCGCATCGGCAGCGGCTGGTTGCCGGTGCCCAGGCGCGTACCGTCGGTGCGGGAGAAGCGGTCCGTCTTGGACGCCATGCCCATCTGTTCCATCATGGTCAGACCCGCGCCGGGAACCATCATCAGGGCGTCTTTTTCCGACGGATCCATGGTCATGCGGTATTCGCCAGTCATCGTCGGATCGACAAATTCGATCACGATGTCGTTGCCCAGGCCAATGCCCTCAATGTAGCGGTAGCGCCATTTCTCAAACGGGAACGTCGAGGTGGTGCCGCCGCCTTCTTCAATGGGGCGCTCATAGGTGCCGCCCGAGGGGTGGGACTCGATCTCGTCCGGCGGGCCGTAGGTAATATAGATGCGGCCGCGGTCGGTCTTCCAGCCAGGAATACCGGAGGCGTAGCGCTCGTTGGAATACGCGATGCGGCGATAGTGCTCTTCCTTGAACTCGTTTTCCTGCGAATCCGGAGTCGGATCGCGGCGCAGCCAGAATCCTTCGATGAACTGTTCGCGCTCTTCGTCGGTCTGCAGGCGCTTCCAGGAGGTGCGCTCTTCGTCCGTAATGATGTAGGCGACGTCCTCGTTCAGCCACTTGCGGAACGGGGTCTCCAGCTCCTTGCGGAGCTTCTCCTCGCGTCGCTTGCGCTCCTTATCGGTCATCGGCCGGGCGACGGTTTCGCGCGGCGCTTCATTGGACGGTTTCTTGTTCTGCGCCCAACCCGCCGGGACCACCAGCAGGAAAGCCGCGAAAAGGAGAGCTAAGTTCTTCGCCTTCATCATGTTTCACCCACGCTCCAGATAAACCTGTTGCGAGCTATTTACAGTTTATGCCCCATTGGACGGCCCGTCAATCGCCAATCGTGGCCGGACACCTGAAAACAGGCCTTGGCAAGTGAACTTGACCAGTGAATCCGGTTCGCTCCCCGGGCGGCGAACTACACCTGTGACGCGGACAGTTTGGCCGCGGTTTCAGCTCCGTTCCGGCCCCCGGCCCTATTTCGGGGAAACCGGATTGGACGAAGCTCTTCGTCTGCGGTACACTAAGGGTTTGGGTTTGCGCCCTCACTCGGTATGGTGTGTCCAGCCGAATGCCCAAGCAACCCGGCCCGATCAGGAGATTTTGAGTCATGGCGAAAGTATGCCCCATCACCGAGAAGCGCCCGTTGTCCGGGAATCGCGTTTCTCACGCCAATAATAAGACCCGCCGCCGGTGGGAACCCAACCTGCACGACAAGCGCATCTGGGTGCCCAGCGAGAACCGCTTTATCCGGATGAAGATTTCGGCCAAAGGCCTGCGCATCATCGACAAGAAGGGTGCGGACGCTGTTTTTGCTGAGATGAAGGCTCGTGGGGTGCAATTCTAATGGCTCGCGAACTCATCAAACTGGTCTCGTCCGCCGGTACCGGCCACTACTACACCACTTCGAAGAATCCCAAGCTCTCCAAGGAGAAGCTGGTGAAGAAGAAGTTTGACCCCGTGGTCCGCAAGCATGTGGACTACAAAGAAGGCAAGATCAAGTAGTTTCGCCCGATTCGGGAAGTTTGAAAAAGGGGCCAGGCGTCATGCTTGGCCCTTTTTCGCGTCTGCGCACCCTGAGAACCTGCCCGTCATTCAAACGCCGACAAGTGCCCAAACCCCGACCAGCGCCTTGCTGAGCCGCGACAGCATGGGGCGGAGCACACCTCTTCCCCGCCGCCGCCCATGGCCCCCGGACCGAACCGCACCCATCCGCCGCCAAGCAACCACCAACCACGGGCACACAAAAAACAAAAAGGGCTCGCCTTGTGAGCGAGCCCTTTTCAACTGAACAAGAAGGATTACGAAAGTTTCTAGGCCATCCGGCGGCGCAGGGCCCCCAACGTCACCAGAGCCGCGCCAAGCAGGACCCAGGTCGCCGGTTCCGGCACCATTTGCTGTACTTCCATCGTGCCGTTCAGCGAGAGTTGGTCGCCCGGGTTCAACGTGGCGTTGAAGGTGATCTTCACGCCCATGTCGCTAAACGTCCGGGTAGAAAACGGAACCAGCAAGCCGATTCCGCCCTTGTTGGTGTTGTCATTGGAGCGAGTCAAGGTACCCTTCACCGGCGTGCTGATGCCCTTTACCGTGACATCACCCTCGGGAATGTAGTTGATCGGAGCGGTCGGCAGCGGAGCATAAGCCTCGATCTTCACATCGGAGATCTTCGCTCCCTTACCCCTCCGCGCTCCAGTCAGCGTATAGCCGCCGGAGACGAAGAGGAGATTGTAGTTTCCCGGAAGAATCGCCGTGGAAACCAGGATCGTGTGCGGACCGGACGCCGTGGTGGTGTAGCTCCAGGACAGGGTCGGGTCAATGTCCCAATCCAGCCGGAACAAGAAACCATCCTTGCTCAGATTGCCGCCCCCAAAACTGCCAAATTCGTCAACCACTTCCACCGTTCCGGACTTGGTGCCTAAATTGTTGGTGACCGTGTACTTCGCTTCGCCGTAGCTCGCCGGCGTCATCAGGCTGGCGGATGCCGTGGAAGCCGTCAGCAGTGCGCAAACCGTGACCAATTGAAAATATCTCATCTACTGCTTGTCCTCCCTCTATTCTTCTTCGGGTTCACTCAGACCGTTAAGTCAGGTATACCGCCATTCTTCTGCGGCTTAACTAGACTAGGGGTGCTCCGGAAATCTGTCAAGATCGAAAAGTACCAAGCGTACTGTTTTGAGAGCTCTCGAAAGCTTGCTGAATCCGTCAGCGGGGGCCTAGGCCCAAAGTACTACTGAGTGTACCACGAAAAGTGCGAGGAATATGCGGCCCTGACGGAGCGAATCGAGAAGGCGAAGGGCATTCGACCATCGGCCCTAAACAACAGAAAAGGCGGGAGATGCCATATCGGCACTCCCGCCCCTGGTGGTGAAATGACCGAAGCGACTAGGCGCGGCGGCGGGCGAAGGAGCCCAGGCCCACCAGCGCGGCACCGATCAGGCCAAAGGTGGCCGGCTCGGGCACGGGAGGTGCTTCCTTCTGGATGTCCAGCGTGCCATTCAGCGACAGCGTGTCCCCCTTGTTCAGTGTGGCATTGAACTTGATTTCCACCCCCATCGTCAGGTCAGTCAGGGCCGAAGGTCCAAACGGGACGTAGTCGCCCACGCCGCCAAAGCCCGTGTTGTCTTCGCTGCGCGTCAGGGTGCCCCGGACGCCACTGACGCCCTTCACCGTGACATCACCCTCCGGGATGTATTGGGTCATGAATGGAATGTAGACCTTCACCGTCACGTCGCTGATCGTCGCGCCCGGGGATGTCTTGTTGCCCACCTTCTGCACGCCCGTCAGCGTATAGCCAGCGGAGTTGAACAACTTGTTGTAAGCGTCAGGGATGATGTTGGTGGAGAAGGTGATCGTCTGCGGACCGGACGAGGTGGTGGTGTAGCTCCAGGTCAGCGTCGGATCGACGTCCCAGCTCATGCCGAACTTGAAATTATTGATCGCCAAGTTGCCGCCCTCGGCGCTGCCCGTGTGGGTTGTCTGGTTGATCGAAGTGGTGGTGACGACGCCGTTGATGTTGACCGTTACGTCCGTTGAACCATACCCAATAGGTGTGGCCAAAACGGTGGAACCCACCAGCATCGCGCCGATTGCCAGAAAGTGATTGATTTTCATTTGTTTTATTTGCTCCTGTTTCATTTCTCGCCGAATCTGCGTTCCTTGGTGGGCCGCATTCCCTCCGAGCTTCTCCAGATTAGGTGGCGGACTTGTCCTGACCAATGGGCAGGAAGGTCCATCTGTGTCTAGTACCAGCGGGTCAAGCAGTTTGTGTTCTAAGGAGAGTACAGCCACCAGGATGGGCAGCGGAAGGATAGGTTGGATCGTCTTGAGCTGTAAGTAACATCCGCTGAATGTGCAGGTTGCAGCTCCACTTGGTGGCTTGCGTCCAAGCGCCGTCACAGGGTAGGCGGACCTGAGGGTGGCTGCTCTGCTCAATGTTGGTACTGCTTGCGGAGCGCGGCCAGCCAGCTCCATGTCGGCACGCCCTTCCCAGCCCGGCCCTGGGGCGCGTGGCAACACAAAAAAAAGGGCGGAAGGCGTTTGCACGCCCCCGCCCTCTTTCCGACACCGGAGCGCTTTAGGCGCGGCGGCGAGCGATCGAACCCAGCGCGATCAGCGCGGCACCGATCAGGCCGAAGGTGGCCGGCTCAGGAACCGGAGGCGCATCCTTCTGGATGTCCAGAGTGCCATTCATCGACAGAGAGTTCAGGCTGCCCAGAACCGCGTTGAACGAGATCTCAACACCCATCGTGGCGTCACCCAGGTTGGTCGGACCGAATCCGACGTAGGGACCTACGCCGCCACTGTTGGTGTTGTCGTTGTTCTTGGTAATGTTGCCGGCCTTCGGCAGCGTAACGTTCGGCAACGAGACATCACCGGCGGCGATGTAGGTGGTGAAGGACGGAATGTACACTTTCACCGACACGTTTTTGATCGACGCACCCGCTCCGCCGGTCAGGGTAAAGCCCGCTGAGTTGAACAACTGGTTGTAGGGGTTTCCAACGATGTTGGTCTGGAACTGGATAACGTGCAGACCAGACGTCGCCGTGGTGTAGGTCCAGGTCAGCGTCGGATCGACGTCCCAGTCCATCCCGAACCGGAAGTTGGCGTTCCCGCCACTGATGCTGCCGGTTTTGGTGTTCTGTGGGACGGGGGTGGTCGTTGTGACACCGTTGATGGTGACATTCACGTTCGCGGTGCCGTAGATGGGCGTCGCCAAAACGCTGGAACCCACCAGCATCGCGCTGATTGCCAGAAAGTGATTGATTTTCATTTGTTTTATGTGCTCCTCTTTCAGTTCTCGCCGAATCTGCGTTCCTAAGTGGGTCGCATCCCCTTTGAGCTTCTCCAGAGTATTAAGTCGGGCTGCGCCAGACAATGGACGAAACGGGCTGCCGTACCCGTACTTCAAGAAGCAGTCTTCAAACGCGACACCAGGCTGTCCGTGTCCCTGTAGAACCTCGGTACCAGCTCGCCAGAGCGCCGGACCAGGGAACCGCGCCACGGCGTCCGGCGGGTTCCGTATCTGCCAGAAGGCATTTCCCAACAATGACTTAGCGATTCGGTGCGGAGGATGCCTTCCAGGCGCAAGCTCCGCAGCTGGCGCCCATCGCCGATCCGGAGCAGGTTGCGGAAGAAGGCCGATTACTCACCCCACCGGCCGCCCTCAAAGACTCGCAAGTAGCTCAAAAGAGGCGACGCCCGTACCTAGCCGCGACCAGAGAGGAGCGGTCTGCTGACACATTCACTCAGCGCGCTAGGCTAGGCGCCGCATTGCGTAAGATAAGTGTAAATACATGGTAAGTTTGTCCCATGCACCGCCGGCTGGCATGAAACGCATTACCTAGTACCCAAGGGGAGGGGAGATCAACCGGAATGGGGGCGGTTGATCAAAAAAGTGGCCGTATCGGTGAAGAATCGCCGCAAAACAGACTCCGCTGCTGGGGGCAGGGCGGCTTCCTGGAGTGCTACGTCCATGATTTCCACCCATCGGTCCCGCGCCGCCGGGCCAATCACGAATGGAGCGTGCCGCATCCGCAGCCGGGGATGGCCGCGTTTGGCCAAATACGTCGTGGGGCCGCCAAAACGGAAGATCAGAAAGTCCCGCAGCCGCTCCTCGGCGCCTTCCAGGTCATCAGCCGGGTACATGGGGCCCAGAATCGGATCTCCCGGAATCTGCCGGTAAAAGGCAGCCACCAGACGGCGAAAGCCGTCCTCCCCCACGTGGGCGTACACTTCGTCATCAGGCAGGGCGGGCAAAACGGGCAGATCAGGCGGGGTCAAGGTGTGCAGTCTCCTAGCTCAGCCGCGCGACTTCCCAGGCCAAATGCTCCAGTTCGGGCTGAATCAGCTTGGTCCAGGCCGTCTGGACGGCGTTGGGGGAGCCGGGTGTCGAGATCACCACCTTGCCCCGGTAAGTGCCGGCCACCGCGCGCGAAAGCATCGCGGCCGCGCCCACCTGCTCATAGCTGAACATGCGGAACAGCTCGCCGAAACCCGGCAATACCTTTTCCAGACGGCGGCTCAGCACGTCGTAGGTGGTGTCCCGCGGAGCAATGCCGGTGCCGCCGTTCCACAGCAGAATCTGCGCTTCGCCGGAGGCTAGTTCGTCCAATACCTCCGAGACCTGCTCCGGCTCATCCTTGATCAGCCGGTAGGCCACCAGTCGATGCCCCAGCGCCGTGATCTCGGCTTCCAGATACTTGCGGTTGGCATCGGTTTCGGGCGTGCGCGTATCGCTGACGGTGATGATCGCCAGATTCACCGGCCCCTGTTGGTGGGCCAGTTCGCGGTGTTGGGTGGTGGAGGCGGATTGATCCATGATGTTGTGTCAGACGAAAGTCTTCTAGCGGAGCTCAATTTCCCGCCGGTCCTGGCCGGCGTTGGTGGACGTGGCGGCCACCGTGATCCGCGTGCCTTTGCGGGCGCGCACGCCTCGTCCAGGCAAAGGTTGTCGCTCGTGACGGCCCGATGCTCCGCCACGGCCGTGGCCGGCCCTCCCAGCGCGATCCCCAGCCGCACGGGCAAATGGTGGTGGATGCCCGCGCCGTGACGCGGATGCGTCGGCAGCAACTGTGTATTCGCCACCGTCGCCTTCACCTTCCACATGCCGTCGCCCGCCGGTTCGGCCGTCAACGCGGTGATGGTGATCCGCGGCAGTTGCGCCGCCATCGCCAAGACCGCCTCGGAATGGGCGGCGGTCGCCTTGACCAGTACATTCCCAGGCGGCGCGATGGTGGCGAAGGGGTCCACGCCGCCCACTTCGGCGCGCGTGCCATCCGGCAACGTCACCGGCGTCCAGGGCGTGAAAGCGCCCGGTGCTTCCCGGTCGAGATAAGCCATCACATCCCCCGCCTCGCCCGCCGCTCCGGCCGGTGGAGCGGCGCTCGCCACCGCACTCGCCGGTGCGGGCGGAGCTTTCAAGCCCATTTGGCGCATCATCTGCGCCATCCGCGCGGGGTTCAGACGGCCGGACTTGACGTTGTCGATCAACATCTTCGCGCTCACCATACCCGGTGCCTTGATCTCTTTTAGATACGCACTGATCCGTGGTTCGCCCAAAGCCAAAAACTCTTCGTTCGACATCTTCTCCAGCCGCTCAATCGTGATGGGCTCTTCTGCCTTCGGCCCCACTGTCAGACGCGGCGCAATGCCCCAGATGTCCACTTCCACGGCCATCACGCCATAGTGATGGTAAAGCCAGTTCCGCAATCCCCCCGCCACCGATGGCGCGCCCCGGCGGTCCGCACTCAAGCCCGCCTGTTGCAGACTTTGCCGGTAGAGCGCACCCAACTTCTCAAAAGACCGGGCATCCGCGTCTGGCGTCCCCCCTGCCGCACTCGGCGGCGCCAGCATTGAGTTGGCGGGACCATAAACAACCGCCAGCGCGATGTTGCGGCGGGCCAGCACGTACTCCATCACTGCCCGCGCCTCGGGCGTCGAACCCGGATAAGTGCCTGCTTCCGGATTCCCCGTTATCCACTGGTGCGGAAAATTCAGATCCGGCCGCTCACCACCCGGGCCGTCTTCATTCAACAAGCCATCCTGATCATCGTCCAGCCCCTCCGTCACCACGCGATACCGCGCCGTGGTGGCATTGCCCACGGGAATCATCACGCGCGGATCATTGGGGTCGGCGGTCATAGGCCCCGCCGGGTCCGGAATCCGCATCTGGGTGATCCGGCCATCCTGATTCAGATCATTGGGACCATCCTCACCGGACGCACCATCCCGGTCCCGATCGAGCGGCCCCCCATTGCCCGACCGGCGGTAGCGGACCTTCGAAAACATCGCATCATGCGCATCCGGGTTCAACGCGGGCAGAATGTAATAGCTCCGCGTGGCGGTCAGCGCCGCATCCTTGATCAGCCGCTCCGCCAGATCGAGCGCCGCCTGCGACCCGGCATTGTGGTACCCGGCCATGTTCGCGCCCACAAAAACCGCCTGCTTACCCGGTGCCGCGCCGATCTCCAGCGCCAGCAATGGACGTCCGCCAGCGGAAGTTCCGAAAGTCACCACCTTCACCCGCTCCGGTGCCTGCTCGGCCAGGGCCAGCACCTTGTGCTTCAAGGCATCGAACGGCCAATAGGCCGAATCGGGCGTAGTCGTTGAGGTTTGAGCAAAACCAGCCAAACTGAGGGCGAGAATAACAAACAGCGCACGCACGAAATCATTGTAAGCTCCTAGCAGACTGGGGAACCGGCGCTGGCCAAAATGCTGCCCTCAGAAAATCGCAAATGATTCAAACTAAACAACCGCCGTACCGACCCACGACCAGCAGGAGCGGTCTGCCGACCCCTTTTCAGGAGGCCAAGCAACCGTGATTGCCGTCCACATAGAAGCGGGCCGCGTCGAGGTCCGCCCATCACCCCAACCGCGCCGAAAGTCGGGGACCGCTCTGCTGCGCCTGCGCGTCGGCGGCATCTGCAATACCGACCTGGAACTGATGCGCGGCTACTAAGGCTTTCGCGGCCGCCCCGGGCATGAGTTTGTGGCCGAAGTGGTGGACGCCGACGATCGCCGCTGGATCGGCAAGCGAGTCGTCGGGGAAATCAATCTCGCCTGTGGCAACTGCGACTGGTGCCGCCGGGCACTGGGCCGTCACTGCCCCCGCCGTACCGTCTTGGGCATCGTCAAGCACCAGGGAGCGTTCGCTGAATTTCTCACCCTGCCGGAAGCGAACCTCCGCGAAGTCCCGCGCGGCATGACCGACGAACGCGCCGTCTTCACGGAACCGGTGGCCGCCGCCTGCGAAATCCTGGAGCAGTGCGCCATTGCGAAGGGCGATGAAGTGGCCGTGTTGGGCGATGGCAAACTGGGCCTGCTGATCTCGCGCCAAGGTCCACCAGTTCGGCCGGCACCGGGACAAGCTGAAGATCGCCGAGAAGGCGGGGGTCACCGGCGAGATCGCCAAGAAGCTGCCCGCCTCCCGCTACCGCTGGGTGGTGGACGCCACCGGCTCAGCCGAGGGCCTGGCATCGGCGGTCAGCATGACCCAACCGCGCGGTACTGTCGTCTGTAAGTCAACCGTACACGGGAAGGTCTCCATCGATATGGCCCCCGTGATCGTGAATGAGATCTCACTCGTGGGGTCCCGGTGTGGCCTCTTTGAGCCGGCCCTGAAGTTGCTCGCGGGCCACAAAATCAATACTGCGGACATGATTGTGGGACGCCTACCCTTAAGTGAAGCGCCCCGCGCGTTCACATTTGCCTCGCAGAAGGGCATACTGAAAGTCTTACTCACGTCATGAAACGCCTCCTCTTTCTGATCGCCTTCGCCGCCACGGCGCAGAACTCTCAAACAACGCTGACGGTGGATTGGATCATGCGCGGCCCAGAACTCTACGGACATACGCCGCAAAGTGTCCGGTGGTCGCGCGATGGGTCGCGGCTGTTCTTTGAATGGAAGGCCGCCTCAACGCCGCTGCTGGCGGAAAACGATACGTATGCGGTCAACCGCGATGGCACTGCGCTCCGCAAGCTGAGCGACGAGGAGGCCAAGCAGGCCCCACCAACGGGCGGGGAACTCTCCAAGGACAAATCGGCGACGGTCTTTGTCGAAGGTGGCGACATCTATCTCTACGACCACGCGGCGCAGATGCGCAAACGCGTCACCCGGACGGGCGAAGCCGAATCCGGTGCCCGCTTCTGGCAGGACGCCCGGCACATCACCTTCCAGCGCGGCTCCAACTTGTACTTGCTCTCCCTCGACGACGCCACCATCGAACAGTTGACCGACATCCAGGCCCCGGGCGCGGCTCCCGCCGCTGGTCCTCCCCCGGGCGGTTTCGGTGGTGGACGAGGAGCAGCGGCAGCCTCCTCTGCTTCGTCTGAACAAAAGGGCACCGACAGCCAGGAGACTGTGAAGAAGGAAGAGCGCGCGTTGCTGGCCGTCATCGAAGAGCGGGCCAAGAAGCGCGAAGAGGCCGAGGCCAAGCGCAAAAAGGAAAATCCCCGCAAGCCCTGGACCCTGCCCGCGCGCCACTCCGTCATGACCATGATGCTTGCGCCCGACGGCAAGCAGGTCGTCGCCCAGGTTCGCGAAGCTGGTGACCGCGGCAAGACCACCATCGTCCCCAACTTCGTCACTGAATCCGCCTACACCGAAGACATCTCCGCCCGCGACAAAGTGGGCGACAACCAGCCCCTGATGAAGGTGGCCATCATCAACCGCGAGACCGGTGCCCAGCAGTGGGTGGAGTTCAGCACCAAGGAGCGGCCGGTGCAGCTGTTTGCGCCCCAGTTCTCTGACGAAGGCAAGGCTGTCCTGCGCGCCCGTGCCGCCGACAACAAAGATCAATGGCTGCTCGCTCTCGATCTGGCCACCGGCAAGGTGAAAGAACTGGCCAAGATGCACGACGACGCCTGGGTGGGCGGCCCGATGTCCTTCAGCTACGGCTTCCTGCCAGAGAATCGCGTCTGGTTCGTTTCCGAACAGGATGGCTTCGCGCACGTCTACACGGTCAACGCCGATGGCGGCCAGCCCAAGCAGTTGACGTCTGGCAAATGGGAAGTGCGCGATTTCTACCTGACCACCGCGGAAGCGGGCGCGGCCGAAAGCCAGGTCTATGCCATGAGCATCGACGGTGGCGACCGCCGCCGCCTCACCAAGGAACCGGGTGGCCACGAGGTCACCATGTCTGCCGATGGCGCCATGGCCGATATCTACGGCTACACCAACCGTCCGCCAGAGCTGTTTATCAACGGCAAACAGGTCACCAACTCACCTGCCGCCGATTTCGCCAAGTATGCCTGGTCCGATCCGCCGCTGGTGGAGATCCCGGCCCGCGATGGCATCAAGGTGCCGGCCCGTCTCTACAAGCCCGCCAACTGGAAGAAGGGCGGTCCGCTGGTGATCTTCGTCCACGGAGCGGGCTACCTGCAAAATGCCCACAAGCGCTGGTCTACTTACTCGCGTGAATACATGTTCCATCACTTACTGCGAGATCGTGGCTATCTCGTGCTCGACCTCGACTACCGTGGCTCGGCCGGTTATGGCCGCGATTGGCGCACCGGGATCTACCGCTTCATGGGCGGCAAGGATCTCGACGACCAGGTGGACGCGGTGAAGTGGGCGGTGAAGGAACATGGCGTGGACCCCAAGCGCATCGGCCTTTACGGCGGCAGCTACGGCGGCTTCATCACGCTGATGGCCTTGTTCACGCAGCCCGACATCTTCCAGGCCGGCGCCGCCCTGCGTCCGGTGACGGACTGGGCCCACTACAACCACCCCTACACCGCCAACATCCTCAACCTGCCGCAGAAGGATCAGGAGGCCTACAAACGCTCCTCACCGATCTACCACGCCGCCGGGCTGAAGGGTGCGCTCTTGATCGCGCACGGCATGGTGGACGTCAACGTCCACTACCAGGACAGCGTACGCCTGGTGCAGAAGCTGATCGAACTACGCAAAGAGAACTGGGAGTTCGCAAGCTACCCCGTCGAAGACCACGGCTTCGTCCAACCCACCAGCTGGGCCGACGAATACAAGCGCATCCTCAGGCTGTTCGACACGACCATCGGCGTCGCACCGGAGCCCGTGGCCGCCAAGGGCAAGAAGTAGCGCCGGCTAGCCCCATGCGTCAGCTTGGGGCTTATTCGGTTAAGTGAAGAAGCCCCAAGCTCACGCATGGGGCTAACTTTACCGCCCGTCTTTCAAAATCTCCCGAGCACAGTTGTGCCCCGGAGCACCCATCACGCCGCCGCCCGGGTGTGCGCCGGAGCCGCA
>JAPKYX010000066.1 GCA_026394075.1 Acidobacteriota bacterium
CATTGCGGGCAACTTTGTCCTGGGCATCATGTTGTCGGTGATCACGACGATCCTGTTCGTCTTCTTGCGGCTGCCGTATTCGCTGCTGGTGGGGCCGCTGTCCGGGTTCCTCAGCCTGATTCCCTACGTCGGCTTGCCGTTGGCCTTGATCCCGCCGGTGCTGGCCGCGCTGCCGGTGTTCTCGACGCTGTCGCAGTATCTGGTGGTGGCGACGGCGGTGGCATTTTTACATCTGCTGGCGCTGAACCTGCTCTACCCGAAAGTGGTGGGCGGACGGGTACACCTGAACCCGCTGGCGGTGACGATTTCGTTGATGTTCTGGGGCTTGATTTGGGGCGGCGCGGGCCTGGTGCTGGCCATCCCGATCATGGCGGGAATTAAAGCGGTGTGTGATAACGTAAGCGGCCTGGAACCTTACGGGAAAATTTTGGGAGATTGATCAAAGAAGTGATGAAGCCTATGAACCGGCGGACGTTTCTGGCGGCCAGTGCCGCACCGTTGCTGCCCACCCCCTTGCTGACCAGCGCCTTCGCCGCTGCGGCACCTTTTTCGATGTCACGGATCAGCTTCATCACCGATGAAGCCTCCATTTCGCCTGCCGATGCCGTGGCCTTCGCCAAGAAGCATCGCCTGCAGTGGGTGGAGTTGCGCGACGTGCCGGGTGCCGGCAAAAGCTACTCTGACGCCTCCGAAGCTGATCTGAAGGAGACGGCCAAGGCACTGAAAGAGGCTGGCCTGCGGGTCTCGTTTTTCAACTCTCGCGGCACGAAGTATTTCCTGCCCGGCACGGAAGCTCCCGCCTGGGCCACGAGGCCGCCGGAAGATCGCCAGAAGCGCATCGCCGCCGCGGAAGCTGAGTACAAGAAGCGCATGGAGTTGCTCCAGCGACAGATTGTGGCCGGGCAGATTCTGGGTGTGAAGACGCTGCGCGTATTCGCATTTGGCCGCGTCGCGGAGCCGGAAAAGATCATGGACCGCGTGGCCAACGAACTGGGCGCGATGGGCGAGGTGGCGCGCAAGGAAGGCATGCAGCTGCTGCTCGAAAATGAGCCGTCCTGCAACGTGGGCAGCTGTGTCGAGATGGCGGACCTGATCAAGCGACTACCCTCTTCCAGCTTCGGCCTGAATTGGGACGCCAACAATGGCCAGTCAATGAAGGAGAAGCCGTTCCCGGATGGCTACGCCGCACTGCCCAAGAACCGTATCGTCAACGTCCACATGCATGGCCGCACGCTGCTGGACCCGGAAAAGAAGCTGGATTGGCCGGTGATCTTCGCCGCGCTGGTGAAGGACGGCTACAAAGGCTGCGCGGGTCTGGAAACGCACTACTTTGACGGCACGAAGGTGGAGAAATCCCACCTGTGCATGGAAGAGCTGGCGCGCCTGCTCGGGAAGGCGTGATGAGCAAGCATTGGGCGAGCACCACGCTGCTGTTGGCCGCCGTCATGCTGGCGGGTTGCACGCGCGTGGTGCTGGACGGCACGGTGCAGAAGGTGCGGGTCTATGGCGTGGATGTTAATTCTACGGTGGTCCTCATCGATTTCCGGACGGTGCCCCGGTCGCTGTTCATGATCGGCGATACGGCGGTGGAACTGGAGACCAAGGATGGCAAGATTGTCGAAGGGGTCATTGCCGCGGAAGTGGATATTGACCGGTTCCTTGAATCGAACCCGCTCCAAGGCCGCCGCTTCAATCCGACTCTCCACCGCAGTGAGAAGTTGGCCAAGGATCAACCGGCAGACCGCATGATCGCGGCCAACTTCCCCCTCGCGCTGGCCGACGTCGAGAACCGCAAGGCGCTTCGGATCAAGGTGACGGAAGTGGACGGGCCGGTTTCGGTGATCGAGAAGAAGTAGCCGCTACTGGTGAACGGCTGCCCGCTTCTTGAAGCCCGCCCAACTCCACAGGCTCAATGGCAGCAGCGCCGCCAAGCCTGTGCCGATGCAGACTGCTTGCAGGGAGACGCCGCTATCGATGGCCGTGCCCGCGATCATGCTGGTGATCGACAGGGTCAGCGTCATGAACATGTAGTCGGCCGAAAAGACGCGGCCGCGGAACTTGTCTTCGGTCATGAAGTGCAGCATCGACGACGAGAAGACCCACACCATCGATCCGCCCGAGTGCGCCAGCGCCACGGCCGGTACGGCCAGCCAGATCGTGTTCGCAAAGCCGAGCGAGGTGTAGCCCGCCAGGATCAGCATGAAGCCCAGGGCCACGCCCAGCCGCATGCGGGCGACATCCTTGCCTGCCCACGAGCCACCTGTTAGCGGTCCGATCAGCGCGCCCAACCCGCGTGCGCCTAACAGCGCGCTCATGCCCAGCATGCCGGCCTTGTGCGAATCGATCCCGAAGACTTGCAGCGGAAACGTCCGTTCGCCCAGGATCGGCAGGATCACCCAGTTGGTGCCCATCAGGGCGACACCGGCTTTGAGGAAGATCACGGGACGGATCTCGGCATGGTCGCGCACGTAGCGCAGGCCCGCGACCACGGGCTTGAAGTCGAACAGATCCCGCCAGCGGAAGGGTGGCTGGCCTTCCAGGTGCGGTTCGTGAAACACCATCGATCGCACCAGCAGTGCCGAGACGATGAAGGAAGCGGAGTTGATGAGGAACACCGTCTCCCGGCCAAATGCCGCTGCCGCCACGCCGCCGACGGCTGCTCCGAAAAAGAAGTTGAAGGCCCAGGTGGTGGAACTGAGTCCATTGGCCGTCACGGTCTCGGCATCTCCCTGCGTGATATTCGGAATGATGGCGCTGCGGGCCGGTTCAAACAAGGCCCAGCCCACGGTTTCGCACAGCAGCAGGAAGTAAAGAAACGGCAGCATCTCCCGCGTTCGGAAAAACACCATCAGGAGCACGATGAGGGCGCGGGCGCAATCGGAGAAGATCATCACCGCGCGGCGGCTTAACCGGTCGTTGATGGCGCCGGCGATGGGGCCAAAGAAGAACTGCGGCAGCACTTGGAACATCAGGGCCGTCGACAGGCTTCTGGCGCTGCCGGTCAGGTCGTAGAGCAGGGCATAGAGCGCGACGGTGTAGAACCAGTCCCCAATCTCGCTGATGATCTGCGCCAGCCACAGCTTACGGAAGTTTTGGTTGTCACGCAGCAAGCGCCAGTAAGCAGGCAGCGAAACGGGAGCGCCTTCCATGGTGTTCCCTTTCGCGCGATTACCGCGTGTACAAACCCATGCGCGTCTTCGTCAATTCCACGGTCGACTGGGCGATGGGCGCGATGCGTTCGTAGCTGGATTGCAGGATGCCGTCGAGGTATGCCGGGTCCGCGGTGATCTCCGCATAGCGCTGCTGGATGGGCTTCAGCGACTCCACCACCATCTCGGCCACCTTCTTCTTCAGGTCGCCGTAGCGCAGGCCTTCGAACTCCTGGCGGGCGGTGGCTTCATCCACTTCGCCAAAGGCGCGGTAGATCGAGATCAGGTTCTCGACGCCGGGCGCCAGCGTGTCCCAGACGATGGCCGGTTGCGAATCGGTGGTGGCGCGCATGATCTTCTTGCGGGCCACATCAATCGGGTCCAGCATGCCGACGGCGTGGTTGGCTCCGGTCGCCGACTTCGACATCTTCTTGTCCGGCTCATCGAGACCCATCACCCGTGCGCCCACCAGAGGCAGCTTGGTGGCGGGTACGACAAACGTCTCACCGTACAGCGAATTGAAGCGCTGGGCGATGTCGCGGGTTAGTTCCAGATGCTGGGCCTGATCGTCACCCACGGGCACGATGCCCGCCTGATAAAGCAGGATGTCGGCCGCCATCAGCACCGGGTACTGCAGGATGCCATCGCCGATGGTTTCCTGCGCCTGGGACTTGGCCTTGAACTGCGTCATCCGCTCCAGCCAGCCCAGCGGCGTGACGCAGGTGAGCATCCAGGCCAGTTCCGCGTGGCCGGTGACTTGCGACTGGACGATCACGGAGGAATGCGCCGGGTCAATGCCGCAGGCCAGGAACAGCCCGGCTGTTTCGCGGATCTTCCGCTTCAGTTCCGCCGGATCCTGGTAGACCGTGATCGCATGCAGATCGACGATGCAGAAGATGCTCTCGTAATCGCGCTGGATGGCTACCCAGTTCTTCAGGGCGCCGAGATAATTGCCGATGTGGAGGTTGCCGGATGGCTGAACCCCGGAAAATACGCGAACTCTCATGTCTGTTTTATGAATAAAGCGGCTCTTGATGCAGCCGCCAGGGAACCTTCATGGTAGCCTACGCGCACGGGCCTTCATTCATGAAGGTGCGAAGAAATTCATGCCCTTGATCGAAAAACTAGTTTATGGCGGCGACGGTTTGGCGCGCGTCAACGGAGAAGTAAAGTTCATTCCCTATTCGCTTCCGGGCGAAGAATGGGAAGACGGAAAGCTCCAGATTGCTTCGCGGGACCGGATTGAAGCGCCGTGCCCGGTCTATACCAAGTGTGGGGGTTGCCACTACCAACACATCGGTTACGAGCGGCAGCTGACCGAGAAGGTGAGCATCCTCACCGAAACGCTGGCCCGCATCGGCAAGATCGCGCCGCCGGAGATTGGGACGCTGGCGGGTGAGCCGTGGGGCTACCGCAACCGTATCCAGTTGCATTACGACCAGGGCAAGCCCGGCTTCCACGCGGCGGGGTCGCGCAAGCTGGTGCCGATTGATGGCTGCCCGCTGGGGTCACCGGCGCTGGAGAAGGCCATCCAGGTGATGAAGGAGATGCGGCGCGATCCGCACTTTCCGCGGTTCCTGGAAGAAGTGGAACTGTTCTCCAATGAGACGCACACGCTGGTAAATGTGTTGAAGACGGCCCGCCCGGTCAGCCGGAGTTTCTTTGACTGGTGCGCTCGGCTGATCCCGGGTGCGACGATGAGTGCGCTGAAGTATCCGGTGGCGGGCGACGAGTTTCAGGTCAGCCACAAGTCGTTTTTCCAGGTGAACCGGTTTTTGGTGGACCCGCTCCGCCAGTTGGCCTTGGCTGGTGCCGAAGGCCGCACGGCGTTGGACCTCTATGCTGGCGTGGGTTTGTTCTCACTGCCCCTGACCCGCACCTTTGAGCAGGTGACGGCAGTGGAAGTGGTCCGCAGCGCGGTGACCGATCTGGCCGTGAATGCGCCCCAAGCCAAGGCGGTCCAGTTGACCACGGAAGACTACTTGGCGCAACTGGAAGAAGCGCCCGACTTCATTCTGGCCGACCCGCCGCGTGCGGGGTTGGGCAAGCGGGCGGTGGAGCATCTGGTGCGGCTGAAGGCCCCGCAGATCACCATCGTCTCCTGTGACCCGGCGACGCTGGCTCGTGATCTGGCCGCGCTGGGCGCGATCTATGCGATCGAGAAGATGACGATGGTGGATCTGTTCCCGCAGACCTACCACATCGAAACGGTGACCCGGCTGACCTTGAGGTAAGCGGCGCGCTCAACTAGGTTCTGCGGCCAAGGGGATACCTTCCACCGCTCCCTTGCGGTCACGGCTCGGCAAGTACACCACGGACGCCGATTCCGAGCCGCCATGCGCGAGCATGCGGTTTGTTACCTCTTGCGGCGTTGCTCTAAGGCACTTGCAGCAGCGCGATGCCGACGGCGCGGCGTTGGGCATTCCAGGCCGTGGCGGCAATGGTGCCGGCGCGCGGGTTGGACCGGAGCGTCACTGCCTGCTGTACTTGGCCGGCTCCGGGTTGGCCGCCGCCGCCGGGGGCGCCACCGCCTCCTTGGCCTGGTGCCGCGGCCGGTAAGGGGCCCACAAAGGCCACGCCTTCGGGATTGGGGATGATGCTGGCGTCTCCGGTGACCAAGTCGTAGACGATGAACTGGCTGCCCGCGTTCTGCTCCTTCACGCCGCGGCCTACCACCTTGCGTGTGGTGCCAAAGATGCCTGCAATCTGCACCGCCGCGAAGCCGTCGGGAGCGGGCAGCAGTTTGGCCGTCGCGGTTTCCAGGTCGAACAACACCAGGCCGCCATCCCCCTGCACGCGGTTGGTGGCGGGGGCAATCAGTGCTCCAATGGCCGGGATGGCGCTTAAGTTGCCGAAGCCGGTGACGCCGGATGGCAGGTCCAACCGGTTGATGGCACCGCTGACGCCATCTAGGGCGTAGAGCGTATCGGAGACGTTGTTGCGGCCGGGGTCCGTGTTGGTGCCGAACATGTAGTCGTTCATCTCATTCGCCCCGGCATTGGCGTTGAGTTGACCGGTTCCTGGCAGCTGGACGGCGGTAGCGGTTTGGTTGGTCAGGTCGACCACCAGAAAACCATCAGCGGGACAGGGGTTGGCAAAGGCGGTGGCCAGGGTTTTGGACCCCAATAGCCCCAAGCGGCGCGACAGGTCCAGAGACTGGAGCGGGATCTGCGCGGCGCAGCCGGTGGCGAACCACCCGTCCGGGAACGCTACCGTCTTCACTTCGCTGGGGTCGAGCGGAAAGGTGACGACGCCGTGTTTGGCATTGTCACCCTGGCGGGCGAGTACGTAGAACAGGCGCGTCGGTGGATCGAGGAATACGCTCACCAGCGGGCGGGCCAACTGCACGCCGGGCGGCAGGTTCACCCCCGGAGGCAACTGGACCTGTTGCGGCTGGGCGGCCAGCGGTAGCCAGCCTTCGGGAAAGTCACGGGTGGCAACAACGGCGTTCTGTGGATCCAGAAATGCCAGTTTGGCCTTCTTGGCCGCCCGGTCATTGTCCGCCACCACCACCACGCGGCGGTTGTTGCCGACGCCCACGGGGTTGGAGACCACAACATTGAGTCCATCGCCCAAATCCACCGTGATGGCCACGATGCCGCCTGGTCCACCGCCCGGCGCACCGGCCCCACCGGCGGCGACGGCCGCGCCTTCACTGATCTCAGCGGTCACCGGATCGATGCCATACACCTTGGCCGGAGGACCCGGAGCGACGGCCACAAAGCCATTTGCATTGGCCGTCAGCAAGGACGCGGCTGTGGGTAACGTCACCGTGGCGGAGGCACCGCCCGGGGCCACGGTCAACAACTTCGGGCTGACCACTTCCGCCGATTCCGGCGGGCCCACCAGCGCTCCGAGGACGGCCGTGTCATTGGCGGCCACAATCGGCGTGGCGGCGTTGCGGTTGGTGGTGGTCAGGCATTCGGGCAGGCGGCTGGCGGCGGCTTTGCCAAAGTCGAACAGGAAAGCCGCGTAGCAGCCCTTGTCGTCCCGGGCTCCGGTGGCGATCAGAAACTCGCCGCGCAGGTCGCTGCTGTTCAGATCCCGCAAATCGGGCGTACCTTCCGGCAGCGGCAGATACTTCAGGCTGGCGGCACGCTTGCCCCAAGTGCCCTGGTTCGCCACCCGATTGCCGGTCAGTAGGGTAACCATGTCGCCGGGGGCGGCCTCAGCGGGCACCGTGATGGTGACGTCGAACTCACCCGGTCTCTCCGCGGCGGCGGCCTGGACGGTGGCACGAAGTCCACCCACGTAAGCCTGCAGATCCTGTGCTCCCGGAGTGCCAAAACCAGAAGCTGGAATCACTACGTCCGGACCGGAGCCGGTGGCGGCCAGTTCGCCAAATCCTTTGTCGTCCTTGGTGCGGAGCGAAGGGAAGATGGCCAGCACCGAAATGCGAGCGGCCCGGCTTTGCTGTTCGCCGCGGCGCACGATGACGTTCACCAAGCCGTTGGGCGTCTCGGCCGGGACGACGGCGACGATGCGCCCGGGCTCGGCGGAGATCACTCCGGCGGCCCGGTTGTTGATCAGCACTTCGACATCTCCCAGCTTGGTGGGGGCTGGATTTTCGGTGGCCTTGATCCCTTCCGGAGGCCCTAAATTCAAGCCTGAGATCCAGATGATGCCACCCGGTGCCACCTGCGACGGCGCGGGCCGCTGTGTGAAGCCGTTGATGACGCCGCGCGGTGTCACGACGGGGGCCGTCTGAGCGTGCGACAGGGCAATCGTCAGCAAGGCAGTACACATGAGGAGCGGCAGACGCATATGCTCAATAACACCATATGGTGAAAAAAGTTGTTTTTTGTCTCGTTTCGATGACGGCTTTTGCGGACTCCTTGGCCCAGGTCCGGCAAGGCATGGAAAAGGCGATGGGCGAGTTTCCGGCGCTGGACCGGAGTCGCCCGCCACAGATGCGCGTGATCGACGAACGGACCGTGGCCGGGGTCACCTACCGGCGCTTGGACTATCTGGTGGAAGCTGATGATTGGGTGCCGGCGTGGCTGCTGCTGCCTCCCGGGTCCGCGCGCCGCCCGGCGATGCTGGCCCTCCACCAGACCACCAAGTTCGGCAAGGATGAACCGGCTGGTCTAGCCGGAAAGCCCAATCTCCATTACGCCAAGGAACTGGCTGAACGAGGCTTCGTGGTGTTGGTGCCGGACTACCCCAGCCTGGGCGACAACAAGTCGGACCCCTACAAGTTGGGCTACGCCTCAACGTCCATGAAAGCCATCGTGAACCACGTGCGCGGTCTCGACCTGCTGGCCTCGCTGCCGACGGTGGACCCCAAGCGCATGGGGGCGATTGGGCACTCGCTAGGCGGGCATAACTCGCTGTTTCTGGCAATCTTCGATCCGCGCGTGAAGGTGGTGGTGACCAGTTGCGGCTTCACCGCCGCCCACCGCTACAAAGGTGGTGACCTCACCGGCTGGAACGGCTGGCGCTACATGCCCCGCATTGGGACCATCTATCACAACTCTCCCGCTGAGGTGCCATTCGATTTTCCGGATCTGGTCGCGGCATTAAGCAACCGCGGGCTATTCGTGAATGCGCCGCTGAATGACGACAACTTCGACGTCGAAGGCGTCCGGGAGTGCATGCGGAGGGCGGGGAAGACGGCCATAGCGGTGTATCCAGCGGCCGGTCATGATTTCCCCCCGGCCGAACGTGAACAAGCGTACCGCTACGTCGAGCGAATTCTCCGGCACTAAAGTGCCCAGTCAGCGAGGGCTAGCCGAGTTGGACCAGCGGCGCGGTGCCCAGCAGTTCGTCATGGAACGCGTCGCAGCCGATGCAAAGATTGCGGTAGCTGCGTCCGTCCGGCAAGGTGGTGGTGGCCTTCTCGTAGAAGTTTTCGACACTCCAGCCTTTGGTGATGCCCATGCGCTCCGGGTGGCCCATGGAGATCGCTTCGTAGACCGGGTTGCCGCGCAGGCGGTCCAGCATGGCGAGCAACGGTTCTTCAATGACGTTGCCGACGGCTTTCTTGGTCTTGATGCAGCACGGGAAGACGTTGCCTTCGGGGTCGATTGAGACTTCGCTGCCGGAGTGGGCGTAGTCCAGGAAGTTGAGCCCACCGCTCCAGACGTTGCAGAAATTGTCCGTGATGGTGGCGTGGGTGAGGTTGTTCTGCCAGGCACGGCCGCGGGGCCAGAGTTTGCCGATCCACATATCGGGCGTGGCTCCAAAGAAGTGGAAGTAGCTCCCTCCGTCTTCCGCCTTGCGGGAATCGGCGGCCACCAGCGGAAGATGCTCCCGGCCGGCGCTCTCGAACATGGCGGTTAGCTTGGCCTTCAGGGCCTCCTGCGCGGCCACTTCCTCCAGTCCGGCGTGGAAGGCATCGATACCTGAAACCGAAATCAGCCAGACTCCGTACTGATTTAATTCATGGACAAGTTTGGGAGTCAGCAAGTCGCCGGTGGTCTGAACGATCAGTTTGACGCCACCCACGGGCGCGTACTTCTGGCGCAGCAAGTCCAGCGCGGGGTAGAGCACCGATTCCCGCACTGGTTCCAGCAGAATCTCGCCACCCGCCAGGATGATACTGCCGGTCTTACGCTGGAAGCCGTCGGCGACATCGAGATACTGCATGTCCGGCGGAAGGTTCGCGATGACGCGCGCGAAGTTGTCCCGGCTTTGTCTGACTACCCGGTCAAGATCGTTACCATAGTACGGATGGAAGCGGTCTTCGTAGCAGTGGGTGCAGGTACGGTGGCAGAGCCACGTCATGACGTAGTAGATAGACTCCATCGGCGTTCCCATCATAGCGGTCCAGGGCTGGGTTGGTTGCTGCGCACCGCGGTGCTGATGCTGCTGGCGGCGGCTTCCGTTTCAGCCATGACGGAGTTCCGGGGCGTCTGGATTGCGCGCGATTCCCTGGGGTCGCGGGAGCAGATCCGGGAGAGCTTCCGCAATCTGGCCTCGGCCAACTTTAATGCCGTGTTCGTCAACTGCTGGTCCCGCGGTTATCCGCTGTGGCCCAGCGACGTATTTGAGCGGGAGACTGGTCTTCGCATCGATCCCGCCTTTGCCGGCCGGGACGTGCTGGCGGAGGCGATTGAAGAGGCCAAGCCGTTTGGCCTGGCCGTGTTTCCGTGGTTTGAGTACGGCTTTGTCGGTGGGTGGGCGGGCTACTTTGCCGGGGAGGGGAAGCGGGGCATCATTTTTGACAAGCACCCCGACTGGCTGGCCCAAGCCCGCTCGGGCGAAACCAAGTTCCCCAGTGACTTCTACTGGATGATCCACACCCACCCGGACGTGCAACAGTTTCTGATCGATCTGGTGCGGGAAGTACTGGAACGCTATCAGGTGCCCGGCGTGGAGTTTGACCGGGCCCGTTATCCGCAGTTGGATTGTGGATATGACAATTTCACCAAGACGCTGTATGCCCAGGAGCATGAGGGCGCCGGGGTGCCGGAACAGCCCAATGATCCGGAATGGACCCGTTGGCGCGCGCGGAAGTTGACCGACTTTGCCGTTTCGCTGGGCCGGGCGGTGAAGGCGCAGGACTGGCGGGCGCTGGTGAATAATGCCCCGGTGGTCTTCCCCTTTGGGGCGGTGAACTTCCTGCAGGACTATCCGGCCTGGACCCGCGAAGGGGCGCTGGATTTTGTGACGCCGCAGGTCTACCGGGCGGATGCGGAGAGCTTTGCCCGTGACCTGACGACGCAGATCACGGCCGTGGGCAGCAGCACGCGGCTGGTGCCGGGGATCGACATCACCAACTCCAAGAGTGCGGCGGTGCTGTCCCGGATGATCGAGATCGTGCGGGAACGGCGGTTGCCGGGCTTCGTCGTTTGGTACTACGGCGGGTTGAACCGGCCCGAAGTGTGGGACGCACTCCGGCAAGGTGTGTTGGCCGAACCCGCCAAACTGCCCTTCCGGTTGGCACCAGATGAGCCGCGCTGACCGGGAACTGGGTGTTCCGGGCCAGGCGGCACTGGTTTGGCCGTCATGCGCCCTAGTACTACCCTTCACAAAACGATCGAAAGGTTTTATACTGTATAGGACTATTGGTCTGGTGAAGTACTGGGTAAAGAGTTTGGCTTTTTTGGCGAGGAGCATTCTATGGAGCAGTTGATCGAAGCGATGATGACGAACGTGCCTTTGCCCCCAAGCGCACCGGAGAAGCGGGAGATTACGCTAGTGATCGCCGACGATCATCCGATTGTGCGGGATGGCCTTCGTAACTTGTTGTCTCTACACGACGATATCCGGATCGTGGGTGAAGCAGGCGACGGACAGGAGGCATTAGACCAAGTACGGTCACTGCAGCCGGATGTGTTGCTGCTGGACCTGCGGATGCCAAATTTCGATGGACTGTCGGTGCTGCGGCAGTTGCAGGGTACTGGGTCCAAGACGCGGGCGATCATTTTTACGGCCAGCGACGACAAAAACGAGTACGTACAGGCAATGAAGTTGGGGGCCTGTGGCATTGTGCTGAAGCTGACGAACTCAGACCTGATCGCCAAGAGCATCCGCAAGGTCCATGGCGGCGAGATCTGGCTGGATTCGCACACCACGGCAGCTGTAATGCGTCAGTTTGCGACCAATTCGCCCGAGCCTCAAGCCTCTGGCCCGTTTGGCATGCCGGCACCGGGCGGTGGCGGCAAGGGTGGCCGCGAGCGCAGCCCGCTTTCCACCCGCGAGCGGGAAATTGTCGGCCTGGTGGCGCAAGGCTATAAAAACAAAGAGATGGCCGAGAAAATGTTCATCAGCGAGCAGACGGTGAAGAACCACCTGCACAACATTTTCGACAAACTGGGTGTCTCGGACCGCCTGGAACTGGCACTCTACGCCATCCACAAGGGTCTGCACACGCCGGCCTAGCGACTTTTCCGCCGCATTCGGCCAACCGCATGCTTGCGCATGGCGGCTCGGAATCGGTATTGCCTCGTCGGCCCCATCCGCTGGGGGGCACGGTCACTCCAGAAGGGGTGGCTCTTACTTGGCGGGCGGTGCTGGGGGCTTCAGTCGCTCCACGGCGCGGCGGACCACCGGGTCACGGGCTAGTTCGATCTCGTCACCTTTTTCGACCCCCTGGGTGAGGTTCAGCACTTCCTGCTGCAGGCGGCTGCGCAGCCATTCACCGTTGGCGGACCAATCGCTGACACTGGGCTGGATCTGCCGCTCTGATAGCCAGATGCGGAAGTCATCGTAGGCTCCGGAGGGAAGTGGACCATTCGGCAATCCCTTGCGGACCAGTTCCGTGGCAAAGGCCGTAAAGGAGCCGGACATGTCGAGGACCGCCCGCAACCGGTTCTGCGAGTCCGGGAACACCGTCTCGTCCGGAGCAATGCCGCCCGGGCTATCGGGAGTTTCGATCTGCACATTCTTCAGTGGCCGCTGCAGGTTAGCGCCGGAGGGTGAATAGTAGTAGGCCACCGTTAGCGCAATGCCTGAACCGCCCGAAAGCGGGTAAACGCTCTGCACCAGACCCTTGCCGAAGCTACGGTTGCCCAACAGGATGGCCCGCTTGTGGTCTTTCAAGGCGGACCCCAGAATCTCGGCGGCACTGGCGGTCTTCTCATTGATCAACACCGTCAGCGGGAACTCGTACGGGGTGCCGCCATCGGGCGCGTGCACGTCTTCTTCCTTTTTCGAGCGGCCGCGAATGCTGAGCAGCTTCGTGCCCGGCTTCAGAAACAGTGAACAGGCTTCCAGGGCCGTCTCCACCGAGCCGCCGGGGTTGTTGCGCAGGTCCAGCACCAGGCCCGGCAGGGCCGCGCCGCCTAGCTTCTCAACGGCGGCTTTCAGCTCCTGGCCGGTCTTGGAGTCAAAGTTGGCAACCCGGATGTAGCCGGGACCGGCCGGTAGCAGAAAAGCACGGTCTACACTGGGCGCGGCCAGGTTTTCCGGCACCAATTGAAACGACAGCAGCCGGGGCGTGTTTAGGCGGCGGACATAGATCTGGGCTTCGCGCCGCCGGGTTTCGGAAAGCAGCTGGATCAACTGCTCCGGCTCCAGTCCCATGAGGGAGATATTGTTCACCGCGACAATCTCATCGCCGGGCGACAGGCCGCTTTTGGCGGAGGGCGTTCCGGGCAGCGTTTGCAGCACAAATACGCGACCGGGAAGAATGCTGACCACCGAGCCGAAACCCTTGCGCTCGGAGCTGTTCATCTCCTTCAACTGCTGCATCTGGTCAGGGTCGAGGAAGACCGAATGCGGGTCCAGGCCGCGAAGCATGCCGGGCAAGGCGCCGCCGTAAATGGAGGGGTTGGGGTCCACCGGTTCGGCGGCTTCGTCGCTAAGCGCGGCGTAGACCGCGACGAATTTGCGGATCGCCTCCACCTGATCCTTGATGTCGGGCAGGGCGGCGGGTGGGGCGGCCTGGGCCGCGAACAGGAGTGCCAGCGTGGGCAACATTAGTGCGTTATCACTTCTCGAACCGGGTAGCGCGCTTCCGCTCATGCCGCCGGAGGGCGAGCGCGATCAACTCGTCCAGCAGTTCGGCGAAGGGAATGCCAGCATGCTCCCACATTTTGGGAAACATCGAAATGCTGGTGAAGCCGGGGATGGTGTTGGGTTCGTTCAGGAACAGCTCACCGGTGGCCGAATCCATCAGGAAATCGCAGCGCGTCATCCCTTCCAGTTCGAGAGCGGCGCAGGCGGCGACGGCCAATCGCTGCATTTCAGCGATCTTGTCCGCCGGCAGGTTGGCGGGCAGGTCGATCTCGGTGGAGTCCTCGATGTACTTGGCTTCGTAGTCGTAGAACTCGCGCTTGGGGCGGATCTCGCAGGGGAACGACGCGCGCCGGTCCTCCTGGTTGCCCAGCACCGCGATCTCAAACTCGCGGCCCACAATACCGCGCTCAATGATCACTTTGGTGTCGTACTGTGCGGCGTTCTCGAGCGCCGGGCCTAGCTGCTCGCGCGTCTTCACCTTGGTGATACCGACGCTCGACCCCAGGTTGGCGGGCTTCACGAATAGGGGAAACGGCAGCGTGATCGCGTCCGGGTTCAATGCTCCGCGGTACTGCACCACGTAGTCCGTCACGGGCACGCCGGACTGCTTCAGCAGCCGTTTGGTGACTTCCTTATCCATAGCCACCGCCGAACCCAGCACGCCGGGGCCGACATACGGCAGGTCGGCTAACTCGAACAGCCCCTGCATCGTGCCGTCTTCGCCAAAGGTGCCGTGGAGGGCGGGGAACACGACGTCGATCTCGCGATTTGCGCCCGGTTCCGGCGCGATCGGCTTGGGCCGCCAGCGGCCATCCTTCGCAATGAAGTAGTGGATGACGTGGTAACGCTCCGGGTCCAGCCCTTCGATGATCGATTTGGCCGAGCGGAGTGAGATCTCATGCTCACCGCTGCGGCCGCCGTAAACTACTGCGACACGCGTTTTCATTGCTTGAATTACAGAATCTTCTTTCCCAGCGCCGACAATATCAGTTCGACGGCCAAGTCCGCCGTCCGGTTGCTGACATCCAGCACCGGGTTCACTTCCACCACTTCCAGCGATTCGAGCTTACCGGAATCGTGCGCCATCTCCATGATGAGGTGCGCTTCGCGATAGGACAAGCCTCCTGGGACGGGAGTGCCGACGCCCGGGGCGGTGGCCGGGTCAATCGCGTCCATGTCAAAGCTGAGATGGAAGCCCGCGGTGCCCTTGGTGGCAATGCGGATCGCCTCTTCCATGATGCTGCGCATGCCGCGCTCATCGACATCGCGCATGGTGTAGCCGTGGACACCCCATTGCGCAATGTGCACCTTCTCGCCAGGGTCGACATCGCGCAGACCCACCAGTGCCACGTTGGCCGGATTCAGCGGCGCACTGCTGAGCAGCGGCTTGGGTTCATGGCCCAACAGCGCCGCCAGCGGCATACCGTGGACGTTGCCCGAAGGCGTTGTCTCCGGCGTATTGATGTCACCGTGCGCGTCAATCCAGATGACGCCCAACTTCCGCTTCTTGGTGACGCCGGAGATCGTGCCCGCCGCGATCGAATGGTCCCCACCCAGCACCACCGGGAAGCGTCCCTGGGCGACAATTTTGGCCACTTGCGTCGCCAGGCGTTTGCAGGTGAGCGCGATCGGCTGCAGATATTTGGCCTTGGGGTCGCCTTCAGGCAGGCTTTCCTGCTGCGGTGCTTCGACATTGCCCAGATCGATCACATCATGGCCCAATGCGGCCAAGCGGTGGTGCAGATTCGCGACGCGGATGGCGGATGGCCCCATATCGACGCCGCGGCGTCCGGCGCCAAAGTCCAGGGGGGCGCCGATGAGAGAGATTTTCATAAATTCGTTGGAGCCCCGGTTGAGCTCGCGAAGCGCCTACTCGGGAAGGGGACCGTAGCGCGAGTCATTGATAGCCAAGAGGACTTCAATATCTGCTGTCGGGTAATTCAACTCGAGCATCCGCCCCACAGCACCTTGCCGCGTTATCTGATCCTTCTCGCCAACCCTCTGCTCTTCATTCGCGAAAACAGTTGCCTCAGCGGTCATGTCGCGCTGCTGCATAATGCCGGGCGAGGGAACATCGAGATTGTCTGGCATTGGAATCTCGTTGTCCGGTGGCATTGCTCAACCTGCGATACGCATTATCTCAAGTTTTTTCCTGTCCCTGGGCAAAAGATGCCCCAAGCGCAAACGCCTGCGCCCACGCAAGCACCCCCTGCAACCTTAGCGATATCTTACGGCCGCGTGCGGTAGAGCATGCGCGGATACGCGATCGTTTCCCGGATATGTTCCGTGCCGCACATCCAGGCGGTGAATCGCTCTACGCCCATGCCGAAGCCGCCGTGGGGGACGCTGCCGTAGCGGCGGAGGTCGAGGTACCAGTTGAACGCCTCTTCGGGTAGCTGGTGATCGTGCAGGCGCTTCTTCAGCAGCTCCAGGTCATGGATGCGCTGGCCGCCGCCGATGATTTCGCCGTAGCCTTCGGGCGCAATCACGTCGACGCCAAGGACGACATCTTCGCGCTCCGGCGCTGGTTGGAAGTAGAACGCTTTGAAGGAGGCGGGGAAGCGGTCCACCAGGACGGGCTTGTCCATGTCCTGGGTGAGCAAGGTTTCGTCAGCGTTGCCGAAGTCGCCGCCCCACTGGATTTCGCTGCCGCGCTCCTGCAGGATCTTTACGGAATCGTCGTAGGTCATCCGGTTAAACGGTGCCTTGATCGATTCCAGCTTTGAGATGTCGCGCTCCAGCACCTTCAGTTCGGCCTGCCGGTTATTCAGCACGCGGTCCACCACAAAGCAGATCAGGCCTTCGGCCAGCTTCTTGACGTCTTCGAGATCGGCATAGGCCATCTCGGGTTCCACCATCCAGAACTCGGTCAAGTGGCGGCGAGTCTTCGACTTCTCGGCCCGGAACGTCGGACCAAAGCAATAGACCTTGCCCAGCGCCATCGCGTTCGCTTCGTTGTAGAGCTGGCCGGACTGCGTGAGGTAGACTTTTTCGTCTTCAAAGTAGTCCACTTCAAACAGCGTCGAGGTGCCTTCGCAGGCGGCTGGCGTGAAGATCGGCGTGTCCACCAGCGTGAAGCCGTTGCCGTCAAAAAAGTCGCGGATGCCTTTGATCACTTCATGCCGGATCTTGGCAATGGCCGTCTGGCGGCGGCTGCGGAGCCACAGGTGCCGGTGGTCCATCAGAAACTCGATGCCGTGATCCTTGGGCGTGATCGGGTAGGGCTCGCTTTCCGGGACGCGCTGCACGATCTCCAACTGCTCGACATCCATTTCGAAGCCACCCTGGGCGCGCTCCTCAGCACGGATGCGGCCGGTGACGATGATGGCGCTTTCCTGGGTGAGGCCTTTGATGTCCTCAAACAAAGCCTCGGGCAGTTGGGCCTTCACGGCCACGCACTGCATCAGCCCGGACCCGTCACGCAGGATGGGGAAAGCGATCTTGCCGGACTTGCGCAGGTTGTACAGCCAGCCAGGGATGGAAACCAGTTCGCCCACGTGGTGCTGGGCTTCGGCGAGCCGGGTAAAGGTCTGCTTGACGGCGTCCATCACGTTCGGGACGTCGGTTGGTTCACGTAGTTCCAACACTAGCGGCCATTGGTCTCCACCGGAGGCCAACAGGGGCATGGCGGACTTCCATTCGATGGTGCCGCCTGCGGACGTCAGCGGGAATAAGTGTAGGTCGCTATCGCCATCATTGTCATGGATATGGGTCGAGCGGATGCGGCTCTTCATCAAGGCGAACGCCGGCGCCAGGCCTTCCATCAGGTGCGCGTGGCCCGTGTCAAAGCAGAAGTCGAGCTTCAGATGCGTCACTTCCAGAAAGTGCAGTAGCCGTTCGGCGCTCGATAGCTTGTTGGGCGTGTTCTCAAGCAAGATGGAAACGCCGCGGGCTCCGGCGAACAGCTTCAGTTCTTCCAGGCAGGTGAAAGCGTAGTCCAGCTTAAAGTCGTCAAATTCTTCACCGGTGACGCCCAGGTGCTGGATCAAGTACTTGAAGGGGATATCTTCGGCGATCTCGATGGCGCGCTTGATCTCGTCCACCATCGCGATGCGCTTCCACTTGATCGGCTCAGTGAGATTGAGCACCGCGTCCGGTCCGGTGCGGCCCCAGCAATCGTCGGTGTAGATTGGCGAATGCAGCGAGTGCAGCTTCAGCCGGGAGTCACGGAACCAGTGCCCCAATTCGCGAATCTGCGGTTTGTCGCGATAGTCCAGGTGCTGGCGGGCGCAGAAGATCTCGACCAAGGGAATGCCCGCATTCCAGATCTTTTCCAGCCAGACAACGTTCAGGCGGTGATTGACAAATAAGTGCGTCGAAAGAGCGAGATCCATGAATTCCTGACTTAGTAACCAGCCGCCTTGCCGCTCTGCCGGGAACCGGCGTCGGAGCCGCCCTGCAGCCAACCATCCTGCACCAGTATGCCTTCCACGCGCGCCACGCCGCCATTGGTCATCTCAACGGTATGGCCGCGCTGGCGGAGCAATTGGGCCGTGTCCGGCGATACCTCACCCATGATGTAGAGCTTGTCCGGCTTCCATTGATTGTGGATGCGCGGCGCGTCAATCGCCTGCTGCATATTCATCTTGAAATCGACCACGTTGAGAAATGCCTGCAGGACGCCATTGGGGATGCGCGTACCACCTGGAGCGCCAATCACCATATAGAGCTTGCCGTCTTTTAGCGCGATGGTGGGCGTCATTGAGGAAAGCGGCCGCTTGCCCGGCTGAATCGAGTTGGCCTCGCCACCCACTGCTCCGAACATGTTGGCCACGCCGGGCTTGGCCACAAAGTCGTCCATTTCATTGTTCAACAAGAACCCGAGGCCCGCCGCGGTGACGCCGTTTCCGTAACTGCCGTTGATCGTGTAGGTGAGCGCCACCGCATTGCCTTCGGCATCCACAATCGAAAAGTGAGTGGTCTCGGTCGGCTCCGGCGCCGGTAGTGGACCGTTGCGCACCTGGTCCGCGGGCGTCGCCCGGTTGGGGTCAATCGAGGCTCGCAAACGGTCGATGTAGGCGCGGCTAGTCAGCGCTTGGACGGGCACTTTCACAAAGCCCGGATCACCCAGGTATTCAGCGCGGTCAGCATAAGCGCGCTTCATCGCTTCGGCCACCCAATGATAGGTTTGCGCGGACCCGAAGCCCGTCTTTTCATAACCGGACCCCGCCAGCATTCCCAGAATCTGGGTCAGCAGGATGCCGCCGGAACTGGGCGGAGGGGGCAGGATCAGCTCGACGCCCTTGTAGGTGGTGCGCAGCGGAGTGCGTTCTTCGGCCCGGTAGTTCTTCAGATCGTCGAGCGTGATCAGCCCGCCGTTCTTCGCCATCTCGGCGGCGAGCATCTTGGCCGTTTCGCCCTCATAGAAATCTTTCGAGCCCAGGCGCTGGATGCGCTTCAGCGTCCGCGCCAGCTCCGGCTGCACTAGCTTCTCGCCTGCCTCATAGAACTTGCCGGAGCGCAGGAAGATACGGTTCGACTCAGGAAACTGTCCCATCAGCTTGCCGCCGCTTTGCAGGCTGCGGGCCTCGGCGTAGCTTAGCGTCACGCCGTCGCGCGCCAGCTTCACCGCTGGTGCCACCAGACCGGCCCAGGGTTTGCGGCCATACTTCTTGTGCGCCAACTCCAAGCCGCGCACTGTGCCCGGGATACCCGCTGCCCGCCAACCCACCACGGAATCCCGCGTCGGCTTGCCGTCCTTGTCGAGATACATGTCGCGGCTTGCTGCCGCGGGCGCCTTCTCGCGAAAGTCGAAAAACGCTACCTCGCCCGAGGCTTTACGCAACAACAGGAAGCCGCCGCCGCCCAAGTTGCCTGCGGAAGGGTGCGTCACCGCCAGCGCCAAGGCGACCGCTACGGCTGCATCCACGGCGTTGCCGCCCGCCTTCAATACGGCAACTCCGGTGTCCGTGGCATTGGGCTCCTGCGCCACCACCATGGCCTTGCGCGTGCGGACCGGCTCGCTGGCCAACAGGGGTAGCCCCGCCATGGCGAAGCTGAGAACCAAACGGTACATCACACTAATCAGTGTAGCTTTGCTCACCAATCGAGACCTCACCAGGCGCGCGTCGACTCATCGCCACCCAACAGCTCCCTTGAACCCAGGGAATACTTGAAGGCCGTCACCGTCAACCCCAGCAACACAGCGAGCGTCGCCAAACCGGTGGGGGCGTACCACGTGCGCCAGTCCATGCCGATGATGGCATTACCCGGCAGGTTGACGAAGAAAACCACGGTCATCGCCGTCACCAAGCCCAGCCGCACCAGGGCAAACATCAGGACGGCGTAGATCGCCAGATACATGGCGAACGTAAAGACCCAATTGGGCTCACTGGGGCTGAACCCCTGCAGGAAGGCAAATAACAGCGTTCCGGCCAGGGCGGCCAGCCAATCCCGGCGCAATACCTGGCGCAAGCCAAAGATTACGAAGAACAGCACCAGGCCCGTCTGTATGCAGTTGGCTAGGTTGTCGGCATACGTGGCCATCCAGGCGCGGACACCTTCCAGCACGGTGACATTCCCGGCTGTGCCCAAGCCGCTGCGTTCCACCGCATTCAGATCGACGGCACTGGGGACCACCAGCACCACCAGAGCCAGGGCAGCCCCAATCAGAACGTGGGCGCAAACTTGCGGATCCTTCCAGCGCCCAGCGATCAGCCGGTTCCAAGTCACAATGGAGTGTGGCCATCGCGCCCGCAACGCCGGCTCCAGCGCAAGATAGAGCATCCAGACGATGACGCCGGCGCTGAGACTGATGCCAAAGGACGCAAAGGCCAGCGTCAACATCTCCACACTGACGACGGCGTGCACCTGTCCGGCCCGGGCCAGCAGCAGAAAAATCGTCATCGCCACGCCCAGCCTCAGCGCCCCGCGCCGGTCGGCCCGGCCCGCTTTCCAGTTCCGGCGGGCCAGCAGCGCCGCGAAGGTCAAGCCCGTTAGTGCCGCCAATACGCCGAGGCCCAGCCGCAATTGGTCCGCTATGGATTCCTGTTGTGCGACCGTCCCATCCTCCTTCATCCACGGCCAAACCAGGCGCGCGTGGGTCAGGCGTCCCTTCCAGGTGCCTACTTCGAAGGTGATCTGGGTTTGCGGCAGAACCGGATGCGGGCCATGCCAAGCCTGCAACTGGTCGGTGGCACTGCGTGGCGTCGTCCGCGGGGCGATCTCCGAGAACTTGCTCATGTCCAACTGCGCCGCGCGGAACACATCCTCCACCGCGATGGGCTGTGGCAGCTCTTGACCGGCACCGTAAGGCACTGCATGAAAACTGCGCAGCCGTGCCTGGCCATCCAGTTCTATCTCGACCATGCCCGGCGCGATGGGAGCCGGATTGTCTCCACTGACATTCCCCGTGGGGTAGGCGATGAGGTCTTGGAGCGATTCCCGGTACCGGGCAGCCAGCGGCGATTCCCCTGCCAGCCAGGCATCCCAGTTCTTGGGCACCTTCAACGACTGCATGTACTGCAACAGGCGCTGGCGATTTACCAGCCACAGCTTCTGATCCTTGGGCTTCTGCCCATAGCCAAACTTCTCCGCCATCTCACGAGCCTTCTGTTGCAAGACCGCGGGCGGGTATTCAATCGGAGCGTGATAGAGCGCCCCATCGCGTTGCTTCAATAGCGGCTGGGCCAACAAGCAGACCACGACAATGCCCAGGCACACCAGCGCCCACTTGCGCGAAAGCCCTTCATTGCTGCCCGCCGCCGCCACCATCTCGGGAGACGGCGTTTCTCCCGCCGCCAGCGCTGCTGCCAGCGGATCGCCACCCGGCAGCGCGGCGGCGATGGCCAGCGGGGTGGTGGGACGTTTGGCCGGCTGCGGGTCCAGGCAGCGGCGGATCACCTTCTCGACGGCGGGATCAATGTCCGCTGCGACCGACGACATGCTGGTTAGCTGAATGGCATCCTGCAAGTCGAGCAGCTGCGGTATTGTCTGCGCGTCATACGGCTTCTTGCCGGTGAACAGCTCATAGAGCACCAGGCCCAGCGCATAGATGTCGCTCTTGGCGGTCACCTCGACGCCGCGCAGTTGCTCGGGTGACATATAGGCCGGCGTCCCGTTGCGCGCTTCGGGGCCGGACATGGTGTCGGCGATGGCGGCCAGGCCGAAGTCCATGATCACCGGCTCACCCCGCTTGTTCAGCATGATGTTCTGGGGCTTCAGGTCGCGGTGGATGTCGGCGGGCAGGCGGCCGATGCGTTGCAGCAGACCGGACAGATCCTCACCATCGACGTACTCCATCGAGATGAACGGCAGGCCTTCTACTTCGCCGATGTCATAGACGCGGCAGACGTTGGGATGCGAGACTTGCCGGGCGACGCGGACTTCGCTCTGGAAGCGTTCTATGAACCGCTCATTCGCGGCCAGCGCCTCGGGAAGAAACTTGAGCGCCACCGCTTGGCCGAGCGTGAGATCGGTGGCGCGGTAGACCTCACCCATGCCACCCTTGCCCAACAGGCCAATGATGCGGTAGCGCCCACCCAGCAAGGTTCCGGGAATGAAGCGGCCTTCGTCCACCGCCGACACCTTGGACAGGCGCGAAAGGGACGTCGCCGGGCGCGATGTGCTGGCGATGGGCGTTGCGGCTGCGGCCATCTCCTCGGCCGGCATTGCGACCGTTTCTTCAGAAGCCAGATCCCTCTGCCGCTCGTCCATCGTTCGATTCTACTGTGCCCGGAATCAGGCGGCAGTGCCCGGCTGAGTGGCGGTTAAGCGTCCACCATCTGGATCAGCGCGCGGATGTAGCCAAACGCAAATGCGAACGCCTGCAGTCCACCCTTATCGCCTTCGACGTGGGGCACATGGTCCGGCATCAACATGCCGTCGTAGCCCGCGGCTTTGTAGGCTTTGACGCACTTGATGAAGTCCACCACGCCATCGTCCGGGAAGGTCTCCTGGAAGTTCATGAAAGAGCCTTTGATGTTGCGGAAGTGGACGTTGAAGATCTTCTTGCGCTTGCCGAAGTAGTCGATGTAGTGGAAGATCTCCTTGGCCGGGTCCTTCAGGCCTTCGCAGACGGTGCCTTGGCAAAAGTTGAGGCCGTGGTAGGGGCTGGGGCTGATCTCGATGAACTTCTTGAAGCCGTCGCCGTCCAGCGCGGTAAAGACACCGCGCCAGCCGCGGTCCTTGGGCATCATCGGGTCCTGCGGGTGGCAGGCGAGTTTCACCTTGCTCTCGGTCGCCACGGGGACGACGCGCTTCAGGAAGTAGTCGATGCGCTCCCAGTACTGTTCATGGCTGACCGGCCCAGCTTCCGTCAGCGCCGGTTCCTGCTTGCCGGCGGCATAGTTGAACGTGGACAGCTGCGCGCCGCCGCGGCCATAGGTGGGTGGCGTGCGGACCACCCCCAGGATGGACATGTTGTACTTGGCCGAAGAAATGCCGGCCTTGCCGATGTTGCGGATGATCTGCTGGATCTCTTCAATGGCCTTGTCGCGGGGCATCGCGCCGGGCAGGTCGGGTGCCATGATGGACGGGTACTCGGCGCGCGTGATGTAGGCCGAACTGAGTGGCAGCGCCGTCATCTCCATGACGAGGCCGGCCTTCTCAAAGTTGTCGCGCATCCGCGAGAGGTTGTCGACGGACCACTTTTCATCCAGCTTGCGCGACGGCAGTTCGCCACAAACGTGCGTGACGCCCAGGGCCGCGCAAATCTTCATGCCTTCGGGTGTCGAGGCGAAGCCATGCTGTGTGCCCAGCTTCAATTTGCCAGCGCGAAGGTCACGGCGCGGGGTGGGCGTCGTGTCCTGGGGCATGGCGGCCATGTGGGCCTCGGCGGCGAAAGCTCCGGCGGAGCTGACTTGGAAAAATGTACGGCGGTCCATCGACGGGTAGCATTTCACGGGTGGATGCCGCAGGTCAAGAGGGCAGCGGCTGAAGCTCACCCGCCCGCCAGCCGCCAGTGGCTAATGGCTGGAGGCGCGCTTCATCAGCCATGCCCCGGCCAGACATACTCCGCCGCCCACCAGCGACAATGGCACCACCTTCTCGTCGAGAATAGCGACGCCCAAGATGAGCGACACCACCGGGATCAGAAACGTTGTGCCGGAGGCCTTGGCCGCGCCAAAGCGGCCCGCGGCGGAGGCCATCAGCACATTCGCAATGGCTGTGCCGAACATGCCCAGCGCCACCACCGAGGCCAGCGGCACGGGCAGCCACTTCACCGTCGTCAAGGCGGGAATGCCCAGTGGCGCGGTCAGCAGCAGGCCCACCGCTTGCGCCCGCCAGATGACGGGCATGGCTCCGTACTTTTGCTGCAAAGATCGCGCGATGCTGAGCGCCACGCCGTAGGAGATCATCGCCGCCATGATCATCAGCACGCCTTCGGTGCTGCTGCGGCCTTCATTCAGCGCGGGCCAGCCCATCAGCACGGTGCCGCCGATGCCGATCGCCAAGCCCACCGCCACACCAGTGGACGGGGCTTTGCGGGCGATCAACGAGGCGACGACGGTGGCGAACAAGGGGTTGGCTCCGTTCACCATGCCGGTGAGTGCTGACGATACCCGCTGTTCCGCGAAGGGGAACATGCTCAACGGGAAGGCAAACCACAGTAGCCCCAGCCAGGCTACGGCCGGCCAGTCTGCCTTGTCGACCCGCTTGCGGGCGGCGGGGAAGCAGCTGAGGGTGAGGAAGCCGATGGCGATCCGGAGGAACGTGATGGCGTTCGGCTCCAGTGCGCGGAGGCCTTGCGCGATGAAGAGAAACGAAGCACCCCAGATCAACCCAGGGATAACGAGGAGCAGCCAGCCGGAAGTCACTCCCGCTATCTTGGCATTGATCCGGTTTCGGGCATTTTGGCGGATCGGTATACTTGTAGTCTGATCGCTCCGGTGATGATGTTTTCGCTCCACTTCCGGCCATTCGTTCCGGGTTCGAACCAGTGCGGAATGACAGAAGGGCGCGGACGGTAATGTTCAACCGCCGCAAGTCGTTTCTCCGGGTCCGGCTGGCCCTCACCGACTCCCTTTTGACCGCGACGGCCTTTATCGTGGCCTACCTGATCCGCCAAAGCCTGCCCGCGTTGCGCGAGTTCTATTTCGCCAAGCCACTGTTTGTCGAGCTGTTATGCGGCGTGATCGTCACCTGGTTGGCGGCGGGATTGGCGGTGGGTGCCTACCAGGCACCGGCCTTCCATGACACGGGCCGTACCCTGAGCCGGATTATCCGCCAGGCGCTGTGGGGTGGCACGGTGATGATCGGCCTGCTGTACCTGCTGAAGTTGGGTGATGTCAGCCGGTCGTTCATGCTGCTGTTTGTCGCCCTGAATACTCTGTTGCTGTTGACCGGACGGCTGCTGGTGCCGGTACTGGGTGGTGGCGCGGCGGGAGGCGGGACCGGGAAGCGGCACTACGTCATCGTGGGAACCGGAGACGAGGCCCTGCAGGTGGCTCAACTGGTGAGGGCTGAGGGTGGTCCCGCGGCTGTCGTGTTGGGCTTTGTGCGGGAGAGTGCGGATAGTCCCGCCACACTTGTCGACGCCGGGCAGGCGCGAGTTTGGGAATTGGACGAACTGAACCAACTTCTGAAGGATCACGTGGTGGATGAAGTGATCTTCGCCGTCGACTGGCAACGGATGCGCTCGCTCGAACAGGTGTTTGAGTCCTGCGAAGACGAGGGCGTCAAGGTCCGGTTGGTGGTGAACTTCTTCCCGAACATGGTTTCCCAAGTCTCACTGGACCGGCTGTCGGACGTACCGTTGCTGACGTTTGTCACGACGCCCGATAACGACTACCTGCTGTTCATCAAG
>JAPKYX010000110.1 GCA_026394075.1 Acidobacteriota bacterium
CCGCAAGGCATCGCTGCAGCAGCACCAATATGGCGTGAGCGCCGGCGGCCCGGTCATCAAGGACAAGACATTTTTCTTCGCGCTATACGAAAAGAAGCTGGTGAAGTCCGGCAGCTTCTCCACCTTCACCGTGCCCACCGCAGCCGAGTTGGGCGGCGACTTCTCCAACACCCGCAACGCCAATGGCGCAGTCCGCCCCATTTACGACCCCTTCACCACCCGTGCCAACCCCGACGATCCCAGCCGGTTCATCCGCACACCCTTCGCCGGCAACCGCGTGCCCACGGCGATGATGGACCCCGTCGCGCTGAACGTCCTAAAGCTTTACCCCGCGCAAAATCAGGCAGGTTTCGCCAATACGAACGCCAACAACCTGGCCATCCAGAAAGTGCCGCAGTCCCCCACCGACCGCGTGGACTTCAAGGTGGATCACAACTTCAGCCAGAACCGCCGTACGTTCGTCCGCTACAACCGCTTCAAACAGGCCACGGCCGCCGCCGACTTCTGGGACAACGGTGCCGCTCCCTCGGACGGCATCATGTACTGGGGCTCCCACAATGCGGCCGTCGATTACACCGAGACCATTGGCTCCGGCACCGTCATCAACATTCGCGGCGGCTTGAGCCTGTTCGATGCCTGGCGTCCGGCCTTCACATACGGCTACGATGTGACCAAGCTGGGCCTGCCACAGTCACTGCAGGATGTGACGCTGAAGACCGGCAGCCGCGCATCCCGCGTTTCGACATCCAGGACTTCAACTCCGTCGGGCCCAACAACGGCTCAACCTACAAGAGCAACAACGTCTCCTACACGGTGGTCGGAAACGTGTCGAAGATCTCCGGCCGGCACAGCATGAAGTTCGGCGCGGAATGGCGCACCTTTGGCTTGGGCTTTGCCCAGTTCGGCAGTTCGCCGGCCAATTTCTCGTTCACCCGCGGCATGACCCAAGGGCCTGATCCGCGCGTCGCCGGCAATGGCATCGGCTTGGCGTCCTTCCTGCTGGGCACCGGCACCAGTGGAGCGGCCACGCACCGCATCAAGCCTGCGGACTTAAGCCGCTACTACGCCATCTATGCGCAGGACGAGTTCAAGGTCAACTCCAAGCTCACACTTAACTACGGCCTCCGTTGGGAGATCGAAGGCTCCAACACGGAACGCTACGATCAGCAGACGCTGATGGATCCCTACGCCAAGAATCCCCTGTCGGACAAGACCGGACTCGACCTCCGCGGTGTCTATCTGTTCTCGGGCGACAACCAAACCGCCGGCCGGCGCGGCATTCGTTCCGCCGAACACAAGTTCAACCCCCGTCTTGGCATCGCCTACCAGTTGAACGCCAAGACCGTCATCCGCACCGGCTATGGCATCTTCTACGGCGTCCCCAAGTTCGCCGCCACGGACCGCTGGACGGGCGCGCCCTATTCCTCCACCACCCCTTGGAATGCCACCCTCGACGGCATCACTCCCACCAACTTCCTGCGCAACCCGTTCCCGCAAGGCTACGTGCTGCCCACCGGCCGAGCCCTGGGCGCCATGTCTGGCGTCGGCTTCGGGCTGAACTCGGCCTGGGCCGACGAAATGTCGACGCCCTACAACCAGCAATGGAACTTCAGCATCCAGCGCCACATCACCAACGCGATGATGATCGAAGTCTCCTACGCCGGCAACAAGGGCACGCATAATGAACTGGCGCAAGGCGATCTGGGCCAACTCCGCCCGGAACAGCTGACGCCCGCCAACAACCTGCTGGCCCTGGTCCCCAATCCATTCTTCGGCTTGATTGACCCGGCCAGCACTTTGGGTGCGGCGAACGTGCAGCGCGGCCGTTTGCTGCGGGGCCAGTACGCGGCCTTTACGTCCGTGGGTCCTGGTTCGCCCGCCTGGGGCAATTCGAGCTATCACGGCATGCAGGTCCGCTTTGAACGGCGCTTCGGCGGGGGTGCCAGCATGGGCGTGGCCTATACCTGGTCCAAGTCCATGGCCGACTCCTCAGACGGCATCTGGAACGACGGCCAAGGCACACTGCGCAACTGGTTCTGCCGCTCCTGTGAAAAGTCGCTGAGCTCCTATGACATTCCCCACCGCCTGGTGGTGAACTTCAACTATGAGCTGCCTTTCGGCAAAGGTCACCACTTTGGTGCCAACATGAACCGGCTGGCCAACGGCATCCTGGGTGGCTGGCAGACCAACGGCATCTTCACCATCAACTCCGGACAACCGCTGATCTTCAGCCAGACGACCAACAATAGCTTCTCCTTCGGCGGCTATCAGCGGCCGGACGCCGTCGGTGGTGACGCCCGCATTGCGGTCCGCTCCATCGACAAGTGGTACGACACCACGCAGTTCCGGGTGGCCAAGGATTACACCTTCGGCAACCTGGCCCGCACCCACTCCAACCTCCGCAGCGACTTCACCCGAGGGCTGGACTTCTCCATGTTCAAGACCACCCAGATCGTGGAGCGGTTAGCCCTCCAGTTCCGGGCCGAGGCGTTCAACCTCACCAACACCCCCGTGTTTGGTGCGCCCAACAACAACGTGGAATCGCCGGCCTTTGGCACCATCACCGGCCAGGGCAACGGTCCGCGGACGATTCAGTTTGGGCTGAAACTGCTGTTTTAGCTGCGCAATCACGAAGGCCCGGCTACCTCTACCAGAGGGCGCCGGGCCTAAGTTTTTGACCTTCAGGCCGAGTGCGGCTCTCACTTCCGTTCGATCTGGACCAGATCCTCATGCCGGTCCTTCACCAGCACATGCGGAGGCTTCATCCAGCGGCGGCCGATCCGTTCGATCCAGGGCAGCAACCAAACCGCATCCACGCCCGGCACCGCACTCCAGATCTTGATGAAGTCCGCTACCTAATACTGGTTGCGCTTCATGCGTACCATCTGCACCAACACTTGCACCTTTGCTTGTAATCAATGCCTTAACTCGCAGAATAAGATAAGTTATCGCGGACCCGCTCGGACTTCGCGCCCTTGCGCTAGAACTCGTAGGTGGCCTTGTTCATGGAATCCAGGGAGAGCGTGACGTGCTCCACCGGGCAATGCGTTCTCAGCGGAAAGATTGGTACACTATTTGGCCATGAGGATTCCGACCGGAGTTTTTTGCGTTTCCCTTACCTTAGTGGGATGCGGCAGGGGAAGTTCTACCCCACCAACTCCGCTGCGCCCCGTGATTTTGGAGACCGTGATGTCGTCCGGCACCGTTCGGCCGCAAAACGCGAATGGAACTTTCGCGGCGCTACCGTCGAGGATCATCCATTTTCGGGTTCAAAGCGATACCTCAGCCGTACGGGTCGAGATCCCGGCGATTGGGTTCGGAAATGTGCCGAAACGCAATGGCACACAAGGTCCCGACGACCTGTGGTACATGGCCGACACGACAACGCTCGCTTCCGGATTTCGCCCGTACTTCGTCAATGTGCAGCTCAACCTGTCTCCCGCGATGCGGAGTCAAACGGCTATCTCGGTCGAATTGCATGCAGATCCCGTAACCAACACGACACCGCCCACGCCGGTGACCGTGGCGTTGACCACACCCGCCGCCATCGGCGTGACGCGACCGTCGGATGTTTTCGGCTGCGAAGCGTGCGACAACACCAAGCCGGCCATGACCAGGTCAATCGTAACGCGCGATGTAGTTGTGGCCGGGTTTCTGGTGATGACCGAAAGAGGAGCCAGCGGAGCGGCACCGAACGAGGACGAGGATATGGGATACACGATCTCGTTGGACTCCGATTTCATCCGCCGGAACTATGTTGCCGGCGGCCGCGTGCTGGAGCCATTGGCCAGTGCGGTGATGAAGGGCAACTCATCGTTCGGTTTCGGCGGGCCGAGCGTCAGCGTTCCGTTTGTGATCGGAAACACGGTCGATGCGGGGAATTTTCTGCTGGCTACGGCGGACACGTTCTGGGCGGAACTGAACTCCTGGCATGTCAAGGACAGGGGCCAGGCCCCGTTTGGCTGGGTGGCCGATCCAAATCCGGCCAAGAGCGGCAACCGCTGGGCCTGGTTGCCGGACGCCCCTTCGGGCGGGCCCCCTCTGCAAACCGGGGACTACGTGGTGATCAGCGGCACACTGTGGCAGGACACCGGCAAGCTGACAGGGGTTAACCGCAATAACGGTGATGCGGAGACTGCCCGGAAGTTCTGCTGGAACGATAGCAAGGACGGGTATGCCGGTTGGCTGGAGATTCACCCGCCGGATTCAGTGCGCTTCGTCGATCCAGGCCCGGCGCGGCCCGGCGATCCGGTGCGCCGGAAGGACTTGGCGATGCGGTCCTTGTGCGGCGCGGTGCAACCCGCGATGGACGAGCAGATTCAGCCGCCGACCCCACCTCCCACCCAACAGTCGGTTCTGAAGTTTGAGACGCTGATTGACTCCCGGTTCACCGCCGCGACCCTTCCGCACACCGAGGCCGTCGAACCGAACTGCCCGGACCGCCTTCGAGTCACGGCTACGTTGCGGCAGCTTGATACCTTTAAGGCGGTGTACCTGATGTGGTGGGAAGAAGGCACACAGCCCCGCCAGTCGTGTGGCACGCCGGCTAGTCCCCCGCCACCCCCGCCACCCTCGGCAATGACCCCAAGGAAAGCCGAGTGCCTGGATGAATGCTCGGAACTTTTGGCCGCTTGTAGTTCATCCCAGGCCCAATGCCAGCAGAGGGACACAGCGTGTCGCGTGAGTTGCCGGTAGCCCCAGGGTTGCCGCGGACTTCGCGCCTTACGGGCGCTCAATCTGCACGAGTTCGTCATGCCGGTCTTTTACCAGCACATGGGGCGGCTTCATCCAGCGGCGGCCGAGCCGTTCAATCCAGGGCAGCAGCCGGCGGACCGTGCGGCCGTGGAAGATCATGCTACCGGCCACCATCACCGGATGCGGAATGGTGACCCGGCACTTGGAACACATCTCGATTTCGCCCGCGCGCCCGGAGACGTGCTTCGCCCGCAGATCCTGCATGGCGGGTGAGTTGAAGATCTCGCCGAGATCCTGGGTGCCGATGTTGCCCACCGGCGCGCCGTCCAGCATGTAGCTCTGGCAGCAGGGGTAGACTTCGCCGGACTGCTTGACGTACATCGGTCCGCGCCACAAGTAGTGACAAGGGTGCGTCCATTCAGCTGACTCGTGCCCGGCATCCGGACGCATCAGATCGGTTTCGTCTTCCTTGACTCGGACCGCGTCCACACCCGGCACCGCACTCCAAAACTTGATGAAGTCCGCCACCTCATGCTGGTTGCGCTCCATGCGGACCATCTGCACGACAACTTGCACCTTTGCTTTCAGTTCATGCTTCAACTCGCAGAATCGAAGGAAGTTATCGCGGACCCGTTCAAACTTCGCGCCCTTGCGGTAGAACTCGTAGGTGGCCTTGTCCATCGAATCCATGGAGAGCGTGATGTGCTCCACCGGCGTCGCCAGCAGCTTGCGGCTGGCCGCTTCGTCGAGGAGAGTGCCGTTGGTCGACAGCAGTGTGGAGATGCCGTGCTGGTCGCAATACGTGATGCGGTCAAAGATGGCGTTATCAAGCAACGGCTCACCCAGGCCGATCAGCATCATATGCTCCGCCGTGGGTCCGGATTGCGCAACCAGGCGGGAAAACACGGGGTCCGCCATGTCTTCCTTGGGCTGCTTGTGGGTCTCCCGCGGACACATCGGGCAGTAGATGTTGCACTTGGCGGTGGTTTCGACAATGTACTCCACCGGCCGCGCGGCGACGTTCTGCTCACCCCGCAGGTACGCCCACAACAGCCGCCACCGGTTAAAAGCCCGCATTCCTGCTTTTATTCTAGCGGGCGCACCCCGGGTGCCATCTGAGAATTAGGGGAAACTGGTGATCGAACGCGTCCGCAGCCTCAACGACCGTCCACTCAATCGCCAAGGGCAGTTTGTCCTCTATTGGGCGCAGATGAACCGCCGCGCCCGCTACAACCACGCGTTGGCGCACGCCATTGATCTGGCAAACGCGAATGGGACGCCGTTGCTGGTCTACGAAGGGCTCACCTGCGCCTACCCCTATGCCAACGATCGCTTACACACCTTTATCCTGGAAGGCGTTCCGGACAATGCGCAGGACTTCCGCGCTCTGGGTGCCGGGTATCTCTTCCACCTGCGGCGGCGGCCATCGGACCCCAACAATGCGCTCTTCCTCCTGGCGGAGCGGGCCGCGGCGGTGGTTACTGATGACTACCCTACGTTCGTCAGCACCCGCTGGAACCCCAGCGCCGCCGCCAAGGTGACGTGCCCCTATTGGGTGGTCGATTCCAGCTGCATCGTGCCCATGCAGAAGCATGCAAAGCGCGAGTACGCCGCCTACACGATCCGCCCCAAGATCCACAAGCTGCTGCCCCAGTACTTGCAGCCCTTCACGATGCCCCGGCTGGACCAAGTGTGGTCCGGCCCCTTGCCGCTGGCAGAATTACACACGGAAGTGGCCGCCCCGGACATCCCCGCCCTGGTGGCAAGCTGTGAGATCGACCATGCCATCCCGCCCTCGCTCAGCTATCGCGGTGGCGCACAGGTGGCGGCGCAGCACCTGAACCACTTCGTCACCAAGAACCTGACCCGCTATGCCGAAGGCCGGAATGAGCCGTCGGAACACGCGACGTCGAATATGAGCCCCTATCTGCACTTCGGGCACATCTCCGCGCTCGATCTGGCGCTCACCGTCCGCGACGCGGCGCTGGCCCAGAACGGCTCAGCCGATGAGTATCTGGAAGAGCTGATCGTCCGCCGCGAACTCGCCTTCAACTACGCCCGCTGGGTGGAGCGGCCGGACACGATGTGCAATCTGCCGGACTGGGCCAAGAAGACGCTGCGGGAGCATTCAGTTGACCCGCGCCAGCCATCCTACACCCGCGAGCAGTTTGAGCACGCCGCCACGCACGACGACCTCTGGAACGCCTGCCAGAAAGAGATGCTGCTGCGCGGCAAGATCCACGGCTACTACCGGATGTATTGGGGTAAGAAGATCATCGAGTGGTCTCCCACTTGCCAGCACGCGCTGGAGACCATGGTCTACCTGCATGATCGCTATGCGCTCGATGGCCGGGACCCCAACACCTACACGAACATCCTGTGGTGCTTCGGCCTGCACGACCGGCCCTGGAACGAGCGGCCCGTCTTCGGCCAGATCCGCTGGATGTCGCTTGACGGCATGAAGCGCAAGACCGACGTCAGTGCCTATCTGAAAGAAATCGAGTTTTTGGAACGCACCGGCAAAGATCCGTTCCGCTTGCCGTGATGCAATTACTCGTAGACTAAGAAACGTCCATGAACTTTCTCCTCACTGGAGCCACAGGCTTCATCGGAAACCGGCTGATCGCCCAGCTTTTGAAGCGGCAACACCCCGTCGGGTACTTTACCCGCAAAGTGCGGCCGTCGCCGCTGCGCCACGTCGGCCAATACTACTGGGACTTCAACGCCCCCCCGGCGGCAGAGCCATTTCGTGACGTCGACATCGTGGTCCATCTGGCCGGCGAACCCGTCGCCCAGCGCTGGACGCCGGAGGCGAAGCGCCAGATCCGTTCCAGCCGCGTGGAGGGAACGCGCAGCCTCGTCAACACGATGAGCCGCCTGCCCAAGCCACCCGCCGTGCTGATCTGCGCCTCCGCTATCGGCCTCTACGGCGACTGTGGCGATGAACAACTCACCGAAGCCTCCGCTCCCGGTAAGGGCTTTCTGCCGGAGGTTTGTGAAGAGTGGGAAGCGGAGGCCAACCGCGCGGAGCGGGCGGGCATTCAGGTAGTGAACTTCCGGATCGGCATCGTGCTGGGGCCGGAAGGCGGGGCGCTGAAGCAGATGCTGCTGCCGTTCAAGCTGGGCATAGGCGGCGTGATCGCGGGCGGCCAGCAGTGGATGAGCTGGATCCACGTGGACGACCTGGTGTCGCTGCTGGTCTATTCCGCCGAGAACATGGTGGTGGGCCCCGTGAATGCCACGGCCCCCAATCCGGTCCGCAACACCGAGTTCACCCGGTCTCTGGCCGCCGCCGTCCATCGCCCCGCCATCTTCCCGATCCCCGGGTTCGCCTTGAAACTGCTCTATGGCGAGATGGCCGAAGTGCTGCTGGGCAGCCAGCGCGTGCTGCCGCGGGCCGCGCAGGCCGCAGGTTTTGAGTTCGCTTACCCGACGCTCGATGGAGCGCTCAAGCAACTGCTGGGCTAGCGGCGACAGAACACCGATTCTGAGCCGCCATGCGCGAGCATGCGGTTCGTTCGATACTGCTGCGAAAAGAGCGAATCGCCTACTGCTGTTGCTGCTGTTGTTGCTGCGCCAGTTGAGCTTCTTCTTCCTCAGGCGGCACAATGAAGGCCATCGGAGAAAGCATCTCGACATCCAGCGGCAGCGGCGTGTCGGTGGGCGTCACGTGCACGGATACAGACAGTTCACTCCGGGCGTTGCCCTTGAAGACGCCGTGCGTCGGTGGAACGTCGTTGTAGTCTCGACCAATCGCGGTGCGGATGTGGCGCTCACCCGCGAGGAGGTTGTTGGTGGGGTCCAGACCAATCCAGCCCAGGCCCGGCAGCAGCGCCTCCACCCAGGCGTGCGTGGCGCCATCGGCGGACCGGTCGTGGTCAAAACGGCCGTGGTAGAGATACCCGCTGACGTAGCGGCAAGGGACGCGCAGATAATGCCGCACCAGTGCGGTCATGATGTGCGTAAAGTCCTGGCAGACGCCTTTGCGCGCCTTCAGCGCGTCATCGATGGGCGAATCCACCTTGGTCGATTTGGGGACGTAATCAAAAGCGCTGAAGATGCCGCTGTTCACTTCAGCCAGCACGGTCAGCGGATCATCGCGGCGGACGATATTCAATTCTTCGGCCAGCTCATTCAGCCAGGGGGTCGGCTTGGCGAAGTCGCTGGGCATCAGAAACTCTGAGTAGTCGCCGTTGTGGACAATGTTGTCCAGCTCCCCCCAGGCGTCAAACCCCAGCCGTGGAGGCAGCATCGGCGCCGCGCCCGTCTCGATGCGGGCCTCGGCCAGCACCTGCAATTGCGTGTGCTTCCCGGGAACGTTGAAGTGGTGGATGGTGTTGCCCAGATAGTCTCGATACTGCAGCACGCGGGCCTTGGGGCTGACGGTGAGATCAAACGACAAGCAGAGCTGCAAGCCTTCCGAGCGGGGCTGCTTGCGCACCTCCATGATGCTTTCCTGCACCGGAGAGTCGTACTTGAAGCGGGTGAGGTGGCGAATGGAGAAGTACATGGCGTTAAGCGAGCACCGCGGTGTCGATGGGGTAATCGATATAGCCCTGATAGGCGGAAGCGTGGATCTGGCCGCACTGGCGCTGGATGCCGTCCAGGTAACCATGGATGCCGCCCAGCATGATCTCATCCACCGGCGTAAAGCTGAGCGAAGCGCGTAACCGGCCAGCCAGGCGGGCCACGCGACCGGCTTTCTTCGATGCGGTCGCCTCGGGCAGCGCGTTCAAGGCCGTCTGCAGCATGTCCACCGAGAACCGCACCGAATGCGGAAACTCATGGTTCAGCAGCAGAAACTCAACAATGCGGTCCGGCGACAAATCGGCGGTGTAAGCCTTGCCCGATCCATTCCAGGTGATCCGCCGCTTCCTGCTGCCGGTCATGCGGCACATAGAACTCGTTGAAGTGCACGTCGAGGAGGGTGGCAACGCAGCGGGCACGTTCGAGTGCCCGGCCGATCTGGATAAACTGCCAGCCTTCGCCGTGGGTCATGGTGGAATCGGTGACGCCTTGGAACAGGTGCGTCCCCTCCTTGATGGCGGCCAGAAACTCCACCGGGTGGGAGTCGTGCATCTCTTCATACTGCACGCGCTTGACGGCGTGGAACATCCGGTTGAGTTGTTCCCACATTTCGCTGGAGATCTGTTCGCGCACCTGGCGCAAATTTTCGCGCGCATGCATGATGCAGGAAACGATGGAGGATCGGGTGGCCGCGTCAAACACCATGGCCTGCACGTGGGTGTAGGCTCCGGCGGCGTCGCCCGCAGGCAGCGGACTGCCCAGGCTGGCCAGCACCCGGCCCCACCGGCGATCCGCCGTGAGGGGCGATTGGTCCAGCATCAGGTTCAGGTGCACGTCCACCAACCGGGCCGTGTGTTCGGCCCGTTCCAGATACCGGGCCATCCAATAGAGACTATCTGCGACGCGTGAGAGCATGGGCGTTATGTTCGATTGAGCCAGCGAATCCGGACAGGTCCGCGAACGGGGCGAACAGGCGGGCCAAGCCCGCGCTTAGTTGTACAACATCCTCACTCGTTGAGTACCCAGGTATCTTTGCTGCCGCCGCCCTGCGAGGAGTTCACCACCAGCGAACCCTTCCGCAAAGCCACGCGCGTCAAGCCCCCGGGCACAATCGTTACCTTGTCGCCATAAAGAATGTAGGGGCGCAAGTCCACGTGGCGCGCCTCCACTTGGCCATCAATAAAGCAGGGCCCGCGCGACAGCATCAGCGTCGGTTGGGCGATGTAGTTGCGCGGATCGGCCGTGATCCGGCGCGCAAACTCTTCCCGTTCCTTTTCGGTGGAATGCGGCCCGATCAGCATGCCGTAGCCGCCCGATTCACCCACCGCCTTCACCACCAGCTTGTCCAGGTTGGCCAGCACATGCTGGCGCGAGGCATCGTCGGTGAGGATGTAGGTATCGACGTTATCCAGAATCGGATCTTCGCCCAGGTAGTACTTGATGATCTTGGGCACGTAGGCGTACAGCGCCTTGTCGTCCGCCACGCCGGTTCCCAGCGCATTGCACAACGTTACATTCCCCGCGCGGTAAGCGTTGAACAGACCCGGCACACCCAGGATGGTGTCCTTGCGGAACGCCAGTGGATCGATAAAGTCATCATCGATGCGGCGGTAGATCACGTCCACCTGCTTCAACCCCGCCGTGGTGCGCATCCACACGTTGTTGTCGTGCACCACCAGGTCCCGGCCTTCCACCAGCTCAATGCCCATCTGGCGGGCGAGATAGGTGTGCTCAAAGTAGGCCGAATTGTAGACACCCGGCGTCAGCAGCACGATGGTGGGATCATGCTTGCCGTAAGGCGCCAGCGTGCGGAGCGTCGCCAGCAGCGCCGACGGATAATCCTCAATCGGCTTGACGCCGCACTGCTGGAACAACTGCGGAAACACCTTCTTCATCACCTGCCGGGACGTCAGCATGTAGCTGACACCGGACGGCACGCGGAGGTTGTCTTCCAGCACCAGGAAGCGTCCATCCGGGTGGCGGATCAGGTCCGTGCCGGTGACGGTGATGTAGAGGTCCTTGGGCAGCCGCAGGCCCTTCATCTGCCGCCGGAAGTGCTTGCACGAATAGACCATCTCGCGCGGCACGATGCCGGCGTCCAGAATCCGCCCCTCGTTGTAGATGTCTTTGAGGAACAGGTTCAGCGCAACGATGCGTTGCTCCAGGCCCCGCTCGATCAGCGTCCATTCCTTGTTGGTGATGATCCGGGGCAGCAGGTCGTGCGGGAAGATCCGTTCGGTGCCCTCTTCCCGGCCGTAGACCGTAAAGGTGATGCCCTGGTGGAGGAAGCTTAAGTCCGCCGCCTGCTTGCGCCGCCGGATCTCATCGGCGGGCAGTTGCTGCATCAATTCATACAGCGCCTGGTAGTGCGGACGGGGCGTGCCGTCGGGCGAAAACATCTCGTCCCAAGCGACATCCAATTGATAATTTCGAAATGGAGCTGGAAGTTCCGCCGGGCTCATGAGGAAACTAGAGAGTGTAGCCTATTTTTCATCTTCACTCTACTTGAATCGTGATTCGGCGCTGGCTGCGCACTTCGCCCACGATCAAAGTGAGCTCCAATGCACCGGCTGGCAACCCCGGCGGCAGCTTGGCGTTCACCTGCAGGGCGCCGGAGATCAACAGCGGCGCGGCCCCGGCATACGACACCTCGCACTGCTGGCTATTGGCCAGCACCTGCACCTTCGCGATGGTTCTGGGCAGAGGTTCCCCTTGAACGATAAAGCCATCGACACTGGGCGGGCTGGTGACGCCGCCGCCGGTGGCAAACATCGCCACGACACTGCCCTGCTTGGCCGGTTGGCTGACGCTATTGACGGTGTAGTCCTCGTTGAACACGGCCCCTTGCCCCTCCGGTGTCAGCGCAAAAATCTCCGGGTTGGCGGCAGTGACGCCCACGGAAACGGGATCGGACAACACGCCGTTGTACTCCAGCCGGACCTCCACCTGACGCTTGCCCGCGACGCTGTGGGGAACGACAAAGTTCACCTGCGGCCGGTCTCCGCCAATAGTCGCCGTGACCGGCGCGGCGATGTTGTCCACCAGCACCCGCACCCCCGCAAGCGAGGTGGGATAGAAGGTGGTGGCGGGCGTGATCTCCGGCACCGCCAGCTGGGCGGGGCCATAGCCGGTGCCAAAGATGGTCATGATCTCGCCCGGTGAGATAGACCCAGTGATGAAGCTGGCCCCGTTGCGAAGATCGGCCAGCGTGAACAGCGGCGCCTGTCCCGCCTGCCGCACTGTAAAGGCGGGTCCCGGCACGTTGCTCGCACCCACGCGACCGGTGAGATTCAGCGTTCCCGTCCGCGACGTCGTCAAGCCGTTTTGATCGACGGCATAGCGCAGCAGCGTGGGCGTCGCCTCCGTCACCCGCATCCAAGGAACGCTGCTGGTGGCGGACCAGGCGCAGGTGGTCTCCACTTGCACCGTCTCGCTGGCGGCCGACGACGGAAGCGTCGCGCTCAAGGGCGTCAACTTGAAGCCGCAGGTCGCTCCATCTTGCGTCACCACCAGATTCACGTCGTTCACGCGCACCAGGCCGGACCGCCGGTCAGTGGTCGGGTTCGCAATCACGTTCACGGGAAAGCTATTCGCGGTGGGCGTGCCGATCGTGATCCAGGGGGTGGTGGTGGTAGCCGTCCACGGGCAGGGCGCGGTGACGCCAATGCTGGAGGTGCCACCCGCGGCACTAAAGTTGACCGGGGAGGGATTCAGCGTCAGCGCACAAGGTTGCCCGGCCTGCGTCACCGTGAAGGGCGAGTTCCAGTTCTCAATCCGTGACGACCGCTGCCCGAACCCGGCATTCTTCGCGATCACCACATCCACGCTGCCCGTGCCCGTCCCGGTGGTGGGAGAGGCAAAACTGATCCAATCGACGGTGGACCGCACCTGCCAGACGCAACTGGTCGAGATCGGCAGCTTGTAGGTGCCACCGTCAGCCGGAACGATGCCCGGAATGCCCAAACCATACGTGTAGTTGCAATTGCCCGCAGCCTGATTCACCGTGTGCGATCTGTTCACCACCAGGATCGAGGAGGTCCGGGCGGCGGGGGTCAGATTCTGTTCGGCGGTATAGCCCGACGTGCCGTCACCCGTCCCGGACCCGCCCAAAGAAACCGTCAGCCAGCTATCTTGCGGCACGGCCGTCCACGCGCAACGGTTGGCGTTGGCATTGATCAGGAAGGACGACGGCGTGCGCGCCGCCGGTAGCGACGCCGAGGCGGGCGTCAGGGTAAATGAGCAGTCGGCCGCCTGCGTGACGGCGATGGTCTTGTCGCCCACCGTCCACTGGCCCACGCGAGGCGCAACGCCGGGATTGCCGGTGACGCTAAAGGAAATGTTGCGGCTGCCGGTTCCGGCGGCGTTGACGATGCTGATCCAATCCGCCTGCGAAGTGGCCGCCGTGGTGCACCCGGCCTGGGTGGTGACGCTCAGGCTGAGGGGCGCGACCACGGACGTTCCGCCAGCCGGAACAGAATACGCAGATTGTGTTACCGAATACGTGCACTGCGCGTCTATCGAGGTGCCGGCCAACGCGCAGAGGATGAAGATGAGAATACGCATAATGTTCAGAATCACCCTGTTATACTTGAGTCGGCGGGAGTGTACCCATTGAATCGCCGTTTCAACATAGCCTTCGTTTCATTCTCCACTGTCCTGGTAGGGGCGCTGCTGGTCGGGGCCGTCATGGGCCGCGGAGCGACGTCCGAGGACCCCTATAAGCACATCGCGGTTTTCACCGAGGTGTTGTCGCGCATCAAGAGCGACTACGTGGAGGAGCCCGACCTGAAGGGCGTCACCATGGGTGCTGTGAACGGCTTGCTGGAGGCAGTGGACCCCTACGCCAGCTACCTGAGCGCGGACCAGTTTAAGCAGTACCAGAAGCAGAAAGACCAGAAGCGCGCCGACACCGGCCTGATTCTCTCCAAGCGCTTCGGCTATATCGGCGTCGTGGACGCCATCCCCGGATCGCCGGCCGCCAAGGCAGGCTTGAACACGGGCGACATGATCGAATCGATCAAGGGCGTGGCCACCCGCGACATGCCGTTGGCCTATGCGGAGCTGCTGTTGAAGGGCGACGCCGGTTCGCCGGTCGACTTGACGGTGCTGCGGACCCGGAAGCCGGAATCGCAGAAAGTGACGCTGAATCGCGCCAACGTGAAGTTCCCGGCGGTCCAGTCGAAGATGTTGCCGGATCAGACGGGCCATATCGCGCTGCAAACGCTTGAACCCAACAAGATCAAGGAAGTCGCGTCGGCGATTGAGAGCCTGGAAAAGCAGGGTGCCAAGCGCCTGGTGCTGGACCTGCGCAGCTGCGCCTATGGCGCGCCGGAAGATGGCCTGTCGCTCGCCAATCTGTTTCTGGACAAGGGCCTGATGGGCTACCTCCAAGGCCAGCGCGTGACGAAGCAGAATTTCGACGCGGCGCCGGCCAAACAGGTGACCAAGCTTCCCGTCGTCGTGTTGACCAATCGGGGCACTGCGGCGGGAGCCGAAGTGGCCGCGGCGGCCTTGCTCGATCTGAAGCGTGCCGAAGTGGTAGGGGAGCGCACCTACGGCGATGCCGCGATGCGGAAAGCGATCACCCTTGATGACGGCAGCGCCCTGATTTTGGCCGTGGCCAAATATTACTCGCCCTCCGGCCTCTCGATTCAGGACAAGGCCGTAACACCCAGCGTACCGATGGCCGACGCACCAGAACCGGTCGACAGCGACGATGACACCGCCGCACCGGAGCCCGTCGAAACGAAGCCGCGCACGGGTGAAGACCCGCTGCTGAAAAAGGCCATCGACGTCCTGATCAACGGCGTGCCTAAGACAGCCGCCAAATCAGTCGAACCACCCAAGAAATAGGACCCTTAATTCTCCGTTAGCTATGCCTCTTTACGAATACAAGTGCCGGTTGTGTGGAAAGCATTTCGACAAGTTGCAGAAGTTTGCCGATGCTCCGTTGACCACGTGTGAACTGTGTGGCCAACCGGATGCAGTGGATCGGCTGATCTCCACCCCGGCGTTTCACCTGAAGGGTAGTGGCTGGTACAAGGACGGCTATTCCGGCGCCAAAAAGGGCGGCGGGGCCAGCGCAGGTGGCTCTGATTCATCCAGCAGCTCTGAGTCCAAGTCCTCCGGCGATTCGAGCTCGTCCTCGTCGAGTTCGTCGGACACCAAGTCCTCCAGCACGTCTTCTTCTGATTCCAAGCCCGCCGCACCAGCGGCCTCGCCCGCCAAATGAGAATCGCCGCCGCTTTACTGACGCTGGCTGCCGCGTCGGCGGCGGAGCTTCCCATCAAGGGCATCGTTTATTCGGCCTTCCGGGTCTCCGATACGAACCGCGCGCGGGAGTTCTACACGGGTGTCTTGGGCTTCTCGGAAGCATTCAACGCCCAAGGTGCCACCTACTACAAGGTGAATGACGACCAGTACGCCGTCACGCTGGAAGGCGGCCGGAAGGGCCAGCCGGACCGGTTCTCGCACTTGGCGCTGGAGGTCTCAAGCGTCGCCGAAACCCGGAAGGCGCTGACCGAACGAGGGATCACCTCCACCGAAACCCGCACCGCACCCGACGGCACTTGGTTCACCTCCATCACTGACCCCGATGGCCACCGGATCGATTTTGTCGAGGTGGTCCGGACCTCCACCATGGCCGGCCGCCGGACCTGGGCCGTCTCCAAAAGCCGCCTATCCAGCCGCCTCTCTCACACGGGCCTCACCGTGGCCGACGAAGCCAAGGCGTTGGCCTTTTATCGCGACAAGTTGGGCTTCACGGAATTCTGGCGCGGCGGACCCAACGACTCAACCATCAGCTGGATCAACCTGCGCATGCCCGGCACCCGCGGCGACTACATCGAACTGATGCTGACCCGCGGCCAGACGCCAACGCCCGATCAACTGGGCAGCATGCAGCACATCTGCCTGGAGACCCCCGACATTGCGGAGACCTGGCGTCGCCTGAAAATCCGCGGCGTCGCCGATACGGACCGTTTCCGCCCGCGCATTGGCCGTAACAAGCGCTGGCTCGCAAACCTCTATGACCCCGACGGCACCCGCGTTGAGTTCATGGAGCCGAATCTGGCCCCCACCAAGTAGCCCGCCGCCTTGCTCCTTAGCAGGCTGCGAAAAAGGGTTTCGCGATACCACTCCCTCACGGTCGTGGCTCTGTAAGTTTTTGAAAATACGCGCGCGTTTCTTCTGAGCCGCGCGCGTCAGCAAGCGGTCGTCCGCCTTTTTCCGCAGCCTGCTAGACCCTGGTAAACTC